>CAJOHG010000011.1 GCA_905234395.1 uncultured Selenomonadaceae bacterium
GATATTTTTCTATCTTTTCATATTGTTCTTGTGTGATTTTCATGACTTCATTTTATCAGCTTTATTTTCTATTTTCCATAGTGTGAACACGCTCTAGTCAAGATTTAAGAAAAATTTAACAAAAAAATTTCGCGGGCAATGTGCGCATAAAAAAAGCTCCCTTGCGTCGTGCAAAGGAGCTGTGAAAAATTTTTCAGTGCGTCGCCTTGAGATATTGCAGGTCGCCGAAAAAGTATGAAGCAGTTGTTCCGCCGTCAATCAGAAAATCTGCGCCGCTGATGAATCGTCCGCGACTGCTCATCAAAAATTCCGCGAGGTCGCCGACTTCATCGGGCGTGCCGGCACGTCCTGCAGGTGATGCCGCCAACATTTTGCGATAACCTTCGCCGCGAGGCCCTTTCAATTCGTCAGCTGCTAACGGCGTGATGATTATGCCGGGACTGATTGAATTGATCGTCGCGCCGCGTTTGCTCCAAGGTGTCGCTTGACCTGCCACGCGCAAGACGTTGCAACGTTTGGAATATTGATAAGCCTTGAGAGTGTCGGTTATCGCCTTTATGAACGGCAAATTCAAAAGCTCTTCCGTCGGAGCAGTGGCGAGCTGAAAATTTTGTTCTTCCGTCAATGCGCCGAGCCTGTGACCCGATTGCGAAGAGATTATCACGCCGGAGCCGCCGTCCGAAATTATTTTGCCGAATTCTTCAAGCAAGACCGCCGTCCCGTATAAATCGACCTGCAAAATTTTTTCGACGGGTGCTTGCGAAGGACTCACGCCCGCCGCGTTAATCAAATTTTTCACTGCACCGAATTGTTGAGCGTGTTCGATGAGTTTCAAAATCGATTCGCGGCTTGAAATGTCGACTGCGATTGTTGAAGTTTCAAAGCCTGCCTCTTCCAAAATTTTAGCCGCCGAATCTGCCGCCGATTGTTTCAAATCGCCCAAGACAACATGTTTGCCCGCGCCGACACGTCGAGCGATAGCTTGACCGATTGAGCCGGTGCCGACCAATACAACAACGTCTTTCATCTGTTTGCCTCCCAAAAGTTAATTGCGTCGTCAATCCAACCTTGCGCCGAAGTGCCGAGTCCGAGTCCGAAGCCGTGTTCAAGATTCGGATACTTGTGAAATTCAGTGACGATACCATTCGCGGCAAGATTGTCAATGCAACGTTCCATTGTGCGCCAAGAAGCAATGCCGTCACGTGCTCCGACGCAAGCAAACGTTGGCGGGTCATTGGCAGTATAATCGCTGTGACCGGTGTATTGCATGATGACAGCAGCAGGTCGCGGGATTTTGTCGCCGCCGAAATTTTCAGCACCGTAAGAGCCGAGATAAGCCGCCATACGCGCACCGGCAGAGCCTCCCCATAACGAGTAGCCGTTCACGTCAACGCCGAGTTCGTCCGCGTGTCGAAAGATGAAACTCAACGCCGCCGCCAAATCTTCGCAGGCAACTTGCGCAGAACCCGTCCGATATTGCAACGCGAAGGCATTGTAACCTTTGCGACTTAGATACAGCGCGTGCGGCAAACTTTCATGCAACAAACCGACATAAGCGAAACCGCCGCCGGCATTGACGACTGCAAACGGTGCACCTTTCTTGCCGCGCAAAAAGAATAAGCCTGTCTCAAATTTGCGGTCGTCGTCGTAAATCGCGTAGAAAATTTTTTCGCCGCGTTTAGCCCGCGCAGATAATTCGTTGAGCACGTCAAGCGTTGTATCGTCCGAAATGTGCGTGTGCCAGATGTAAAAATCTTTTAAGTCGCTAATTCGGTCGTCAGCCGATAAAGTTTTGACGCCCTGCGAAATCAGCAAGTGTCCGAATCCTGCGAACTCCGGGCGATTCATCACGTCAATCAATTTTGTTTCCGCGTTCATTTCAAGCGTCTCCATTGCCGCGAACTTTTGACAGCCGATTGAAAGTGCGACGAGTGAAATTATTATCACCGCGAAAAAATTTTTTCACGCCGTCAGCTCCTCAAACGCCCTTGCCCAATTCATAAGCCTTCGTCGCGAATTTGGACGTGCGAGCATCATTTTTTCGTAGAGCCATTGCCGAGACTTCTCCGCGCAATTTTTCTGTTGCCGCCAAAATTTTTTTCTCCGCCGATTGAGCCGCTTCCAATGCCTCGATTGTCTCTTTGCGTTCGCCGAAAGTTTATCGAATGCCGTTTGAGCCTCTGCGACCGTCATAATCTGCGCGGACTGCGACAAATTTTTTCTCTGTTGAGAAGTTCTCCTAAATCGTCTGCTCAATCGACGCTAATCAGTTCATATTGACTGTTGCCCATTTTGTGATGCGCCATTGCCGTGAGCTGATGAAGTCCATGACGATCTTCAATGCGTTTGCGCAAATCGGCTGTGTCTTTTGCCGAGTAAACCAAATCGCAGCAAGCCTGATCAATCGCCAAAATATCAGTCGACGCGAGAATTCCGACGTCCGCGCAGGTCGGTTCGGCAGCACGAGTTCCCGCGCAGTCACAGTCGACGCTCATTCGCCGCATCACGTTCAGGAAGACGATTCTCTTGCCGAAATAGTCACAAGTCGCCTTGCCGCTGTCAGCCATGCGTTCCATAAGGTGTTCTTTAAGAGGAAAAGTTCCGTCGAACCAATTAACGTCCTTAGGCGGCATACCGAGCTTGGTGTCGTAGCCGTGAACTTGAACTTTGCCGACGTGCCCGCTAGCCATGCCGATAGCGATATTTTTCAAACTGCCGCCGAAGCCGCCCATTGCGTGCCCTTTGAAGTGCGTCAAAACGATGACCGAATCATAATTGACCAAATGACCGCCCATAGCCACTTCCTTGAGGTGAAAGCCGTTGCGCACGGGAAAATTAACGTAGCCTTCGTCCGCGTCCATGATGTCGACTTCGCAGAAATTCCAGCCGTTGGTTTTAATCGTCGCGAGATGATCTTCCGTCGTGTAGCGTTTGCCGACGTAAAGCGTATTCGTCTCGATGATGTTGGAATTCGGGACTTGAGCTTGAAAAGCTTTGACCATGTCGCGCGGCAAAATGTTCGGACCGTTGGGTTCGCCGGTGTGAAGTTTAATAGCGACTTTGCCGTAAATTTCGCCGTTAATCATGTTGTAAAGCTTGATGAGATGATCAGCGTCGATTTTTTCCGTGAAGTAAACTTTTGCCGCCGAGCCGCTGTGTGCCGGTGACGTTCTTTGAGCCGACGACAGGAGCCGCCTTGAGCTTGAGAATTTTTTTGCCATGAGCCGCCTCAACGTTTGAAGTCGTGAATTGTCCGACGGTTGCACCGATTGCCGCCACTCCCGCCATTTTGAAAAGATCTCTGCGTGTGATGTCCATGATGTTGCCTCCCGTTCAAATTTTGCTTTTAAGCCAACGTTCGACCTGCGCGGCAGATTGACCTGCCTGCGAGCCGTAAATTGCCAGACCGTCACTGATGACAGCTTTCGGGCAAATTTTTTTTATGTAATTGACGGAGCCGCCCAAGCCGCTGCCTTCATGCGTGCAGAACGGAAAAATTTTCTTGCCGCCGAAGTCGTAACGTTCAAGGAAAGTGCTCACTGCCATTGGCGGTATTGACCACCATATCGGATAGCCGAGAAAAATTTTGTCGTAGTCGTCGATGCTGTCAAGGTAGCGTTTCAATTCGGGACGCGCCTTCTGCTGAATCTCGACCTTCGCAACGTTGGTGCATTCGGTGTAGTCAACGGGATAATCTTTCACGGTGTCAATCTCGAACAATTCGCCGCCGACAGAACGTTGAATCTCTCCGCGACAATTTCGGTGTTGCCCTTCGCCAAATTTTTTATCGCGCCGCTGACGTAATTGAGACCTTTGCGCGAGTAATAGGCGATTAAAATTTTTGCCATGCTATCAGCTCCTCAATCAATGATTTGGCATTCATTTAACATCAAGTCCTTTCGACTTCAACCACTGCTCCACCAAATTCGCAAGCTCTTGATTGTTTTGGTCTGCCATAAGAAAATGCGTATTGCCCTTGAGCCCAACCTTTGGAAGTTCAATCAATGTAGCGTCTCCGCCGTGACGATTGACAGCCGCCACAAATTTTTTCGCCATCTCAAGCTCTGTATACCATTTGTCCGGGCCGACAAGCTCCGACGATTTTTTGATGTTGTCGCCGTAATAGAGGACAATCGGAATTTTCGTCAACTTCATGAAGTCTTCGAGCGGTACTGCTTGAGCACTTGCACTTAGCGGAGCAAACGTTGCGACTTCTGCTTCGGGAACTTCGCCTTCAGGGAAAAGAAACGGTGTGCCGCCCGGTTCAAACGCGACGATAGCTTTAACCTTGTCGGTGCGGAAAGGTGTGCGCCAACCGATTGTTCCGCCCATGCTGTGAACCAGCAAAATTCCGTCACCGATTTTTTCAAACAGCGCGGCAAGTGCATCGGCATTAACGTCGTTGTCAAGTTCGCCGGTGTAATTTGTCCACGAGCGTTGAAATTGATTAATCGATTCGGCATCATTCGGAAAGGCGGCGTTGTCGAAAACGTGCGGAGTGTCACCGTCAAAAGTTCCGATGCGGCTCAACATGAACAAAGTTTTATCGGCATAGAGCGGATTTCCTGCCCAAGGATTTTTATCGCCGACAGCTTCCGTCGAAAGTCCTGCCTCGCCGATTCGCGGTTGGTCTAAAAGATAAACGCCGTAGCCTTTGCGCAGGAAAATATTTTGGAAACCTTCGCGACCGTCGGGCGTTGATTCCCATGTGCGTTTAGATTGTGCACCGCCGTGTTGAAAAACTAACGGATATTTTTTCGCCTTGACGGGAATTTGATAGAAAACATAAGCATGATCTCCGTAAGCGCGTTGACCTTCGGGCGAGAGAAAATTTTTCGTCGAGAAAGTGCCCGCGTGTTTGACAGTCGAGCCGCCGATTGCGAAACTGCCTTGCTCTTGAATCACAATCGGCTTTGCCGCGTCGACTGTACTCAACGGGCTGAACGCGATTAATCCTGCCGCCAATGTTGCCAAAAATTTTTTCCGCATAACTTTTTGTCTCCTGTTACAAGCCGAGCCGTTTCAAATTTTCGACGACGATTGATTCAGCCTCCGAACGATTGTTCTGCGCAACAGAACCTCTGATTGCAAAACCTTTGAGCACCTGCGCGGACGGACAAGTCAAAGAAATTGTCTGATCGGTGCCAGAAAGACCGCTGCCGCCGTGTGTGCAGAACGGAACGATTTTTTTGCCGCCGAAGTCGTAGCGTTTAAGGAACGTCTCGACAATCTGCGGATAAGCTCCGTACCAAATCGGATAGCCGATAAAAATCATCGTGTAGTGCGAAAAGTTTTCCACGTCGCCGACAAATGCCGGTTGAGCCTTAGTCGCCTTCTCGCGGCTTGCAATGCGTTTGCAGTCTTCGTAGCCGATAGGATAAGGCGTTACAGGTTTAATCTCGAATAAATCTCCGCCGACTTTTTGCGCGATAATCTCCGCGACAATCGCCGTGTTGCCTTTGCTGATGGTGCCGAGTCCGTATTCTTCGCCCGTGCGCGAAAAGTAAGCGACCAAAATTTTTTCACTCGTCGCGGCGTCAACTCGTCCGAACGAAAGCAAAAGTCCCGTCGTGCCCGCAAGCTTGATAAAATTTCTGCGCGTCATGTTCACGTCAATCACTCCCGAAATTTTCTTGACGCTGATTAGCGATTTATGGTGCCGATGCCGTATTCTTCGCCTGTGCGCGAAAAGTAAGCGATCAAAATTTTTTCACTCGTCGCGGCTGAAACTCATCCGAAGGACAGCAAAAGTCCCGTCGTGCCCGCAAGCTTGATAAAATTTCTGCGCGTCATGTTCACGTTAATCACTCCCAAAATTTTCTTGACGCCAATTATAAGCCGTTGAGTCGGCTCTAAGTAAATACTTTTGAAAAAAATTTTTATCGTCATCGAATGTGATATAATTGCCGCAAAATTTTTGGAGGCGATTTTTTTTATGAGACTGCTGCACACCGCCGATTGGCACCTGGGCAAAACGTTCAAAGGTCAACCGCTGCTCGACGACCAAAAATTTATTCTCGACGAAATTTTTCACGTCATTGCCGCTGAAAAGATCGATGCGATTTTGATTGCCGGCGATATTTACGACCGCGCCGTTCCGCCGATTGATGCCGTTGATTTGTTTGACGAAACGCTAAACCGTCTTGCCGAAAAGAATTTGCCGACGCTGATTGTCGCGGGCAACCACGACAGCGCAACTCGTTTGAATTTCGGCAGCAAACTTTTCGAGCGGCAAAAAATTTTCATCGCGTCGAAAGTCAACGCCGCGCCCGTGACTGTTCCGATTGATGACGACTTCGGCAAAATTTATTTCACGTTGTTGCCGTTCGCCGAACCTGTCGCACTTACCGCAATGATAAATTCTGCGCGGCAAAAAATTCCGTCGGGCAAAAGAAATGTCGCGGTTGCTCACGCATTTTTGACGGGCGGCATTGAATCCGATTCGGAACGCAAATTCGTCGGCGGCACTTCAAACGTCGACGCGCAAATTTTCAACGGCTATAATTACGTTGCGCTTGGTCATCTTCATCGTCCGCAAAAGATCACTGCTGAAAATATTCGATACGCCGGCTCTCCGCTGAAATATTCCTTCGACGAGGCAACGCATAAAAAGTCCGTCACGATTGTCAATTTGAATGCAAAAGGTTTCGTCGACGTGGAAAAAATTCCGCTCACTCCGCGCCGAGATGTTCGCATTGTCACGGGCACGCTTGCCGAGCTCAAAAAATTTCCGCGCACCGAAGATTACATTCACGCACGCCTTACCAAACGAGAGATTAACGCTCAAGATAAGCTTGCCGACGTTTTCCCGAATCTGTTGAGCGTTGAATTTGTCCTGCCGCAAGAAATTTCAATCGGCAACACGACGACGACTGCTCTGCGTGAAGGCGGCTCAACGCTCGACTATTTCACGGATTTTTTTGCTGAACAGACCGGCGAGACTTTGAACGACGATTATCGGGCGGCAATGCAGAATTTGTTGATTGAACTTGCTCGCGACGAAATGGAGGCATGAACTTTGAGACCGATTAAACTTAAAATGACGGCGTTTGGTGCGTATGTCAAACCTGTTGAAATTGACTTCGTGAAAGGACTCGGCGGCGAAAATTTTTTTCTGATACACGGCGCGACCGGCTCCGGCAAGACCACGATTCTTGACGCGATTTGCTTTGCACTTTATGGCGAAAGTTCCGGCGGCGGACGAACCGGCAATATGATGCGCTCCGAACAGGCATCGCCCAACGACAAGACCGAAGTTGAATTCAAATTCGCAGTGCGCGGCAAAACTTACACAATCAAACGCAGTCCAAAATATTTGCGACCGAGCAAACGCGGCGGCGGCTTGACGGAAGAGAAAGCTTTTGCGGAAATTCGGATTGACGGCAGACTAATTGAGACGCGAGACGTTTCGGAATATGTGCGCGACCTTTTGCATTTTAACAGCGAACAATTCCGCCAAGTGATTATGTTGCCGCAAGGTGCCTTCCAAAAATTTTTGCTCGCAAAATCGGACGACAAACAAAAAGTCTTGAACACGCTCTTTAACGCAGAATTTTTTAAGCGCGTGGAAGACGAACTCAAGCTCCGAATGTCCACGGCACGCAGCAAATTTGAAACGTTGTCGGCACGCAAAAGCGGCTTGCTCGACGAGGCGGCTTGCAAAGAAAATGAATTGCCCGCGCTGATTAAAAAAATTTCTGCGGATCTCGACGCGTCACAAATTCGGCTCAAGACGTTGGAAGCTCAATCACTCGACGCACAAAAAAAATTCTCCGACGGCGAAATTTTAGATAAGGCGTTCGACGATTTGAAAAAGAAATCGCAGGCTTTAACCGAAGCTCAACGGTTGCTTGAAAAAATTTCCGCTGAACTGTCCGCCGCAAAAATCGAACTCGACAAACGCACGGCTGAAGAAATTCGGCGCAAAGAATTGGATCGATTGACAGCTGACCTTGCCGCAAAAAAAGACGCGCTCGGAAAATTGCAAGGCAAACGTCGCGAACTTCAATCGGCAATCGAATCGGCGGAAAAATCTTCGGCTCAAGTCGCACGGCTCACGAAACTTAAACAGGCTTGCGATGACACGATGTCAAAGCTCACGGCTCAAGTCGAACGCCTTCAAGACGCGCCTGCAAAAAAAATCGTTGCCGAAAAACTTTTGGACGACCTTAAAGCGATTGTCGAACTGCGCGGAAAAATTTCATTGGCGGAAAAAAATTTCTCGACAGCAACTCAAGCTCACGACGCGGCAGAGAAAATTCTTTCCGAACTTCGCGGACGACAAATTTCGGGAAGTGCGGCACGATTGGCGTTGACGTTGACGGACGGCGAACCTTGCCCTGTGTGCGGAGCGATTCATCATCCGTTGCCGGCAAAATCAGACGCAGCAATTCCAACCGACGCTCAAATAAAATCCGCCGAATCAAAGCTTAAACAGCTCATCGCCGATAAAAATTCCGCCGCAGAAAATTTGGCACGTTTGAAAGGCGAACTCGTCATCAGAGAAAAAAATTTGTCGCAGTCCGCGCAGATTGTCACGGTCGCACAGGCTCAAACGGCATTCGACAAACTTTCGGCGGACGTTCAAGCACTGGAGCATTTTCGCGCGCGAATCAAGAACGGCGAATCAAAAACGCAAGAGACAATCGCGGCATTGGAAGCGGCTCAATCGGCGGACAAAAAATTTTCCGAGTCGTTGAACACACTGCGCGGCGAAGTGTCGGCAATGGAACGCAACGTTGACGCAAAATATTTGACCGATAAAAATTTGCTCGACGCGGAAATTTCTTCAACAACCAAAGAACTCAACACACTCAATGCGGCGTTCAAATTCGCGCAGGAAAATTTCAATCGGCTCAACAATCAATCGGCGGCTCAACGCTCAACGGTCGAATCGGCACTGAAAATCAAATCGGAAGTCGCGGCTCAAGTCGACGGCAAAACTCAACCTGACCTTGACGCGCTGAAAAAATTTCGTGACGACACGCGGGCGGCTGAACGTTCGGCAATCGACGCCAAAGCAAAATTATCTGCGCGGCTCGAACGATTGACGGAGCTTGCGAAAAAAATTTCGGCACTCGACGACGACTTGACCGTTGCCGACAAAAATTTTCTGATGTGGAAGACGCTTTCTGACACGGCAAGCGGCAAGGTCTCAAAAATTTCTTTCCAGCGATTTTATCTTGCGACGATGTTTAACGAAGTCATTGCCGAGGCGAACAATCGGCTTGAGAAAATGAGCGGCGGACGTTATCGATTCAAGCGCAAAGAGAACGTTACGGATCGTCGTATCGGCGGCGGCTTGGATTTGGAAATTTTCGACGACTACACCGGCTCAACGCGTCCCGTCGAAACTTTGAGCGGCGGTGAAAGTTTTTTGGCGTCGTTGAGTCTCGCGTTAGGCTTGGCGGCTGTCGTGCAGAACAATTCGGGCGGCATCAAACTCGACACGATTTTTATTGATGAAGGCTTCGGCACACTCGACACGGAGACGCTCGATTTCGCGATGAAAACTTTGCTTGAACTGCAGAGCGGCGGAAGATTGGTCGGGATAATTTCGCACGTCGAAGAGCTGAAAAATCAAATGCCAGTCCGCTTGGAAGTCATCAAGACAAAATTCGGCTCGACTGCAAGATTCAAAAGCTAATCTTTGCCGCGACGCGTTGACTTTTGGCAAACTGTTTCCTATAATCCTGCGCAGGAAATATTCAGTGAAAATTTTTTGGGAGGTTGAACGGAATTGTTTTCCATCGGTAAAAAGTTCAAATTGGCGTCAATGATCGCTTGCGGGATTTTGGCAAGTGCATTGTTCACGGGCTGCGGCGGCGGAGATTCTGCAGGCGGCGGCGAAAAAAAATCTGCGGGCGATGAAATCGTCATCGGCGCAAACTTCGAGTTGACAGGCAACGTCGCTCAATACGGCGCAAATGCCAACAACGGTCTCAAGCTCGCAATCAAAGAGATTAACGACGCGGGCGGCATCAACGGCAAGAAAATCAAAGTCGTCGAGGCTGATGCCAAATCCGAAGCTGCAGAAGCCGTCAACGCCGCGACCAAATTAATTTCCGACGACAATGTTGTTGCGCTTATCGGCCCGGCTGTCACTGCCAACGTCATCGCCGAATCGCAAGTTGCAACTGACAACAAAGTCCCGATTATCGCTCCTGCCGCGACCAATCCCGACGTGACGATTGAAAATGGCGAAGTCAAACCGTTTGTCTTCCGCGCATGTTTCATCGACCCGCAACAATCCGAAGTTATGGCTCAATTCGCCGCCAAAGATTTGAACGCGAAAACCGCCGTGCTTTACATTGATTCAAGCTCCGATTATTCCAAGAGTCTCGGCAAAATCTTCAAGGAAAAATTCGAGGCTGACGGCGGACAAGTCGTCATGGAAGAGGCTTTCCTTGCCAAAGACCAAGACTTCAAAGCCGCGTTGACAAAAATTCAAACCGCCAACGCTGATGTTATTTTCGTTCCTGCTTATTATGAGGAAGTCGGCAAAATCATCAAACAGGCTCGCGAACTCGGAATCAACGCCGCAATTCTCGGCACCGACGGTTGGGACGATGTTAAGGTTATCGAAATCGCCGGCAAGGACGCGCTCAACAATACTTTCTTCTGCACGCACTGCTTTGAAGGCGAAGAGAGTATGCAAGCTTTCATCAACGCTTACAAGGCGGAATACAAAGCCGAACCCAACGCTTTTGCGGCACTCGGCTACGACGCAGGCAAAATGTTGATTGATGCCATTCAACGCGGCGGCGAAGACTCCGAAAAAATTCGCGCCAACATCGAGAGCATAAAAGACTTGCAAGTCGGCACCGGCAAAATCACGATGGATGCCGCGACGCACAATCCGATTAAAGGCATCGTCGTTATCGAGACCAAAGACGGCGTTCGCTCACTGCGCACCAAAATCGCGCCCGAAGGTTAATCAAAATTTTTTCGCGACAAAATCATCACGACAAATAAAAATCTCCACGAAATTTTTCGCGGAGTTTTTTTTGTTGCCAATGATTCAAGCAAGCGTCGCGTTAAACTTTTCAATCAGCTTCACGGGACGATAAGATTCTTTCGCCTGCCGCAAGCCGTCAATGCCCATGTCTTCTTCGCGATTGATGTAAGTCATTTCCGACCATTCATGCGCAACAAAACTTTGATTAATCGCAACGTAAATGCCGCGAACGTCGGGATCAGCTTTTTCGACGTGGATAACCGCCGTGTCAGAATTTAGCCGCTCGCCGAACGTGAACGCCACGACTTTATCATCAATCAGAATCGCGCCGCCTTTGAGTTTGAACGCGTCGAAGTGGTCAAAAATCTCGTGAATCGCCGCCTGCTCATAACCGATAAACGGATCGTCGGGATTGTCTCGCTTATGCGTCGTGTACCACAAATTCAACTCGTCGCGGCACTTCGGGATAATTTCTTCGGTTATCGGCAAATAAACGGCGTCGGGATATTCTTTGCGGAAGGCGTTCAGATGATTTTTCTTGCCGTGAAATTTTCTGCCGGAAAGGTTAATCAAATCCTGCGACAGATAAACGTAGTCGAAATTGTTGCGGTCAACGGTGATGTCAAATTTCGCGTGAGGATACCGTGTCAACTCGTCGGCAAAACTTTTCTCCAGTCCGACAAAGAAAACTTCCTGCTTTTGCTCGTCAAAGAATCGAATCATTTTGGTGATGGCGTCTTGCAAATTTTCCTGCGCACCAATCGGTTGCCACGCCGCGATTTTTCCTTGCCAATGTGCAATGACGTAAAGCACGCCGTCTTCCGTCGCCCAATGCAGATTGAGCATTTCGCGCCACATGAAAAGATTCGTGAAGGTGTATTGCGCACTCTCGCAGTATCGCGCACCGTAAAACTCGTCAAAAACTTCCTTGTCCTTACACTCCAACTTTTTGAAGTTAATTTTGTCCACTCTCCTCGAATAAAAGTTCCGCCAAATGAAAAGCTTTTGAGCTGCCCAATTTTAAACCGCGCAAGCAATAATGACAATACGCCGCAACTTTTTCCGTTTGAATCGCCGCGCAGTGTTCGTGCATGAGCTGAAATTTTTCGTCGTCGGTGTGCGGTTGAAACAAACCTTTTGCGCCGTGCAAAAATTTTTTCGGTGCAAGTGCAGGATTTCTCGGCGGTTGCGGCTGATACAACGAGTAGCCGCAAAATTTTGTTCGCTCATGATTTTCGGGCAGTTCGACGACTTCAAAGTTCATGCGTCGCAAAATTTCTCGAACAGCCGCTTGCTCCGCGAAGTTCTCCTTCGACCGCCAACAATCTTGAATCGTAATTGCTTCGCCGTGATGATTCGGGTAAGAA
The DNA here is from genome assembly GCA_905234395.1 of uncultured Selenomonadaceae bacterium. GTDB lineage: Bacteria > Bacillota > Negativicutes > Selenomonadales > Selenomonadaceae > Quinella. The sequence goes on from CAJOHG010000011.1 coordinate 12,325, forward strand.
AATTTTTCGTCGGAAAGTATCAGTTCCCAAATCGACTCGCGCAAAATTTCGGGATGTTGCTCCTCGAAAATCGCCGAGCAGTTGTGACAAACTGAAACCATCGTTGAGCCTGGCGGAAATTTTTCAAAGTGTTTAATCGCGCGCCACTCGTCACGATAATTTTCCGGCATGCGCTCTTCAAACTCCGCGACCTTATAATTTTTGACGCAACAACGAATTATCGGCAAGTCGAATCGTTCGCGAATGTAAGATTGAACTTTGAAACTTAGCGCGGGATATTCTTCCGTGAACACGCAACTTGCCACGTAAAATTTCTGATTCATGTCAAGCACTCCAATTTTTAATCGACGCCGCAATTTCCGCACAATGACTTTCCAAGGCGAAATGTCCGCTCTCGACGAATTCAATCTGCGCGGACGGCAAATCTTTCTTGAATGCCTGTGCACCTTGGCAAATGAACGACGGATCGTTTTTGCCCCACACCGCCAAAAGTTTCGGGTGATGTTCGCGCAGATATTTTTGGAAGGTCGGATACAGCGCGACGTTGCTTTGATAATCGAAAATCAAATCGGATTGAATTTCGTCGTAACCGGAACGGTTCGTGTAAAAAATATCCAGCGAATAACCGTCGGGCGCAACAGAATTTTCGGGCGTGCCGAAAGTGTATTGTCCGATAATCGTTTCGGCGGCGAATGCAGCTTTGTATTGCTCGCGAAGTTCGGGCGTGGGATTTTTCCAATATTCGGCACGAGCCGCCCATTTCACGCCGAGACCTTCCGCGTAGACGTTGCCGTTTTGACTGACGAGACCCAAAATTTTCTGCGGATTTTTTGCAGCAATGCGAAAACCAATCGGCGCACCGTAATCGAAGACGTACATGAAAAATTTTTCGACGCCGAGCCGTGCAAGAAATTTTTCAATGACGGCGGCAAGATTGTCGAAGGTGTAAGAGAAATTTTCACGCGGCGGCATATCGGATTGACCGAAGCCGGGATAATCGGGCGCGATTAAATGAAACTTGTCCTCAAGCATCGGAATTAAATCGCGGAACATGTGACTTGACGAAGGGAAACCGTGAAACAAAATCATTGTCGGCTTATCGACTGCGCCTGCCTCGCGATAAAAAATTTTCACGCCGTCCACGTCAAGCTTTTTGTAAGTCGTCACAAAAATTTCTCCTTAAGTCAATTTTCTGATGTCGTCAACGAAACCATTCAGCGGTCGAACGTAATTTTTCATGCCAAGATGCGCCGAACATTTTTGATAAGTGTCGCTCGTATTCGGAAGGTAAAAAATTTGTCGTTGCTCGCCGAGCCGAACAATTTTGTCGTCCGATAAATCTTTGTCAAACGTTATCAAGTGCCACAGCTCTCGAATTTTGAAATGCGACAACGTTCCTCTGTCCGCTTGACTTAACTGCTTCCAACGCTCGCGCAAAGTCCGCTTGCAACTTTTTACCGTCAGCCTCTGTAATGAATTCTTCGCCGTGATTTTTAATGTATTCCTCTACTCCATTTTGAATAAGTTTTGAAAGACTTAATCCCAATTCCCGTGCCGCCATTTTGTACGAGCCAAGCTTACCCTTAGGAATATCTACAATAAGTCGCTCCCGCTTATCTTTTTGACGAGGTTCTCTGCATATTAATCGCTTGTTTTTTGATGTCGTCATCGAAACTCCTCCTTAATTGAAAGATTTTAAAACATTAGCGGCAAGACAATTTCATTGGACACATCGTCACGTTGCCGCCAATCACCTCCGTCAATCCGAGCTTGAGCCATTTCGCAATACTTGAGCGACTTCTCAATCAGAATGAAATTCCTGCCGAATTTTTTCGCACAAACGCCCGTCGTGCCCGAACCTGCGAACGGATCCAAAATTATTTGCCCGGTCGTGCTTGAAATGATTCTGTCGATAAGCTCTTCGGGAAACGGCGCGGGATGAGGATTTTTCATCTCCTGCTTGACTTCCCAAACGTCGGTTAATTTATTCGCGCCCTTGGCAAGTTTGAACGCCTTGTTGCACACCAGATAAATTTGTTCGGTCGTCGGCAGGAAGTAGCCCGCATTAAAGTTAATCGCGCCGCTGCGTTTCCAGATGATGATTTGCCGCAAAGGAAAGCCGCGCAAAATTTCTCCGCGATCTTCGAGCAAACCGTTCTGCACACGATTTTTGTTGTTGTAAAAAATTGCGCCGTCGTCCTTGATGAGCCGACACATTTCCGCGACGCATTCACGTTGCCAAGCGACATATTCGGCGTAAGGCATGTTGTCATCGTATTCGGCGTAACCGTTCTTAATCGCGGCGTTCTTCCACTTGCCGCAGTTCGTATTGCGTTTCAAGCCGTTGCCCGTGGAGTTGAGCAGATTATAAGGCGGCGAAGTTATCACGACATCAACGCATTTATCGGGCAATGTACGCATAACCTCCAAACAATCGCCGTGAATAATTTTGTCGCGGCAACCGTCAACGTCAGCGGCTCCGTCGAACTCAACAATCTCCGTCATTTCAATCACCGTCATTTTGTCGCGTGAATGGCAAACAGCGGCACCGAATCATACACGCAACGATTGTCCCTGTGCACGACGTGTGAAATATCCTCGTCAAGCCGCACAGAAAAATTTATGCCTTCCAAAAAACCTGCGTCCCAAAACGGTCGTCGACACGTGCTTATCGTCAAGGAATTCTTAATCGCATCGCACTCAATCAACATCGCGTCAGTAACTTCAATCTCGTTGCAAACGTCGTCAGAAAAAATTTTGTTGCCGTAATCGGAATCGAAATTCATCAGCACACCGCCGACTTTCAAGACGCGTCGCCATTCACGATAAGCCGCCTTGACATCGGGCAAAGTCCACGTCAAATTTCGCGTGACGACCGCATCAAAAGTTTCATCGGCGAAATCGAGAACTTGAGCATTCATTTTAATGAATTCGGCTTGTAAATTCAGTTCACGCAGATTTTTATCAGCCTCGCAAAGCATTTTCGTCGACATGTCAATGCCCGTGACTTCATGACCTAAGCTTGACAGAATTGCCGCGAAAAATCCTGCGCCCGTGCCAACGTCGAGAATCTTCAACTTGTCGCCGGGCAAATTTTTTTTGAAAATGTTCCGCCAAGCCAAACCGTCAATGCCGTCAAGTTCAAGCCGCCGAGTCCTGCTGAAGTCCGCACTGCGTTCGTCCCAATAATTTTCAATTCGTCGCGTTAAAGTCATTTGACACCTCCGAAAGTTTTCCTTCGCGCAATTCGAGTTTGCGGTCGGTTAATTTTTTTTATCAGTGCCGGGTCGTCACGTCGTCGCGAAAAAATCCGTTGCCATAAGTTGGCGCGTGAACGATGATTGTGCGTCGGTGATAAGTTGTCGCGGCGTGCCCTGTTCGACGATGCAACCGTTGTGCAAGACGATAACACGGTCGGCGATTTTCGGTAACAGTGCCAAGTCGTGCGTGATGAACAAGCACGCGATATTTTTTTTCACGCAGAGATTTTTTATCAGCGCAACGACTTGAGCTTGAATCGTCACGTCAAGCGCGGAAGTTGCTTCGTCGCAAATTAAAAGTTTCGGCTCAACGGAAATTGCCCTTGCTATCGCCGCACGTTGACATTCGCCGCCGCTAACTTCGCGCGGATATCGTTCGGCATAATTTTTCGACAGTCCGACTTCTGCCAAAAGTTTTTCGACTTTAGCTTTAAGCTTTGAGCTTTGAGCTTTTAGAGGTGTATTTTCCTTAAAGCTTAAAGCTTCAAGCTCCAAGCTTTTAAAATTTTTAATCGGTTCGGCGATGCTTGCTCCCAAAGTTCTGCGCGGGTCGAAAGAATCTTCGGGCGTCTGAAAAATCATCTGCATGTTGCGATAAAAAGCGTTGCCGGTCGCGTGAGTGATGTCTTCGCCGCAGAGAAAAATTTTTCCGCCGTCGCAGTCAATCAATCGCGCAATGATTCTCGCCAACGTCGATTTGCCGCAACCGCTCAAGCCGACAATCCCTAAAATTTCGCCCGCGTCGACAGAAAAATTCACGTCGTCAAGGATTAGTTGATTGCCGAAAAATTTTTTGACGTGCCGAACTTGCAAAACGTTCATGATGTCGCTCCGATTAATTCTTGCGTGTAAATTGCCCGCGTCGATAGAAAAATTCACGTCGTCAAGGATTAGTCGCTTGCCGAAAAATTTTTTGACGTGCCGAACTTGCAAAACGCTCATGATGTCGCTCCGATTAATTCTTGCGTGTAAATTTCTTGTGGTGCGTTGAAAATTTGATCGCGCGTGCCGAATTCGATTGCCGCTCCGTGTCGCAGGATTAAAATTTTGTCCGCCATACGTCGTGCGATTTTCAAGTCGTGCGTGACCATGACGATTGAAATTTTCAGCCGCTCGCGCAGATTCAGCAGCTCTTTGACGACGCCGATTTGTGTCACAACGTCCAATGCGCTGGTCGGTTCGTCGGCAAGCAAAAGTTTCGGTTCGAGAATCGTCGCCGCCAAAATTCCCGCACGTTGCGCCATGCCGCCCGAAAGTCTGAACGGATATTCGTCAAGCGTCGCGGAGTCGAGATTTATTTTCCGCATGAGTTCAAACGCTCGTTCGCGGAAAAATTTTTTGTCCCAATCGCGATGAGCTTTGACGCTTTCAAAAATTTGGTCGCCGATTGTGCGTATCGGGCAGAAACTCGCGCCGGCATTCTGAAAAATCATTCCGATTGAGTCGCCGGAAATTTTGCGTCGCTCGTCGTCTGAAAGGTTAGTGATGTCGCGTCCGTCGAAGAAAATTTTGCCGCCGACAGAAAAATTTTTGCCGAGCAGTCCGTCAATCGCCTTTAAAATCGTCGACTTGCCGCTGCCAGATTCGCCCGCGATAATCAAAATTTCTCCGCGCTCAACAGAAAAATTCACGTCGTGCAAAATTTTTTTCCCGCCGCAATCAACATGCAGATTTTCAACCGTCAAAAGTTCGTTCATCAAATCACTCCGCGAAGAATTTTAAACGACGTTTGCAAAAAAAATAAGCCCTGCGCGGGGATAGGGCTTGTAAAAATTTTTCGCAGTCAATTATCTGCCATACTTAATCAAATCGGCTTGAAACCATTTTTCCGAGATTTTTTTGGCAGTTCCGTCTTTAACCATGCTGTCAAACGCCGCTTGAATTCTGTCGCGCAACTCCGTATCGCCTTTGCGAAAACCGATGCCGTATTGATTCGTTTTGCCGACCGTAATGTTCAATACCTCAAAATTATGATTATACTTCACAACGTAATAGCGTCCCAACATTTCATCACAAACTACCGCATCAACTTCGCCGCTTTCCAAAGCCTTGAATGTATTCTCGTCGCTGTCATAAGTTTTCAGAGCTTTTAATTTGTCTTTTGCGCCTTCTTCGGTCTCAAAATAAAATTCTGCAGTCGTGCCGGCTTTCACGCCGATATTTTTGCCGTCAAGGTCGCCTTCCGAAACTATTTCGAGCGGATTTTTTTTCAAGACGACAATCACGCGGCGATTATCCATGTACGGCTTGCTGAAGAGCATAATTTCTTTTCGTTCGGGCGTGATGTCCATGCCGTTCCAAATCATGTCGATGTTGCCGCTGTTAAGTTCCTGTTCTTTCTCGTTCCAGTGAATGATTTTGAATTCCGCCTTCGCTCCTGCACGGTTAATTGCTTCTCGCGCCAAATCAATTTCAAAGCCGACAATTTCGCCGCGTTCATCACGATAGCCCAACGGCGATTCATCAAAGCCGACGATTATAACTCCGCTTGAATCGGAATCAGAGCCGCAACCGGTCATCAGCAGACACAACAACATCATCACCGCAAAAAACTTTTTCATTTCGTGAACGCCTCTTCGTTGCAAAAAAATTTCCGAATCTAATCGGAGAAAGTTCTCTATGGTGAACCGCGCCTGCCAATTAAAAACCTCATCAAATACCTTGAAACAATGCTTGCGCAAATTATACAACGGTACTTGCGAGGTTACAATTATTTTCTTCCAAAAATCTTCGCGCATATTCGCAATCGAGAGTAATTTCTTCGGTCAATATGTAATACTCAACCAGGCAATTACGCTCCGCCAAATCGTCGTGATGTTTTATCCTGCCGATCAGCAAAATTTTTTCCAATTCGTCTTCCGTCATGGCATCGACACCGGGCTTTTTCATTTCAATCAGTACTTTTCGCTTAAAAATTGGTTTAGACATTATAAAAAAAAAAACGGACTGTCAATCCGTCAGAAAAATTTTTTTATCAATGTTCGTCACATTTCAAGGAGCCAAAAGATTATCCAGAATGCGAAGAAACAGCCCGACATTACCGCCGGAATGAGAAAGCAACGGTTGCCGCGCCTGCTGATGTCGCCGAGTCGGTCTCTGTACACGTCGTAATATAGATACGTCGCAATAGCCGTAGGAATGAACATGCGAGCGAGCCATATCGAGCCCGTGTATTCAAATTCTTCAAAGCTCAAAGTGACAATCATCAAAATCGCGACAATCAGCGTGCAGGCAAGATAAATTCCAAGAATAAAATTTTTCATCGCTTATCAAGCTCCGGGCGAATTTCGTAGTAATCGGACGGGTGCGCCGTGAATCCTTCGACGTTCGGTTTCATCACGAACGACATTTTCAAATGCGACGCGTAAATCAGTGCGCAATCGTCGAGAATTTGTTGAGACATTTTGACGACGAGTTCCGAACGATTAGCCGCGCCGAAAGTGTTGTGCAATTCATTTTCCAACGCGACAAGCTCCGCGCTGTCATAAAAGCCTGCGTTGTCGACTGCGCCGGGCAAAATGTGGCTCGTGAAATAATATTCGCCGTCGCCGGTCGGAGCAGTGACAATCGCCTTGCTGAAAAGATCGTAGTCGCCATTTTTCAGGAACGTCTTGTAATTGTCGGTTGCGTTGACGTTGACTTTGACGCCGATTTTTTTCAAACTCGCCTGCGCGGCTTCGGCAAGGAGCGGCAACTCTTGACGTGAAGTGTAAGTCAGATAACGCAGTTCAAGATTTTTTCCGTCCTTGTCAACGTAACCGTCGCCGTCAGTGTCAATCCAACCTGCATCCGCCAAAAGTTTCTTCGCGCCGTCAAGGTCGTAAGTCGCCGCATGAACTTTATCGCCGCCGAAAGTCAGATTCGCGGGAAATGCTCCGATTGCGGGCGAACCGTTGCCGTCAAGCAGAATTTTGCAGAAATTTTCTTTGTCAATCGCCATGGAAATTGCGCGGCGAACGTTGACATCTTGCAATGCGGGCGTCTTGAAGTTGAAGGCGATTTGATAAACTCTGGACGTGTCAGCCTGCGAAATTTTGTAACCGTCGCCGAAAAGTTTCAAGCTTGAATACGGCAGACCTTGCACCGCATCGAGTTCGCCGTTTTGCATTGCCATCGTCAACGTGTCGCCGTCAGTAATGCTCTTGACGATAATTTTGTCGAGTTTCGGCTTGACGGTGCCCCAATAATTTTCGTTCGCAACCAAATCAATCTGCGTGTCGGTGACTTTGACGGCGCGATAAGCTCCCGTGCCAACCGCAATGCCGTCGTGAACGCCCGCTTCAACGTCGACAATGCAACCGTAAGGATCACTAAGATAATTCAGCAACGCGGGAACTTTTTCGGCAGATTTAATCGTGACAAATTGCCCGTCAGCGTCGATTGAAGAAATTTTCAAGTCTTTGGGCGCACGGTCATGATTGGCGATTAAATGTTCAAGACATTTTTTAACGGCGGCTCCGTCAACTTTTTTGCCGTTGGAAAATTTTGCGGCATCGTTGATTTTGATTTTAACCGTGAAGTCGTCGACCTGCTCGAAATTTTCTGCAAGCCACGGTTCAAGCTCCATGTGCTCGTTGAATTTAAAAAGCGTTTCGCCGATGCCGTAGCGTAACGTTGACCAGCCGCTGTAACTTTCGTGCGGATCAGTGCCGACGTTTTCCATTGCCACGCCGTAAGCGACGGTGCCGTAAGTAAAAGTTTTTTCGCCGCTCGAAGTCGATTGACCGCTGTCACTACCGCAACCTGTCATCAACAAACAAATCGCGCAGATTATCAGAAAAAATTTTTTCATGTCATCATCACCTCGCGACAAATTTTAAACGACGTTTGCAAAAAAAATAAGCCCTGCGCGGGGATAAAGGGCTTAAAAAATTTTCAGTACGTGTCATTTGCTCAAGATAATTTTGCCGACTTGCTTAAGTGTCCACGCGTCGTTGACAAGTTCAAAAATCGCCGCACGTTCCACGCGAATTCTTGAGTAAGTTCCGCCGTTGAAGTTCGATTCAAAAACAAGTCCAAATGCCCGTTCCGCATGATGATTCTCCGTGTAAGTCTTCAAATTCGGCACGACAGCGAAAAGATTTTCCGCAACTGCACACGCCCAAAAATCGCCGCTCGCCGCACTCGACGCCGCAGAAAATTTCGGGGCAAGTTTCGGATTGTTCATGCGTTCATCGACGTTCGCGCAGGTGAAGGCTTTGACTTTGTGACGACGCAAAAATCTTTCGCGCGCCTGCCGACTGCTGAAGCCGCTCAATTTCGCCAACGCGTTGAAGTCGTTTGCAAAGTTCTCGCCGAAATTTTTAACCGTCGCCGCCGAAGTCGTCTGAACTTTTGTTTTGGTCGTCAACGGTTGCAAATTCCCGGTGCCAAGCCAAAGTTTCAGCTCGGCGATAAAAATCGGCTCAATCAGCAAAGTTTTAACGTCGCGCCCGCGTTTGTCGACAAAGAAATTATTCACGTCGCGAACAAGTTCTTCAGCATCGAAAGTGACGCCTTCCGCCCAAAGTTTTTGCGCAGCGTTGAAACGTTCGACAAAAATTTTAAACTCGTTCAAGCCGTCGACGGTCATACCTGCTGAAAAATCGTGCGCACTGATGAAAGCTCCCGCCGATTGATTTTCGCCGCCTTGAACAAAATCCGCACCGGCAAGTACCGCCGAATAAATCAGCTCGTCAGCGTCGCCGAACATTTCACGGTTGATCCGCGCCTCGTCGAAAAATTCATCGGCATTGGCAGGACGTTCGACAATCATGCCCGCCGCGACTTCGACTTTCGGTTGATCGCTCATGTGCAGATAAAATTTTTTGTAGCCGTCAAGACCGCTCGCCGCGACGAAAATTTTTTCCAACACGTTGAGATAAGCGTTGCCGTCAAGTTCGGTGCCGCCGGTCAACCATTTAAAAATTCTTGCGCCGTTGCCGCCGACAAACACGTGCGGAATTTTTTTGCCGCGATAGTGACCGTAATCATGCAAAACTTTGACAAGCTCGCCGAGATAGTGGAAAAGTCCCGCCGTCGCGAATTGAGCCGCCTGCAAAACATTTTTGACTTGCGCGTTGCCGGTCTTGAACTTCAAATCGGCAAGATATTTTTCACTGTGCTCGCGAAGGTCGGCGTCGATAATCGCCTGCCGTTGAGTGTCGTCGTGCAATTTGTCGCCGGAAAGTTTTTCGCCCGCGAACAGCTCGTAATTGTCATAAATCGGTTTGAACATTTGCCGCGCCGCATAACGAATCGACGTGTGATAAACAATTCGCGGAGGTTCGCCGCTGATAATGCTGATGTCGGTCGTGCCCGCGCCGATGTCGACGCAAATTGCTCCTTGCGCGAAATTTCCAGCCTTGCCGTCGAGTTTGTTGAAGTGATAAGCCGCCGCCTCACTTTCGGGCAAGAAACTGACTTGCGCACCGTCAACAGCATCGCGGCAGAGTTCTTGGAACGAAAATTTCTGCGATTGAGAAAAAGCCGTCGGGTAGGAAAAATTCCACTGCACATCGTTTGCACCGTTTGAAAAAGCTTCCGCCGCCGCCTGCAGACAAATTTGCTTGATGTAAGCCGCCGTCTTGCGCCGTTGCCGAGAGTCGTCTTGCCATTTCAAATTCGCGTCAATCTGCGCGGCGAACTGTTCAAAGACACGCGTATTTTCCGAGCTCAACAAAAATACATGCCCGTCAAGAATCGGTCGAATCTCTTTCAAATCGCCGACGTTGAGCAAATGAAAAACGCTTAGAAATGAGCCGTCAACACGCGCGGGAATTTGCGACGGAATGAATTGCCGATAAGTTTGTGCACGTGCGCCGCCCGATGCCGTCACTTGAAAGAGATTCGGAGAAAAATTCAGCGGACGCGGTTCCTGATTGTTCTCGGCGTAAAAAATCATCGTGGAACTTGTGCCGAAGTCGACGCCGATTTTCCACGACACATCAGCATTGCGCTCAATGAGTTTCGGTTTGTTTAACAGCAGCGTGCCGATTTCATACGGAGCCTTTCCAACGTGCGGCGGCGGGTTGTACGTGACAATCAACGCGTCCGGGAAGTCGTCAAGCTTTGCGGTCAAACGGTTCGCCAAAAAATTTTCACTGCTTTTGAACGGCGCAACGTAATAAATGTCCGTGGCAAGCGCGGTGTCGTCCGATTGCGCACGAGAGTTTTCGTAGTAGAGAAAATAATTTTTCCAGTCGGCGCGGCGGAAATTCGGATAAATCTCAACGACGGGAACATCGCGGTCAATGTAAATCAAATCGCGCTTCGGATAAGTCTTCGTCCAACGAAAATTTTTTCCGCTGCCGTCAACGCCACTCAACGGGAAATTGAAATGCACATAAAAATTTTCCGTGTCGTCGCTGATTGACAGTCTCGCAGAAATTTCATCGGGCGTGAACAGTTCCAAAAGCTCGCGCTTAAACGGCGGTATCGGCGTCAAATCTTTTTCAGACAGCGAATCGGTTCCGTGAAGTTGCGGCGAATTCGGAAAGGCGTTTGCAGGTTCAACGACTGCCATCCGCGCATGAAAAAAATCTTCCGGTCGACGCCACTGCACACCGTTTAAACTCGTGCGCCCGATTTTGTTGCGGTCGGAAAGTTTGTCGTCGGAAATTTCGTTCGCGCTGATTCCTTGCCAAACGACGAGCCTTGACGCGTCGACGCCTTCAAAGCGTGCAAAATCCCGGACGATTTCGGGAGCAACGAGCAACAGATTTTTTTTCGACGTGAGCAAACGGACGGCAGAATCTTCAAAGCGCGGTTCACGCCCTTTAATCGTGTCGTCAAGCAAGCGGGCAATTCCGACGTGCAAATTCAAATTCGACGGCACAAATTCAAAAGTCCCGGTCGCATTTGCAACGGCGGCAACGTCTTGTTCAAAGTCGGCTAAACATTTCAACAGCGCGTTAGAAATTTCCTTAGACTTGCTTCCGATTTTGTCGAGGTGCTGAATTTTGTCGTAGAGATTCGCCAGCCAAACTTTCAGCGCGTCGAGTTCAGCCATCGACAAAAATTTTATCGGGTCGGTTAATGTTTGTTGATTCGTGCTCCACGGCGAGAAAATTTTTCCCGCGAAGACGTTCTCATAATCAGCCGCGCAGGTCACGAGCGTCGTCGGCGATGTCATTGCGATTGGCAGCCCGTTGAAAAAAATTATGTAAACGTCCGTGAGCCACGCCGATTTGTTGCCCGTAAGTGATTCTTGCGGCGCGAGTGATTTTAAAATTTTCGCAAGGTCTGAATTGTCGTCGCGCAGATTGACTTGTTCCGCCTTTAAATCGAGCCGTTTGAAATCTTTCAGCGCGAGCATTGCCAACAACGCCCGCCACTCTCCGCGAACTTTTTCATGCAAGCCCGTGATGAATTGTTTTGTCGGCTCCAAATCGAACAACGCCATTTTGAACAGCAACGGTCGCGCCCACATGTCCGGGATTGAATCGACCGAGCCCATGTCTTTGATTGATTCGCCGCAATCGAGACTGTTTGACAGTCCCTGCAAAAAATTTATGTCCGTTTCCTTCCAAATGCCCGCCTGGTCTTTGAGAATTTTCGACACGTCCTCGTTGACTTTCGGCAGCATCGGGAAATACGAATTCGCCATTTAAAAACTCCTCTCCAAAGTTTTGCCCGCGCCGATTATAGCAGAAAAAATTCCAACCGAAAACTTGACAGGCAGATTGACCTAAAATTAAAATGATTAAAATTTTTGAGGAGGAGATTTTATGGCGACGATTAACAATTTCAATTCTAACACGCTGTTGAGCGGCACGAGCGGCGAAGACAAAATTTACAACTACGCCTCAAGTGTCACCGTCAACGCTGACAATGGCAACGACACCATTAGAAACTATTACGAGGGTCATTACGTTTCAATTAATGGCGGTAACGGCGACGATGACATTTTTTCACACGACGCTTCCAACATTACGATAAGTGGCGGCTCCGGTAACGATTCTATTCGCAATCGAGCCGGCAACGCAATAATTATCGGCGGCAAGGGTAATGATTTAATTTCTCTCGACAGCGATGCCAAAAATAATGTTATCAAATATGGCTCCGGCGACGGCAACGATTCAATCGTTGGTTTTAACTCGGCTTCGACGCTGAGCATTGCGGGTAGTTCTTACTCGACAAAAAAGAGCAACGGCAATGTCATCGTTACGGTCGGCACGGGCAAGATAACTTTGGAAGGCGCGGCGAGTCTTTCCAAAGTCAATATAAAGAAAACCACCGGCTCTTCGACAACAAAGACAATCACCGACTCGACAAAATCTCCTGTAACTGTCGGTTCCGCCGTCAAAACGATTGATGCTTCTTCGCGCACAAAGGCTGTTAAAATTACGGGCAACGCTCTCGCCAATACAATCACGGGCGGTTCTAACAAAGACACATTGTCGGGCGGCGAAGGCAATGACAAACTCATCGGCGGTGCAGGAAACGATTCACTCAGCGGCGGTGACGGCAAGGACACATTATCGGGCGGTGCAGGCAATGATAAACTTCTCGGCGGTGCAGGAAACGATTCACTAAGCGGCGGTGACGGCAAGGATACGTTATCGGGCGGTGCAGGCAATGACAAACTTCTCGGCGGTGCAGGAAACGATTCAATCAGCGGCGGTGACGGCAAGGACACATTATCGGGCGGTGCAGGCAATGATAAGCTCCTCGGCGGTGCAGGTAATGATTCACTAAGCGGCGGTAAGGGCAATGATTCGCTTTGGGGCAATGCAGGAGCTGACACCTTCTACTATGCTAAAGGCGACGGCAAAGACGTTATTTATGGCTTCGCGAACAACGACAAGTTGACGCTCGACGATATAACCTTCAAGACAAGCATGGCGTCTTACAACAAGTCGAAGGGCGAAATTTATTTCAAAGTCGGCTCCACTGCCAAAGCCATTACCTTGAGCGATTTCACTGCGTCGACTTTCAACATCAACGGCACCAATTACAAAATCAGCGGCTCTAAGCTCGTCAAGAAATAAATTCATCGCGACAATCTTATCCCGTCAAATGCGGCGGGATTTTTTTTGAGATCGAAAATTTTTTATGCGCATTCGTGCGCAAACAAAAACACCTTCAGCAGAAAAGCCGGAGGCGTTTTTAATCGCAGTCAATCAGCGGAAGACGAAATTATTTTGTACAAAGCGCGTCAGATTGTAAACGACGGGCGTTTTATATTTGTCGACTTCGCCGAAAAAACCTTGCGAGCTTTTAACGTAGAACGCACCGTCAAGCCAAAAAGTGTAGCCGATATAAACACAATCGTCGTATTTGGCGGCTTTGACTGTGCAACGGAAATTGTAGCCGTCCGTGCCGACGAGCGTCTCCGTCATCAAGTAGGCGTTGTAACCGTCCTCGTAAGTGCCGACGTATTGATCATAAGCGGCGGCGCGATTCGGATTCAGCGCAAAAATCGTGACCAGACACATCAGCGCAAAAAAAATTTTTCGCATCTTCAATCACTCCAATTCCTTGTCGATTATCGACGTGCGCAAAGCCTCTGCAGAAATTTCAGTGCGGGCGGCGGCAAGTTCAACACAAGAAAATTTATCGGCGAGAATTTACTTCTTGTCAAGGTCAACGCGATTGGATGCCTTGTCGCTAAGAGAAATTTCGATTGACGACGTGCGCAAAGCCTCCGCAGAAATTTCGGCACGAGCGGCGGCAAGTTCCGTTTCCAATTCACTGACACGAGTTTCAAGCCGTTGAATCTGTCTCAACGCAACTTCAATCATTTCGCGTTCAGGGTCGGGCAAAATGTTATGATTCAAGTCAACGTCAATCTCCTCAAAAAGTTCTGCGCGAAGGTTGGGATTGTTTATGTCGTAACCGCGCTCTTGACAAAGTTCATTGACGGCTTGACGATACTCTTCCTCATTGTGAACGCGTTTGCCGTGCAGGACGACGACACGTCCGGGAATGCCTACAACAGTTGCGTGCGGAGGGACTTCTTTCAGCACGACGGAGCCTGCGCCGATTTTTGCATGGTCACCGACTTTGAACGAGCCGAGAACTTTTGCGCCGGTCGCCACGACGACATTGTTGCCGATTGTCGGATGACGTTTTCCTTTTTCCTTGCCGGTGCCGCCGAGTGTCACGCCTTGATAAAGTGTCACGTTCTTGCCGAGTTCAGCCGTTTCGCCGATAACAATTCCCGTGCCGTGGTCAATGAAAAGTCCGTCGCCGATTGTCGCGCCGGGATGAATCTCAATTCCCGTCAAGAATCTGCAAAAGTTGGAGACGAGCCGCGCAGAGACAATCCAGCCGTGTTTGAACAGGGCGTGCGAAATTCTGTGTAACCAAATGGCGTGAAGTCCCGAATAGCACAGGACAACCTCAAGGACGCTTTTTGCCGCAGGATCGCGCTCAAAGATGACGCGAATATCTTTCTTGATGCGCGAAAAAAATTTCATGGACAATCCTCCAACGATAAGATTACGTTAAGTGCGGTGATTAAAACATGTTGGTAAAGTCACGTTAAAGCGAGCTGAGAGCCGGCGCACAGGGATTTTCAGCAAAGAAAAAGCAGATACTATAAAAATTAAAAGAAATTACAAGCCGAATTAAACGCACGAATCAATTTTATAATGATTGGAGGCGTTCAATCTTTCAAATCGGTCTCGTAAATTTCCTTGAGCAATTTGTCTTGTTTCTCTTTGCTGCGCCGCTCAAATGAACGTTTCGCGAAAATGTTGGGCATTGATGCGCCAATCGCTATCGCTAGAATTATCAGTCCTGCGTCGACGCCCGATTGAATCGCCAATAAAAGTTCGTCAAGCGAGAGTCGGCGAATGTTGATTATCGCGAAGAGCAATCGATAAATCAGCACGCCGGGCACCAGCGGAATAACTGCGGGCACGACCAAGACTAATGACGGCGTGTGCAACCAGTGAATCGCGCGGGCAGCAATGACGCTGACCAAGGTCGCTCCGGCTAATGTTCCGACTTCCGAGCCGAATCCGAGTTCAAAGACGAAAAAATTTCTCGTGCAAACGCAAATCGCTCCGCCAATCGCCGCCGCATAGAGCAAACGCCTGGGCACATTGAACAGAATCGAAAAACTTGCCGCACCAATCGCCGCCGCCGTCGCAAACAACGCATAATCGCTTTCGGGACGCATCGCCAAGTTCGTGAACGAGTCGAAGTCCGCCATGCCAATCGCGAAGACAATTCCGAACGTCATTGCGCCGATAATAATTCCCGTGTGCATGATTCGCGCCGCGCCGCTGATTATGTAGGTGTTGAGCATGTCGCTGAAGCCGTTAATCATCGGAATGCCGGGCACGAGAAATAATGATGCGGCTATCAGCGGATGCCAAGGCGTTGCTGTCGGCAAAAGGTGCGTGAGATATGCGACGATTGTTGCCGTGAATGCCGCGAATGTCATCGAGACGTAAGGATTTATTCCGAAACGTTCAGCGCATTGAATTTGGACGACCTTGCCGATAAACGCCGCAATCGTCGTGTAAATCGCCGCATTGACATCGCAACCGAACAACGTGCAAAAAGCTCCGCAACCCGTGCCCGCCGATAAAATTGTCAGCCAATGCGGATAACTGCGCGGCGAAGTGGCAATGGCATTAAGTTCGCCCTTGAATTCGTCCAACGTGTAATGATCTTGCAATGCTCGCCACGTCAAACGGCTAATCGCGGAAATGATTCGCATGTTGACGGCGTGCTTGACACATTTTCTAAACGACGTGTGCGAATGGTGTTCGTCGCTGATGTTTAGCATTAACGTCGTGTACATGATGTGCAGGTGAAATTTGTCGGCGGAAATGCCCATGTAAGCCGCAACGCGTTTCATGTCGCGAACGATTTGACTTGTGTCGGCACCGTTCTCCATGAGCAGCTGTCCGACCGTCAAGAGCAGTTCGGCTTTCTGTCCGATCTGCGCAAATGCCTCGCGCAACATCTCCCGCTGCTCCTCGTAATAAGTTTTGAAGTCGTTGTCCATAATTTGTTCCTCGCGCTGAAAAAAAATTCCCTCTCGCGCCGATTATAGCACACGAGAGAGAATTTAAACAACGAAATAATCTTGTCGATTCAAATGCCGGCAGATTTGCGCAAGGCGTCGACTTTGTCAAGGCGTTCCCAGGGAAATTCAACGTCCGTCCTGCCGAAGTGACCGTAAGCCGAAGTCGGACGATAAATCGGGCGTCTAAGGTCGAGCATCTTGATTATTCCGGCGGGTCGCAAGTCGAAATTCTCCTTAACGATTTTTTCGATAAGCTCCTCGTCAATTTTTGCCGTGCCGTGACTGTCAACGCGAACACTGACAGGATAAGCCACGCCGATTGCGTAGGCGAGCTGAATTTCGCATTCATCAGCCAAACCTGCCGCGACGATATTTTTCGCGACGTAACGAGCCGCATAGGACGCCGAACGGTCAACTTTCGTTGGATCTTTGCCGCTGAAAGCTCCGCCGCCGTGACGTGCCCAGCCGCCGTAAGTGTCGACGATGATTTTTCTGCCGGTCAAGCCGCTGTCGCCTTGCGGGCCGCCGATAACGAATTTGCCCGTGGGATTGACGAAAAATTTTGTCTCCGCCGTCAACAGTTCAGCGGGAATAACGGACTTGATGACGTGCTCAATCA
Organism: uncultured Selenomonadaceae bacterium; assembly: GCA_905234395.1. Taxonomy (GTDB): domain Bacteria; phylum Bacillota; class Negativicutes; order Selenomonadales; family Selenomonadaceae; genus Quinella. The sequence goes on from CAJOHG010000011.1 coordinate 29,171, forward strand.
TATCGCGTTTGATTTGCTCAAGCGAAACGTCGGGATTGTGTTGCGTGGAAATGACGACGGTATCGACTGCAACGGGCTTGCGACCTTCATAAGCGACGGTGACTTGAGTTTTGCCGTCGGGACGCAGATAATCAACTTCGTGCGTGACTTTGCGGACTTCGGCAAGACGACGCGCTAACTTATGCGACAGAGAAATTGGCAACGGCATAAATTCGGGAGTCTCGTTTGTCGCGTAGCCAAACATCATTCCCTGGTCTCCTGCGCCAATCGCATCTTCAATCGCCATATCGCCTTCACGAGCCTCAATCGATTTGTTGACGCCTTGAGCAATGTCGGGCGACTGTTCATCAAGCGAAACAAGCACTCCGACGGTGTCCGCGTCAAAGCCGTAAGCCGAATTCGTATAACCGATTTCTCGAATCGCGCCGCGAATTATTTTGGGAATGTCAACGTAACAAGTCGTGGAAATTTCTCCGACGACGTGAACTTGCCCGGTCGTCACGAGCGTTTCACAGGCGACGCGCCCGACGGGATCTTGTTCTATAATCGCGTCCAATATGCTGTCGGAAATTCTGTCCGCAACTTTGTCGGGATGACCTTCGGTCACGGATTCGGAAGTGAATAAAATTCTGCGCATTCTTATGCCTCACTTTCTTGTATTGCTGATATACGGGCAAGCTACCACAAATGCTTTGCACTGTCAAGAAACGGTCTAACGTTCACAAGCAATGAAACTTTTCAACTTGTCGACGCTCGTGTTGAGAATCAGAGACTCGTTGAAATTTATCTCGCGCAAAAATTCTTCCGCCAATGTGAATTCGCCGACAGCCGACGGATCGTGCGCATCGGAGCTGACGATTATCGGCACGGAAAATTTTTCACACAACGCAAGCATCGTCCGATAATTTTCGTAACAATTCAGCCGCACATGTTTCTTGACGAGAGAGCTGTTGTTGAGCTCAAGGGCGACGTGAAAATTTTTCGCGCCTTCGACGAGCCGAGCATAATTCAGCGGCGTGTGATCGTCATCGGGATGCGACACGAAGAAAATTTTTTCATTGCTCATGCACGAAAGGAGATTGTCCGTATTTTTCTCGCGCCCGACGTTTTCATAACATTGAATGTGAATGCCCGCAATGCCGAAGTCCAATTTGTCGATAAGCTCTTGGTCAAGGTCAAGCGTGCCGTCGTTTAGAACGTCAATTTCGCAACCGTGAAGAATTTCGACGCCGTAAAGCGTTCGCGGAATGACAAACAAGTTTCGGAAATAGAACGGGTCAATCGCGCCGGGAATTTTCGGACCGTGTTCAGCGAAGCCCAAAAGTTTCAAGCCGCGTTCACAAGCCGCCTGCGCCATTTCGCGAATCGTGCCGTAAGCGTGTCCGCTGGCTATCGTGTGCGTGTGAATGTCAAGAATCAAATTCATTTCGTCACGTCCTTTGCAATGTTTTGACGTGATTTTATCAACTGCCTTCGACGCGTTCAAGCTCACGAAAAATTTTGTCACGTGAAGGATTAAAAATTTTAACGGCGAAATTTTATCGAACAAAACATTTCGGAGGCGAATTTGATGGCAAAAGATAAAGTACGCAAAGGAACGGCAACTCTCGGCGATTCCAAAGGCATTTTGCTTGAGAGCGGCACGAACGAATTTGAGATAGTCGAGTTCAGCATTGGCGGCGTCAATTACGGCATAAACGTTGCAAAAGTTCGCGAGGTCATCCAACGCATTCCCGTCACTGCAATGCCGCAAGCTCATCCTTACGTTGACGGTCTGTTCACTCTGCGCGGCAAGGCAATTCCGCTGGTCAATCTTCCTCGCTGTCTTAACGTCACCAACGGCGAAGATTCAAAGAACATCATCGTCACGGAAATTAACAACTTCGACATCGGTTTCCTCGTGGAAAATGTTTCGCGCATTCACCGCATTTCGTGGAAAGATATGGAGCCGTCGCCCGAAGTCGGCGATCAAAGTCGCGTCGTCGGAATAATCAAGATGCCCGACAGAATTGTCCTGCTGTTGGATTTTGAAACGATTATCGCGGAGATTAATCCCGAAATTAACGCCAAACTCACCACCGTTGCCGACGCCGACTCAGACGTTCGCGCAATGCGTGCCGAATTTCATGTTGTCGTTGCGGAAGATTCGCCGATGTTGCGCGATTTGCTCGTGTCCACGTTGCATGATTCGGGCTATCGTTTCGTTCGCGATTTCGGCAACGGTCAAGACGCGTGGGAATATCTGCAAGGTCTCGCCAAAAAGGAAGGTGCCATTTCCGAACACGTCGGCATAATCGTTTCCGATGTCGAAATGCCCAAAATGGACGGTCACAGATTCCTTAAACTCGTTCGTGCCAGCGACAAGCTCCGCGACGTGCCGTTTGTTCTGTTCTCGTCGCTCATCAATGAAGAAATGCGCTTGAAAGGCGAAGAACTCGGCGCGAGTGCTCAAATTTCCAAGCCGGAAATCGGACAGCTCATCGACCTGCTTGACAAATTCATCTTCGGCAAAAAGCAAGTCAACATTTGAATCGACAATCAAAAAGTGGTCTAGGGTCAGAGAAATTTTCTGATCCTTGACCACTTTTAAATTTGCGTCGTTCAAAGCGACTGCCGGGCTTGAAAATTTAACGTGACTTTCAAAGCGACTGCCGGGCTTGAAAATTTAACGTGACGTTCAATCGTTGAAGTCACTGCCGCGCAGATTGAAACCGTGATCCAAAGGTCCGCTGCCATTGCCGAGATTAAGTCCGCTGCTCAATGCGCCTGTCAAATAATTTTTCGCGCGCCCGACGGAAATTTTCAAGTCGTGACCTTTGGCGAGATTGGCGGCAATCGCTGAACTCAACGTGCAACCGGTGCCGTGAGTGTTCGTCGTGTCAATGCGTCGTCCGTGAAACCATGTGCCCGCGCCGTCGAAAAGATAATCGTTGGCGTCGTTGTGACCGTGACCGCCTTTGGCAAGAACTGCGCAACCGTGAGCGTCGAAAATTTTTTGCGCGGCAAGTTCCATTTCAAGCGGCGTTGAAATTTTTTCACCGATTATAACTTCCAATTCGGGCAAATTCGGCGTGATGACCGTCGCGAGCGGAAAAAGTTTCGTCTGCAAAGTTTTTACGGCGTCCGCGTCGATTAATCGTGCTCCCGACGTTGCAACCATCACCGGGTCGACGACAATTTTTTTCGCGCCGTGAAATGTCAATCGTTCCGCAATGACTTCAATCAGTCGCGCCGAAGAGACCATGCCGATTTTAATTGCGTCGGGAAAAATATCTTCAAAAATCGCGTTGAGTTGGTCGCATAAAAATTCGGGCGTCGAATTCAGCACGGAACGAACTCCGCAAGTGTTTTGCGCCGTCAAAGCCGTTATCGCGCTCATGCCGTAAACATCGTTCGCCAAAAAAGTTTTCAAGTCAGCTTGAATGCCCGCACCGCCCGATGAATCAGAGCCGGCGATTGTCAATGCGCAATGTATGTTCAAAAAATTTTCCTCCTAACGAATGGAAACGTCGCCCGCATAAACCGCACGCAGTCCGTTGTCAGTCTCGACGATAAGCGCGCCGTCCGAATTTAAATCGACAGCTTTGCCCGTGAAAGTTTCGCCGCCGTCGCCCGCAGATATGACACGAATATTTTTGCCGAGCGTGACGTTGAATTTGCGCCAACGCTTAAGCACGTTATCGAATCCCGTTGAATTGACTTCGCGATAAAGTTTGTCGAATTCTTCAAGCACTGCACGCAAAAATTTCACGCGAGAAATTTCTTCGCCGCAAATCTCCGATAACGACGCGGCAACAGTTTGAAGTTCTTCGGGGAAGTCGTCGCGGCTGATGTTGACGTTAATTCCAATTCCAATGACGAGATAATTTATCTTGCCGAGTTCGCCGCTGATTTCCGTCAAAATGCCGACGAGTTTGCGCCCGTTGAACATGATGTCGTTTGGCCATTTGATTTCGGCTTTCATGTTGAAACGAGTCATTGCTTCGGCGACGGCGACTGCTGCCATTAACGTGCACTTGGGAGCTTCGTGCGGCAAAAAATTCGGGCGCAATATCACTGAAAACCAAATGCCTTTTCCGCGCGGAGAAAAAAATTTTCGTTCGAGCCGACCTTTACCGCCGGTCTGCTCTTCTGCAACGACGATTGTACCTTCCGCCGCGCCGTGATATGCCAATTTTTTTGCGAGGCGGTTTGTCGAATCAACGGAAGGATGATATTCCATTTCCTTGCCGATAATTTCCGTGTCGAGTCCGATTTGAATTTCGCTGGGCAAAAGTAAATCGGGCGCGTCTTTGAGCCTGTAGCCGCGTCTTTCGCGACTGATAATTTCGTAGCCGTGTTCGCGAAGTTTTTGAATATGCTTCCAGACAGCGGTACGCGAAATGCCCAATTCGCCGGCGATGCTCTCGCCGGAAACAAAATCGCCGCCCGCATTCTTCAACAACTCAACAATCGTCTTTCGCATATTCATTCACCTCGCAACACAGCTTAGCATAATTCGCATTGTAAAGCAAATCGCCGGCGAACGGAAAAAAATTTTTCGGCAGTAGGGATTGAAGCGTCGCGAATAGAATTTTCCCGCGAGGTGATTTTGATGAACGAATTGGAATTGAAATACGGTTGCAACCCGAATCAGAAGCCCGCGAAAGTTTTCGTCGCTGATGATGAATTGCCGTTTGAAGTCTTGAACGGACGACCGGGCTACATCAATCTTTTGGACGCGCTCAACGGTTGGCAACTCGTCCGCGAACTTCGAGAGGCTACAAATTTACCTGCCGCCGCGTCGTTCAAACATGTAAGTCCCGCAGGTGCCGCCGTAGCCGAGCCGCTTGACGACGTGCTGAAAAAAATTTACTTTGCAGAGAACGTTGAATTGTCCGCGCAGGCAAATGCTTACGTTCGTGCACGCGGTGCAGATCGCATGAGTTCTTACGGCGACTTCGCAATTCTTTCCGACGAGTGCGACGAAACTGTTGCCGCTTATCTTAAACGCGAAGTCAGCGACGGAGTTATCGCGCCGAGTTTTTCGCCAAAAGCTCTGGAAATTTTGAAGTCGAAACGCGGCGGAAATTATCTCGTGCTGAAGATGAATCCAAACTTTGAGCCGCCCGAATTTGAACGCAAACAAATTTTCGGCGTGACTTTTGAACAGAGACGCAACGACATTAAAATTTCCGACGATTGCCTTGCCGAAGTTCCGACGCGCAATAAAAATTTCACGCCCGAAGCTCGCCGCGACCTTTTAACCGCGCTGATAACTCTCAAATACACGCAGTCGAATTCCGTTTGCTACGCGAAAGGCGGTCAAGCGATTGGTATCGGTGCCGGTCAACAGAGCCGCGTTCATTGCACGAGACTTGCCGGAAACAAAGCCGATTATTGGTTCCTGCGCCAATGCCCGAAAGTTTTGGATTTGCCGTTCGTGAAAAATGTCAAACGTCCCGACCGCGACAATGCCATTGACGTTTATCTTGGCGGCGAAACTTTTGAGGACACGTGGCAGAATTTGTTCACCGTCAAGCCTGCTCCGTTCACTGCCGACGAAAAAATTTCCTGGCTGAAAAATCTGCGCGGCGTGTCGTTGGCGTCTGATGCATTTTTCCCGTTCGGCGACAACATTGAAAGAGCTCATCAATCGGGCGTCGAATTCATTGCGCAAACAGGCGGCTCAATTCGCGACGACAACGTTATCGACACCTGCGACAAATACAACATCGCAATGGCTTTCACGCACATTAGATTGTTCCACCACTGAAAAATTTGACTGCCGATTTTTACCGGTAATAAAGACCGCGCATGGACGCGCGGTCGCCGACATGCTGAGCGTGACGCGAAGCTGTCGGCACTTACGGCTTATGAAAGTCTCAACGTTGCGGCAATGATGACTATCGCTCCGCGCGTAGCGGTGGCTTTCTTTGCTACTTTCTTTCGCCAGTGAAAGAAAGTAGATCAAAAAAACCGTCCGAGGAAATTCTTCGGGCGGTTAAAATTTTTTCGAGCGTCAGATTTTATTTGTAGTTGAATTTGCCGAGTTGCCAGACTTCGCCGGTTTTGTCGGCGGAAATTTCGAGCACGGGAGCAACGTCTTCTTCCGGATAGACGAGCAGACTGCAAGCCTCTTCGCCGTCCTGCAGGAAGAGTTCGATAACGGAATTATCGACGAACAGGCGGAAGTTCAGCTCTTGATTCGTGAAGAGTTTGAATTTGCGCGTGCCGATATTAACGTCGGTGTTCTTGCCGTCGCTGAAAGGACGAATGCCTTTGCCGCCGAGTTTCATGCCTTCGCGGTCGAGCATTATAATTTGCGTGTCGCGGTCGTATTTGATGACGAATTTTTCATCGTTCCATTTAACGGCAACTTCAACCTTGCGAGCCGCGCCGAAAACGATATTGAGATCGGACTCGGAGCCTTTCGGCAGTTGAATCGGAATGTTCTGCCCGTTGGACACGTCAACATCGGTGCGTTCTTTGCGGAGAGCGTCCATTTCTTTGACGGGTTGCGAACGGACTTTGCCTTGATGAATCGTCAATTCGCGCGGCATCGTCAAAGAGTAGAGCCATTCGCCTTCTTCAGCGGATTCAACGGTGTCAGTGAGGTCGGGCATGCCAATCCAACCAATCATGATGTGGCGCGCTTCATTGGCGAAAACTTGCGGAGAATAGAAATCAAAGCCTTTGTCGAGTTCATGGAATTTGCCGTGAATCATGTCGAGACTGTCAACGGAGAAATGACCGATGAAATAACCGGCGAGGCAGTGATTCTGATATTTAAGCTCTTCGTGCTTGACACCTTGCGGGCAAACGATAAGAACGTCCATATCTTCAAACTGCATAAGGTTCGGGCATTCCCACATGTAGCCGAAATCGTAGTAATCGGTTTTGACTTCGCCGAGGAGTTCCCAGCCGCCTTCAGCCTTTTCTCTGTAGATGAGCACTGCGCCGTTAGTCGGACGAGAACTTTTCGCGGGATCGCTCATGCGTTGTGCAGCCATTGCGAAATAGCGAACGCCGTTGCGATAGAAGAAATTGGGATCTCTGAAATGCGCGGTGTAACCTTCGGGATTGCCTTGAACTTGAATTTCGTCCAACGTGATTGAGCCGTCATCTTGGAGCGTGCCGAAACGTTGAGCAACCGTGCGCTGATAATCTTCGTCGCGGGAATTGGCGGTATAGAACACGCGAACTTTGCCGTCTTCGACGAAACCGCAGCCGGAGTGGCAACCGTCTTTGTCGTGAATGTCTCTGGGCCAAAGCGACAATTCGGGCATGGTGTAGTTGATGAAGTCTTTCGTTGCGGTGTGCATCCACGATTTATTTTTGTGCCAATTCTTGTTTATCGGAGTGGGATTCCATTGGCAGAAAATGTGATACGTGCCGTCGCAGCAACAAAGACCGTTTGGATCGCTTATCAGAGAATAAGGCGCGTCGATGTGGAAGGCGTTGTGCCAACGTCCGCCTTTAAGCACTGCCTCGCGAGCACGAGCGTCGACTTCTTGCTTGTTAAATCTCTTTTTGATTTCCTCCAAATTTTCGCCGCTTTTCTTCGCCATAACAATTCCTCCTTAATTTTTGAGTAATGAAACAATAACGGTGACGACCATCGCGCCGATAGCACCCATAGCCGTCAAAGCCAAGTTGCGGACGTGTTTGCCCATGCTGTCGAGGCTTGAACGAATCTCGCGCATATCCTCTGCACGTTGATTATCGCGGTCGCGCATTTCTTCCTTGAAGTCTTGCATTGCACGAATCAGCCCGTTGACATTTACTGTTATTTCGCCGACTTGACGTTCAAGACTGCTAACACGTTCGTCGAGTTTCTCAACTTTATTTTCCAAATCTGCCATAACAATCTTCTCCTTTCATTTAAAAACAACCGCACCTTTTTAACAATTAGGAATTAGCAGTTAGCAGTTAGCAATTTAATTGCTTATTGCTAATTGAATTGGCGCGGCAATGTTTTCAAATCAAGAAGTGGCAAGACGTTCAACTTGACAGTGAAGAGGTGTTTATTTCGCGCTGACGTAACTGCGTTGACTTTCCGAAATTGCCGCCCAGTTAATCTCGTTGACAGCAATATTTTTCTTCAAGCCGTAAGCCGCCGCAATGCCCGTTGCCTCGCCCATGCTCATGCACGTCGGCTGAATTCGTATGGCAGCTTGAGCCGGAAAATCTGCACTGATACATCTGCCCGCGACCATCAGATTTGAAATTTCGTTGGTGATAAGCGAACGGAAGGGCACTTCATAAAATTCGCCCTTGCCCAGGAGCGTAAGTTTCAAAGATTCGTCGTGAATGTCAATGGGATACGCGGAACGACAGACGGCGTCGGGAAATTTCTGCGCATTGAAGTAATCGTCTTTGGTCATGCAGTATTTGCCCTTGATGCGCCACGATTCGCGCACGCCGAGCATCGACGCTTCACGACTGATATACGCGTTCTTGAATCCGGGAATATTTTTTCGGAAAAAGTTTGCAAGGCGACGAATCATTATTCTGCCCTGCTGAATGGCTTTGCTGCGATCAAGAGCGTTGGTCGAGCTGTAAATATACGGAGACATTTCGGGACAATTCATCGAGAGCGTGCCGGGCTTGCCAACGATTGTGAAGGCTTGAATATAAGCCACGTCGTCTTTCGTGACTTCGCCGCGTTGAATGCCCTCGTAGTAAAATTTTTCGGTGTTCGTCGACTTGGCAAACTCAAATTCCGGCGGTTTAGATTCGCACCAACCGTCTTTGAGCTTCTTGACGAAGAATTTGTAAACCTTCATCTCTTCGACGCCGCCCATTTCAAAACGGAAACTCATCTTTTGGTTGCGATCGGTGACATCGGAGCCGCGAGCTGAAGGAACTCCTGCCGCCCGTGACAATGCCGCGTCGCCCGTTGCATCAATGAAAATTTTAGCCTCGACTTTGCGGAGACCTTCGACGGTGTGAACAATCGCTTCAGAAATTTTGCCGCCTTGAACGTTCGCACCGACGAGCGTCGTCTCGTAAAGGACATCAACTTTGTAATCGGCGCAAAGTTCATCATAAATGAACGCCAAAAGTTCGGGCGTGTATTCGCGTGCTCTGCCGCCGTTTTTATATTCAGGTTCATCTGTCCAATTAACTTGGACGCCGTGCATTGCAAATCTTTTGTTCAAGTCGGTTATATACGGCGTGTCGCTGTTGGTGATTCTCGTCGGCATTGCGGGATAGACAAGCCCTTGAGTTTGCAAGCCGCCCAAAACAATTCCTTGCTCAATCAAGACGACTTTCAAGCCGTTTCGTGCCGCACTGACAGCCGCCGCAGTTCCCGCCGGGCCGCCGCCGCATACACAAACATCAGCGCGCAACAACACGGGAATATTTTCAGCGTTTATGGAAAAATTTTGTGTCGGAGCCACGGTTTCGGCGTTGACGGAATTATTTGAGCTCAGGACACTTCCCGCCACGGTCAAACCTGCAAGCTTGAGCAAGTCGCGTCTGGAAATTGGTATCAAAAAATTTTTCAACATGAGACCACCTCTTAACCTGCAGTGACGTAACTTCTTTGATGAGCAGGAATTTTCGCCCAATCAATCTCGTTTGCCGCGACATGGTTTTTAATGCCGAATGCCGCCGCAATGCCCGCTGCCTCGCCGATACTCGCGCAAGTCGGTTGAATACGCATCGACGCCTGCAGAATGAAACTCGCGCTGATACATCTGCCCGCGACGATTAAATTTGAAACTTTGTCACTGATAAGCGCACGATACGGAATTTCGTAATAGCCGCCTTTGGGCAGCTTTTCGGAAACTTTTTCGCCGTGCGCGTCGATAAACCATGCCGTGCGACAAACCGCGTCGACAAAACGGCTCTGGTTGTGATAGTCGTCTTCGACCATGTAATATTTGCCTTTGATTCGCCACGACTCACGAGCACCGAGCATGACGGCTTCGCGGCTGATGAAAGCGTTCTCAAATCCGGGCAAATGTTTAATCAGATAGCGTGCAATGTTGCGCATCATTTTGCGCCCGAATGTGACCGCCTTGCTGTAAGAAATTGGATCAGTCGCGCTGAACTTCACGGGAATTTCCGGGCAGTTCATGCTCATGACTCCGTTCTTGCCGATAATCGTGTAGCCTTGCATGTATTCGGCTTCGTCTTGAGTAATTTCGCCGGTCTCGACGCCGCGAGCCATTAACTCTTCAAGCTTGTAACGTTGCTTGCGGTGCATGGCTTCAGCAATTTCAAAATACGGCAACTTCGACTTGCACCAATCTTCTTGCAATTCAATCGCGACGTAATTGTAAAGTTTCTCCGTGTCAATGCCGCCCATCTCGAATCTGAAACTCAACGGTTGATTGTTGCCGGTCTTCTCGTAGCCGCGTTCATAGTCGACGCCCGAACATCTTGCCAGGTAAGCGTCGCCTGTCGCGTCAATGAAAGTTTTGGCTTTAACCGCCGCAAGTCCCGCGATTGTCTGAACGATAACCGCAGAAATTTTTCCGCCGCTCGTGATTGAATCAACGACAACCGTTTGATACAAAATGTTGACGCCGGAACTTTCGCACATCTCATCATGAATCAGCGCGAGAGTTTCGGGATTGTGCCAAGTTTGTTGCGTGACGCCGTCGAAAGGCTCAATACCTTTTTTGCGAAGTCTCTGCTTGAGTTCGGCAACGTAAGGCGTGTCGGAATTTGGCGCGTGCGTGTCCATGAAAGGATAAACGCAACCTAAAACGCCGAGTCCGCCGAGTGCAACGCCGCGTTCAATCAAGACGACGCTGACATCTTTACGAGCCGCATTGACAGCCGCAGCAGTTCCCGCCGGACCGCCGCCGCATACGCAAACGTCCGCCGAATAGAGCACGGGAATTTTTTTGTTCGCGTATTTGATTGAGTCGCCGGAAATTTTTTCAGCCGCCTCAACGTCGTTGGTGTTAATCGAGCCGCTAAGGACTGCACCTGCCGCCGTCACGCCTGCCAACTTCAACAGGTCGCGTCGCGAAATTGGTATCGAAAAGCCTTTCAACAAAACGTCACTCCTTTAATAATAAGTGATTAGGGACGTGAAGCTATCCCTAACCACTTATCACTACAACTGATGATTAAATTATTCGTCGTGCTTAAAGAGCGTGTAAGTCAAAGCAAAACCGACTGCAAAGGCGATTATGTTGACGATAATGTATTGCAGAATTTGACCGTTCATGTAGAGGAGCATACCGGGAAGAACCGTGATGCCCATGCCTGTACCTGCAAGACCGAGGAAGCTGGAAACTGCACCGCCTGCCGCGCCGCCGACGCAACCGAACATAAACGGTTTCATGAGACGCAGGTTGATACCGAAGATAGCCGGCTCAGTGATGCCCAAGAACGCAGGAACAGTCGAGGAAATGTAGAGAGCACGTTTACGCGGATCTTGCGTTTTGAGAGAAACTGCCAATGCCGCACCACCTTGAGCGATCGTCGCGCAAGTGATAATCGCGTTGAACGGGTCGGAGCCTTGAGTTGACAGCAGATAAATTTCCAACGCGCTGAAGACGTGGTGAACACCGAAGATAACGATGACCTGTTGCAAGCCGCCGATAATCAGACCGCCGACGACAGGAATCGTCAAGAACTGCTGAACCGCGCCAAAGACGAGTGATTCAAGACCGTGCATGATAGGACCGACAACGAGGAAGCCGAGAGCCATTGAAACAGTAAGCGTGAGGAACGGAGTAACAATCAAGTCGATCATATCGGGAATGAAAGTTTTAAGGAATTGCTGGAACTTAGCCGCGAAGATACCCAAAACGAGTGCGGGGAGAACGGAGCCTTGATAGCCGACGAGCGGAATTGTCACGAAGCCGAGATCGAGCGGAATAGGAGTTTTGCCGGCATATTCGGGCAATGCGGACGCCTCAACCCACGTGAGACCTTTTTCCGCAATTTCTGCTGCCGCGCCACCAACGACGTAAGCATTCGGCAAACCGGGGAAGACGAGCATTAAACCTAAGACGATACCGATAACAGCCGTGCCGCCGAATTTATTCATTGTCGACCAGCAGACCAGTGCAGGCAGGAACGCGAACGCCGTATCCGTCAAAACCTGCGTCATCAATAAGAAGTTGGGATCCCATTCGCTGCCCATTGAAAGTATTGCGCCACGGCAGCCCATGAAAAGACCTGTTGCAACGAGAACTGGGATAATCGGAACGAAAACGTCGCCGAGTGTACGAGAAATTTTCTGCATTAGGCTCATTTCGGCATAAGCAGCCTCTTTGCCGCCGCCGCCCGCCAATGACGGTTTGAGCTTGATGAATTCTTCGGTGACCTTGTCGACAAAGCCGGTGCCGCAGATAATCTGATACTGTTGCGCCGCGAAGAATTGACCTTTGACGCCTTCAATGTTCTCAATTTTTTTCTCTTGAATCTTGGTTTTGTCGTTGACGATAAGACGGAGACGAGTTGCGCAGTGTTCAGCAGTGCCGACGTAGTGCATAATCGACTTTGCAACGCGTTCCGCATCGGGCAATCCCGCAAACGACTTAATGACATCGTCATCATCAACGGGGCCGGCAGCGGCTGCTTCTTCAGCGGGAGCTTTTGCCGTGACTTCTTGTCCGTCGAGTTCAACAGTGATGTCGCCGAAGTCCGCGTGGTTCGTGACAACAACGGGAGTCGTCGTCTCGTAACCGGCTTTTTTAATCGCTTCGGGACTGAATTCAAGCAGGAGCTGACCGCGTTTTATCTTGTCGCCTGCTTCGGCTTTGGGAGTGAATCCTTCGCCGTTCATTTTGACGGTGTCCATGCCGACATGAATCAGCAATTCGATACCGTCGTCGGATTTGAGACCGATGGCGTGTCCCGTGGGGAAGAAAACAGTTATCTCGCCGTCAAATGGCGCGTAAACCTTCCCTTTGGGATCTTGTACGGCAACGCCGCGTCCCATTGCGCCGCTCGCGAAAACGGGATCGTTGATTGAGTTCAGCGGAACCAACTTACCGTTCAGCGGGCTGCTTATCCTTATGTCCTTTGCCATAAAACAACCACACCCTTCTGATATTTTAATAACCCACAAAAAATTTCTTGACATACTCCCGAAGGATTCCGCTATTTGCGCAGGACGATGTCGCGCCCTGTTTAAAGCTGAGATTCTGCCCGCTTAGTCGACGGTATACGTCCGACTTCAAAAGCAAAATCATTTTGAATTATACTTTTAGAACGTTCTAACGTCAATCTAAAAAATTTTTTTCTTGCGGCGTGCGCGTCGAAAAATTCAATCAAAAAGCGGCGGACTTATGAAAAACTCGTCGCCAAAAATTTTTTACAGCGTGGCAAAAATTCTGTCGCCTGCGTCACCGAGTCCGGGCACAATGTGGCAATTTTCGTTCAAGCCTTCGTCAATCGACGCCATGTAAATTTCAACGTCGGGATGGTCGGCAGAAATTTTTTCGATGCCTTGCGGCGAATAGACTATGCACAGGAAAAAATTTTTCTTCGCACCACGAGCCTTGAGAAGTTTCAACGCGGCAGAAGCACTTCCGCCGGTTGCAAGCATCGGGTCGACGACAAGCAAAATTTTTTCGTCAAAGTGCGGCGGCATCTTGAAGAAATATTCGACGGGCTTGAAAGTTTTTTCGTCGCGATAAAGTCCCACGTGTCCGATTGAGGCGTTCGGCAAAATTTTCAGCACACCGTTTGACATTGCCAAGCCCGCGCGGAGAATCGGCACGACGACAAAATTTTTCTCGTCCAAAAATTCAGCGCGACAAATTTTTATCGGCGTCTCAATTTCAATCGTCTGTGTCTGAAAATTTTTCCCGACCTCGTAAGTCAACATTGCGGCGATCTCTTCGACCAGTGCGCGAAAATCTTTGGACGACGTTTCTTTGCGGCGAAGTTGCGCGAGTTTGTGATTGACAATCGGATTTTTAATTTCGTGAATCATTGCGTTGACCTCCGAACTTTTTGCGACAAATTTTAATGCAAACGCGGTTTGACTGCAAATTAAAACGACGCCGAGAATTTTCGACGCCGTAAAAATTTTTTAATCGGAATGTTCCTAATTAACGCGAGCACGTTCAATCAGTCGAACGATTTGCTTAACCGTCGCGAAAATGTTTTCTGCGGCGATTTTTTTATTCATTGCATCAGCTAAAGTCATTGGCGAACGCAGAATTGCAAATGCCGCGTCAAGTTTCGCGTCGTCCGAAATGTCTGCTACACTGCCGCCAATACCGACCGTTAAAATTTGGGGATTGAGTTTCTTCGCGAGTTTCGCCACGCCCGAAGGTGCTTTGCCTTGTGCAGTCTGATTGTCCAGACGACCTTCGCCGGTTATCAAAACGTCCGCCGATTTCAAATCCGTTGCGATGTCAAGCGCGTCCAAAACCAATTCGACGCCGGGCACGAGTTCGCCGCGCAGATAACTCCTGAACGCAAAACCGAGACCGCCTGCCGCACCGTCGCCCGCAACGGAAATTTTTTCGAGTCGCAGGAACTTCGCGGAGAGTTCGGCAAAATTTTTAATCCAAGCGTCCATTGCAGAGACAATTTCGGGTGTCGCGCCTTTCTGCGGAGCGTAAATCGCCGAGCAACCGTTATCGCCCGTCAAAGGATTTGTCACGTCGCAGGCAATTCGGAACGTGCAATCGCGCAATTCGGGCAGAGCGTTTGAATCGTCGACACCGGAAATTTTTTCCAAGTCGCGCCCGAAAATTCCGTTCGCACCGATGAATTTGTAACCGAGCGCAGTCAACATTCCGAGCCCGCAATCGTTAGTCGCAGAGCCGCCGATACCGATGACAAAATTTCTGCAACCGTCAGCAATCGCGAGCCGAATCAATTCGCCGACGCCGTAAGTTGTCGTGTTCAACGGGTTGCGAAAATTTTCGGGCACGAGCGGAAGTCCTGCGGCGTTCGCCATTTCGATGACCGCCAATTTTTTTTCGAGCACTTCGCCGAATTCCGCAACGACTTTTCCGCCGAGAGGATCGCAAACTTTTGCCGATTTAATTTCGCCGCCGAGTCCGCCGATTATCGCCCGACAAGTTCCCTCGCCGCCGTCAGCAAGCGGAAAAATTTTAACGTCCGATTTTGCCGACGCAGATAAAATTCCGTCACGAGCCGCCGCGCCCGCCTCTAAACTGGTCAACGAGCCTTTCAAGCTGTCAATCGCCACGATGATTTTCATTGCCACGACCTCCGAAAATTTTTCGCCATTATATCACGTCGTCGCGCAAAAAAATAAACCGCTTTGACGGCGGCTTGAAAATTTTTTCGACCGTGATAAAATAATCGCGTGCTTGTTGCCAATAAAACGGCAGGCGGTTGAGACTGCCCTCGGAAAGGAGGGCAACCGACGATGTTTAAAATCATCGTTTGCGTGGTTATCTTGACGGTAATAATCCTCTTGATACTCACAAATACAGCCGCCTAAGCTCCGACACAGCACGGGCGACTAACCTTTAGTTGTACCAGACATATTTTTGAGGGCTAACCGCTTTGACAAGCACAGCGTCCTGTTTTTGTAGTGACGCTTTTTTGTTGCTGACGAAATTATAATCGCCGCGAGAAATTTTGGCAAGAAAAATTTTGCAACGTTACTTCCGCGCCGAAGACGTTAAAAAATTTTCAGCTCGTGAAGAACATGTGCGCAACCGGTGCCGCGATAAACAGGCTGATGATTGTGCGTTCAAGGAAGAGAATAAAAAGTTCGGGAAGATTGACGGGAATTTTTGAACCGAGAATCAGCCCGCCGACTTCCGACAAATAAATTAACTGCGTGACCGAGATGACCGCCACGATAAATTTTGCCATCGGACTGGTGATTGTGCCCGCTGCCAAGACTGACGGTGTGAACATGTCCGTGAAGCCGACGATCATTGTTTTGGAAACTTCCACGGCTTGAGGAACGTCCAAAAGTTGCAACAGCGGCAGGAACGGCAAGCCGAGCGTGTCGAAAATCGTCGTGTGATTCGCCAAGGTCAAAGCCAACGTTCCTATGCACATGACGACCGGCAAAACTCCAAACCACATGCCCGCCGCATTTTTGAAAGCACCTTCCATGAATTGTTCAAAGCCGCGATGTTCGCCGACACGTTCACGCGCCAAAGCCAGTCCGTATTGAAATGATGTCGTGTAGCCTTCGGGAAGAGATTCGCCCATTGCTTTGCCGGGAACCAAGTATTCGTCTTTCTTCAAGCTTAGCGGCGGGATTCTCGGCAAAATCAGTGCGCAGACGATACCGATTGCGCAGATTAAAAGATAGTAGAGACCGAAATATTCCATTAAGTCGACTTGCGCCAAAACGACGATTGAAAACGTGATTGACACGGCGGAAAAAGTCGTCGAGATAATTGCCGCCTCGCGTTTGGAATAGTAGCCGCCTTCGTATTGATTCGCAGTCAACATAACGCCGAGCGTGCCGTCACCAATCCAGCTCGTTATGCAGTCGACAGCCGCGCGACCGGGTATCGTGAACAGCGGACGCATAATTTTTGTCAACATTGCGCCGATGAATTCGAGCAGCCCGAAATCCAACAGCAACGGCAATAAAAGTCCGGCAAGCAAGAAAATTACGACGAGAACGGTCAGCAAATCGTGCAGGACAAAGCCTCCGTTGTCGGCACTGGTTATCAAGCCGATTGTGCTGTCGGGATCTTCCGCGTCGACGCCGAGATAAGTCAGCCAAATGAAAATCGCGCCGACGATTCTAATCACGACCCAAATTGCCGTCGTCGAGAAAGTGTTTGCGACAATCGGATAAGTCGCGATGAAATTCGGTTTGCCGAGAAAAATTATGCCGAGAATTGCCGACAACGTTACAATTCCCACGCACAGCATTGGCAGAAAATCGCCAATCGCGTTGCTGATGATGTCCGCGACGATTTTCACGACGATTGTCCAGCTCCCGTCGTATTGCACGGGAATCATAAACAAGATAATCCCGATGATTGACGGCACCAAAAATCCCGCCAAAGAGCCCTGTTGTTTGTTTTCCATTTCAATCTCCTTCGCCAAAAATTTTAGAGAGAAACTCTCGAAACAAAATCGTCGATTATTATAGCACCAATCGGGCGACTTTCAATATTTGGCGTTGAGGAAACGTCACGAAATTTTTTAGTTCAAGTTAAATCTCCGTCAAGAAAGCCGCGTAACCTTTTTTAGTTTCGTAGATGTCGACTTTGGAAGTTGCTTCCCACGGCGCGTGCATACTCAACACTGCAACACCGCTGTCGATAACTTCCATGCCGTATTCCGCCATCATGTAAGCGATTGTTCCGCCGCCGCCGAGATCAACCTTGCCGAGTTCGCTGAATTGATAATGAACGTTGTGCTTATCGAGAATCGCGCGAAGTTTGCCGACGTATTCGGCATTTGCATCGCTGGAGCCGCTTTTTCCGCGCGAGCCCGTGAATTTGTTGAAGACCATGCCTTTGCCGAGATAAGCAACGTTCTTTTTCTCGTAAGCGTCGGCGTAAAGGGCATCAAATGCACTTGAAACGTCGGAGCTTAACATGAACGAATTCTTCAATGCGCGGCGCAAGGCAAGTTCGCTGTATTGTCCGCAGGCGTTCAAAAGTTCGGCGAGCGTGTTCTCGAAAAATCTTGACTTCATGCCGGTCGCGCCGTAGCTGCCAATTTCTTCCTTGTCGACGAGCAGACAGCAAGCAGTCTTTCCGAAAGTTTGATTAGCCGCCTCCAACATTGCAACGAGCGACGTGTAAGAGCAAACGCGATCATCTTGACCGTAGCCGAGCACCATTGAACGATCGAAACCTAAATCGCGAGCCTTGCCTGCCGGGACAAGCGCGAGTTCAGCCGAAATGAAATCTTCCTCGTCAAGGTCGTAAGTGTCTTTCAAAAGCTTGAGCACGCCTTTTTTGACGGACTCCTTGTCGTTTTCTTTGAGCGGATAATTTCCGACGAGAATATCCAATTTTTCGCCGGTGATAACTTTGTCGGCGGTCTTCTTAAGCTGTTCCTGCGACAAGTGAATCAACAAATCGGTCACGCAAAAAACAGGGTCGCTGTCATTTTCGCCGATAACAATTTCGACAACGCGCCCGTCCTTTTTGACAACGACGCCATGCATTGCAAGCGGCAACGTCACCCACTGATATTTTTTTATGCCGCCGTAGTAATGCGTGTCCATGTAAGCAAGTCCGCCGTCCTCGTAAAGCGGATTCTGCTTTAAATCGAGCCTGCAAGTGTCGATATGTGCGCCGAGAATTTTCAAGCCGTTTTCTAAAGGTTCGGTGCCGATTTGAAACAGCGCGACGGTTTTTTTCATGCACACGCAATAAACTTTGTCGCCCGCATGAAGTTTTTCGCCGCTCTTAATCACGTCGTCAAGATTTTTGTAGCCGACAGCTTCCGCACGTTTGACAGCCTCAACGACGGATTCGCGCTCGGTCTTGCAACGGCTGATGAAGTCGATATAACCCGCCGCAAGTTCTTCAAGTGCCGATTTGTCCTCGTCGGTGTATTCGCTCCACACGGAAAATTTTTTGTCTTTGTCTTCAGCCATTTTACGGTTCTTCCTTTCGATTTGAAGTTTTTTCCACTCGCGCATCTTCGCCCTCAACTCGGCGATTTGTGCGATAAGTTTGTTGTCGTCCATTTAATTCCTCTTGAAATTTTGATTCGGCAAGCAAAGCCCTCAAAAAGTCGCTGATTGCCTTTACGACTTGCGATTCTTGCAACTCTTTCGCCACGTTGTAAAGTTTTAAGCCGCCGTTGAAAATATATTTGCCGATAAGCTCGCCGACTTTGTCAGCTGTCATTGCGATTTTTATCGGCATCGTCTTTTCGGCGATTTGCTCGATAAGTTTGTTGTCGTCCATTTAATTCCTCTTGAAATTTCGATTCGGCAAGCAAAGCCCTCAAAAAGTCGCTGATTGCCTTCACAACTTGCGATTCTTGCAACTCTTTCGCCACGTTGTAAAGTTTCAAGCCGCCGTTGAAAATATATTTGCCGATAAGCTCGCCGACTTTGTCAGCTATCATTCGCGCAATAACGAACAGGATTATCGAAACTTTTATGCCCAAAACCGTCAACGCGATGCCGCCGAACAACGGCAACAAGAAAATCATTGCAAGTTTTATCAGCAGGAACGAGAACGCCACGCTCACTGCCGCGCGCGACAATCTGATAAACAACGGTGCTTTGCTGCGGACGGTCTTGCGAATGTCGTCAAAGGCAAGTTTCGGGTGACGAATTGCTTTCACGGCGAATGCTCCCGCTCGCCGCGCGTAATAGGTGAAAAATTCTCCGACCTTTTGAATCAGCTTGTTGATGTCCGTCGGAATGCTCGTGACCGTCGCGACAATCATTTGCGGGTTAAAGTCCGTGATAAAGCCGCGCATTGAACGAAATGCCTCGCCGAAAATTGCCGGCGGTTTGCTCATGTTCGCAACGGCGTCGGGTATCGGCAACGCAGGGATAAACGCCATAATCACGTAAAGCAAAATTGCAAGCACGCGTCCCAACATCATGCCGAGAAAATATTTTATGACGGCTTTTGGATTGCGTTTGAAGGCGGCGGGAAAACTGCGAATTCTGCGCGGAACTTTCTTTTTGACTTTGTCGAGTTTCTTTTCGGGCGGCAAATTTTTTTTGTCGACGGGCTCTGCGCGGACATCTTCGCGGACAATTTCTTCTTCGCTGCCAAATTCAAGCTCGTGCGACAGTCGAATCATTCTTTGGAAGGCGTCGGCGATATTTTTTTCCTGTTCCTTTTGACGCTCCTCAATTTGCCGGTCAAATGAGCGCGTGGCGTGAATCATTTTTCGGAAGGCGTTCTGCAAATCTTCAGAGCGCGTCGTTTGCATCATGCGCCGAAGTGCCCGTTCCAAATCGGATTGCTTTGTCTGCTTAATCATCTGCTGAAGATTTTTTTGCAAGTCGCAAGATTTTTTGTCGTTGTCGTCCATCGCCTCACCACCCACGCAGAATTTTCCACGCGACGATTATAAAATCTGCACGCACTTTTATCAAGGCGAAAAACAATTCATCGGCGGCGGACGATAAAATTTTCTTAAAACATTGCGGCTGAAAAGTTTTTTGTGTACAATGTATCAGCTATGGATATTGGCGGAGGTGAAAGTTTGAGACTTGACAGGCGACAGGCGAACGAATTGCGCGAAATTTTTTTGCGGCGGCGTGTGCAAAAATTCCCGGCAGGCTCGGCACTGATTGAAGTCGGCGACACGAAAATTATCTGCGCGGCGACGATTGAAGACAGAGTTCCATTTTTCTTGAAAGGCACGGGCACCGGTTGGCTCACGGCGGAATATTCAATGCTCCCCGGCGCGTCGGCTGAACGTGTTCCTCGCGACAATCGTTCCGTCAAAGCAAACGGTCGGGCAATGGAAATTCAGCGGCTGATTGGTCGGGCACTTCGCGCGGTGACTGATTTGTCGGCGATTGGTGAACGCACGATAACGATTGACTGCGACGTTCTTCAAGCTGACGGCGGCACGCGCACCGCGTCGATAACGGGAGCATTTGTCGCACTGGTCGAGGCTTGCGAGACGATTTACAAAGTCGGCGGCACCTTTCCCGTCACGGATTTTGTTGCGGCAATTTCGGCGGGCATCACTTCAGACGGCGAGAACATTTTGGATTTGAACTACGCGGAAGATTCGACTGCTGTTGCCGATTGCAACGTCGTGATGACGGGCGCGGGCGAACTCGTCGAAGTTCAGATCACTGCCGAAAAAAAACCGTTCACTCGTGCGCAACTCAATGACCTTTTGAATTTGGCTCAAGTCGGTATCGCGGAGCTGATTGATTTGCAGAAAGACGCTCTCGGCAGAGAATTGGTTTGGCGTGTCGGACGGATTGGCTGACAGTTGCCGAAAAAAAATCTTTCACTCGTGCGCAACTCAATGACCTTTTGAATTTGGCTCAAGTCGGTATCGCGGAGCTGATTGACTTGCAGAAAGACGCTCTCGGCAGGGAATTGGTCTGGCGCGTCGGCAGAGTCGGTTAAAATTTTAACGCCGTTCAAAGTTTTTGCAACGATTTACGGACAGGAGGATTGATTATGAAAAAAATTTTGCTCGCGTCGAAGAATTCGGACAAAGTCAAGGAAATTCGCCTTATCCTCAAAAATCTGCCGCTTGAAATTCTCTCGCTCGCCGACTTTGACGAAATGCCCGACGCTGTTGAAAATGGCGCGACGTTTGAAGAAAATGCACTTATCAAAGCGCGATTCTTTTCCGAACGCACGGGACTTGCCGCACTCGCTGACGATTCAGGATTGGAAGTTGACGCGCTCAACGGTTTGCCCGGCGTTCACTCTGCACGATTCGCAGGTTATCACGCCGACGACATCACCAACAATCAAAAACTTCTCGACGAGCTGAAAAAAATCGGTGTCAATGAATCTGCGGCGGCTTATCGTTGCGCAATGGCTTTCGTCGACACTGACGGCACCGAATTCGTCACGAACGGCAAAATCGGCGGCACGATTAAAACCGTGGCAAAGGGCAGCGGCGGTTTCGGCTACGACCCGTATTTTTACATCGACGCACAAAGGACAATGGCTCAACTTTCCGTCGACGAGAAAAATCTAATCAGTCATCGCGGCAACGCTCTGCGCGAAATGGCTTTGAAACTCAAGGAGCGTTTTACATAAAATTTTTGACTGGGAATTGAAAACAACCGATTCTTACTGCCTCGTCCCTAGTCCTATATGAAAGGAGGCAAGTCGCACTCTTCGGAGAGCGGCACCTGACGTGAAAATTGGACTAATAAGCGACACTCACGGAAATTGGTCGGCGATTGATCAAGCGGTCAGTATCGCGCAAAATATGGATATGTGGCTTCACATGGGCGACTGCACGCCCGATGCCGAATATTTGCAATCATTGCTTGACGTTCCGGTTTTTGGCGTTGCCGGCAATTGCGATTGGCCAACCGGAAAAATTTGCTACGAACGAATCATCGACGCCGAAGACCACAAAATTTTTATCACTCACGGACACAATTACGGCGTGCGCTACACACAGGAATATATCATGGAAGCGGCTGAATCGCAGAACGCTGACATTGCGGTTTACGGGCACACGCACATCGTTGAATATCTCATGGGCCCGCCGATTATTTTAAATCCCGGCAGTGCATCTCGTCCGCGCGACGATACTCGCGGCTCGTTCATGGTAATGGAGCTTGAACGCGGCAATGACCCGCGAATTACCGTCGTCCGCATGAAACACCGTTGACAATTCAATTTGAAGTATGAATCTCAATCTTGTAATCTCGTAATCTTGCAATCTCGCAATCTTGGAGTTTGGGGGATTTTTTTTTGAACGCAAGAGATATAGACATGTTGCGCGGCTCGTTGTGGGACAAAATAATTTTGTTCGCGCTGCCGTTGGCATTGACGGGCGTAATGCAACAACTTTTGAACGCGGCGGACGTCGTGACGCTCGGCAAATTCGTCGGCAAAAATGCAATGGCGGCTGTCGGCAACAACATATCAATGGTCGGGCTGATCGTGAGCTTGCTTATGGGCTTGAGTCTCGGCGCAAACGTCGTCATCGCTCAAAGCATCGGCGCAAAAAAATTTGACCGTGCTCAATCGGCAGTCAGTACATCGTTCAGCTTGTCAATCGCGGCGGGAATTTTTTTCTGCGTCGTCGGAGAAATTTTGGTCGCACCAATTTTTTATCTGCTTGAAGTGCCGGAACTCGTCGTCGATATGGCGGAGTCTTATCTGCGAATTTTTTTGCTCGGCTTACCGGCGATGAGCTTGTACAATTTCGAAGCGGCAATCTTCCGCAGTAAGGGCGACACGCGAACTCCGTTAATCGCATTGGCGGCGGCAAGCGGCGTCAATATCGTGCTCAACCTGCTGTTCGTCCTGCAATTCGATTTGGGAATTTCGGGCGTTGCAGTCGCCACAGTCATTGCCAACATCGTCAGCGCAATAATTTTATTCCGCGCACTGCTCAATTCGGAAGGCGTCATCAAACTCAACCTGAACGCGCTGATTGTCGACCGCGAAGAATTGTTCGAGATTTTGCGAATCGGACTGCCCGCAGGCGTTCAAGGAATGGTTTTCTCGTTGTCAAACCTTTTGATTCAAGCGGCGATAAATTCACTCGGTGCGGATGCAATGGCGGCATCGGCGGCGGCGTTCACGATTGAGATAAACGTTTTCTGCATCGTCAACGGCTTCGGACAGGCGGCAACAACTTTTGTCGGACAGAATTACGGCGCGGGAAATTTTCAACGTTGCAAGCGCGTGACGTGGGTATCAATGGGCTTGAGCGCGATTTTCATGCAGACGTTGTGCTGTTTTATTTTATTCTTCGCCGAAGAAGTTTTGAGCCTCTTCAACAACGACCCTGAAGTAATTCGCCTCGGCGTGATTCGATTGTGGTACATCGTCGCGCCCGAACTCGTCAACGTTTTAATGGAAGGTTTATCGGGTTCACTGCGCGGCTACGGAATATCATTGACGCCCGCCGTGATAACGTTGATTTGCGTATGCGGCGTTCGCGTGACGTGGGTATTCACAGCCTTTGCGAAGATTCCGACTTACGCGACGTTGATGGCGGTCTATCCAATCAGCTGGTTCATCACGACGATTGTACTTGTCGCGGCTTACAACTATCACATGAAACGCCTCAAGCCCGCACGGAAATAATTTTCAGTACAGGCGAACATTTTCATCGCCGAGCAAATTTTTCAACGCATTGCACAATTCCGAACCGTAAGCGATTCGTTGAGCAATCTTTGTCCACGTGCCGCCTTGTTGCAAAAAAATTTGTCCTTGTCCTTTATGTACGAGAAAAATTTTCTTCAACGTCTCAATCGTCACGAACTTTAATATAGACGGACATTTTCCGTGCCGAGCAAATTTTTTAACGCGTCGCACAATTCCGGGCCGTAAGCGATTCGTTGAGCAATCTTTGTCCACGTGCCGCCTTGTTGTCCGTCGCCTTCGTGCGCATGAAAAATTTTCTTCAACGCCTCAATCGTTGTGGAAGTCTGAAGTTGCGCGGGAATTGTCAACCAAAAGTCCGGCACATAAAATTCCGCCGCCGTAACTTTGTCCGCCAAAATCTGAAGCTCGTTGTTATTATCAACGCGCCCTTCAACGACGACAACATTATCAATCTCCACAGCGTTTATCGCCGCAGAAAAAACTCGCGGGAAAATCGTAACGTCAATCGCGCCGTCAAAGTCCTCAACCTTGATGAACGCCATCAAGTCGCCCTTTTTAGTCACGATTTGTCGCACGTCCGTTATAAGTCCGCCGATTTTGACGCGCTTGCCGATTTTGCCGCCGAGAACTTTGCTTGACGTTAGATTGGAAATTTTTTCGCGGAATTCGTCCAGCGGATGACCCGAAATGTAAAAGCCGAGAGTCTCCTTTTCCCACGCGAGAATTTCTTTAGATGAAACTTTTTTCGCGTCGGGAATGATTATGTTTGTCTGATTCAGTTCATCGTCGCCGAAAAGATTTATCGCGCCGCCGAGCCGTTCACGTTGCCGATTGAAACTTGCCGTCATCAATTTATCGACAGATTCCAACAGAGCATTGCGCCGATTGTCCAAGCTGTCGAACGCGCCGCATTTAATCAAGTTCTCCAGAATATGTCGCGAAACGTTTTTCTGATCGAGCCGTCCGCAAAAATCAGCAGGAGATCTGAATTTGCCGCCGCGCCGACGTTCAGCGACAATGCTCTGATATGCCGCCTCGCCGACAGATTTTATGACCGATAAGCCGAATCGAATTGCGCCGTTGTCGACGGTGAAACGTGCCTCGCTGATGTTTATGTCCGGCGGAAGAATTTTTATGCCCATGCGCCGCGAAAGTTCAATGTAGTCAGCAATTTTATTCGCGTCGGGAATGCCGTTCAATATCGCCGCCATATATTCTGCAGGATAATGCGCCTTGAGATAAGCCGTCTGCCAAGCCAAAAGTCCGTAAGCCGCCGAGTGCGATTTGTTGAAGCCGTAATCGGCGAAGTGACTAAGCAGATCGAAAATTTTTTCCGCCAACGATTTTTCCACGCCGTTAGCCGCACAGCCGCGCAGGAAATTTTCTTTTTGTGCAAGGAGAATTTCAGCCTTCTTCTTGCCCATCGCACGCCGCAAAATGTCAGCCTGTCCGAGTGTGAAGCCCGCCAAAGTCTGCACGATTTGCATGACTTGTTCTTGATACAAAATCAAGCCGAAAGTTTCTTTGAGTATCGGCTCAAGTTTCGGGTGCAAATATTTCGCGACTTTGCGTCCGTGTCTGCCCGCGATGAAGTCTTCAACCATGCCCGAACCAAGCGGTCCCGGTCGATAGAGCGCGACGGTCGGTATCAAGTCTTCAAAACATTCCGGGCGCAATTCTTTAACAAGTGCCGTCATGCCCGCAGATTCCATTTGAAAAACCGCGCCCGTTAATCCTGCCGTGAGCATTGCCGAAGTTTTTTTGTCGCGCAACGGAATTTTTGACGGCTCCAATTCAATGCCGCGTGAAGTTTTGATGTTCGCCAAAGTCTCCGCAATAATCGTCAGCGTGCGAAGTCCCAGGAAGTCCATTTTCAGCAAGCCGAGTTCTTCAACGGCGTCTTTGTCGTATTGCGTGATGAGCATTCCGTTGGAAATTTGCAGCGGAACAATTTCATCGAGCGGAATTTTTGATATGACGACGCCCGCCGCGTGAACCGATGTGTGTCGCGGAAGACCTTCCAATTTGCGTGCGAAGTCGATAACTTTGCGCGTGTCAGGATTTGTATCGTAGTCGTCGCGCAATTCTTTGGAAGTTTTCAACGCCTCGTCAAGCGTGATGTTCAAAACGTTTGGTATCAGCTTGACAATTTCCGAGCTTTGCGAATATGAATAATTCAACACGCGGGCAACGTCGCGAATCGATGCCTTAGCCGCCATCGTTCCGAACGTCGCGATTTGCGAAACTTTTTCCGCACCGTAGCGATTGCGCACGTAATTAATCACTTCGTCGCGGCGAATGTAGCAAATGTCAACGTCAATATCGGGCAACGTGACGCGTTCGGGATTGAGAAAACGTTCAAAAAGCAGACCGTACTTAATCGGATCGAGCTCCGTAATTCCCAGCAGATACGCAACGAGACTTCCTGCCGCCGAGCCGCGTCCGGGCCCGACAGGAATTTTTTTCCGCCGCGCAAAGTCGATGAAGTCGTGCACGATTAGAAAGTAGCCGTCGTAGCCCATGCCGTGAATAATTTCCAACTCGTGATTGAGCCGCGTCATAATTTCCGGCGTCAAAGTTTCGTAGCGCGTCGGAAGTTTTTTATTGCACAGGTCGCGCAGATAATCGGCGGCGTCAACGTAACCATCGGGCAACGGGAATTCGGGCATTTGAAATTTTCCGAACTCCAACGTCACGTTACAGCGTTCAGCGATTCTCAAAGTGTTGTCGCAAGCTTCGGGCGTGTCGGCGAAAAGTTCTCGCATCTGCGCGGGCGACTTCAAATAATAATCATCGGACGGAAATTTTAATCGCCGTTCATCGTCAAGCTTCCGATTCGTCTGCAGACACAACAGCAAATCGTGAAAATCCGAATCTTCGCGGCGAACGTAATGCGAATCATTTGTTGCGACGAGCGGAACGTTCAACTCTGCAGAAAACTTTTTGAGCACTTCGCGGACTTTAAACTCTTCGTCCAGCCCGTGATTCTGTATCTCCAGAAAAAAATTATCGCGCCCGAAAATCTCAACGTACTCTGCGACGAGCTCCTTTGCATGAGAAAAATCTCCGCGCAAAATCGCACGAGGAATTTCTCCGACGACGCACGCACTCAACGCGATTAGCCCGCCGTGATATTTGCGCAGAATATCTTTGTCGACGCGCGGACGATAATAAAAACCTTCAGTAGACGCCAACGACGCGAGCTTGACGAGATTTTTATAGCCTTCGTTGTTTTCGGCGAGCAAAATCAAATGATACGGTCGAACGTCTTCAACTTTGTCCTTGTCGAGACGCGTTCGAGGCGCGACGTAAACTTCACAGCCGATAATCGGTTTGATGCCGCGTTTGCCGGCCGCCTTGTAAAAATTAACGACGCCATACATTGTGCCGTGATCGGTTATCGCGATTGAATTCATGCCGAAATTTTTTGCCGCGTCGAGAAGGTCGCCGATACGAGCCGCGCCGTCGAGCAAGCTGTATTCCGTGTGAACGTGAAGGTGTGTAAAATTTTTGTTGCTCATGTTAAATTTTTCTGCGGTAGGAAGAAATCATGCACATCATGCCGACGAAACTGACAATCGCTCCGCACCAAAGCAACGCCTTAATTCCGAAGCTCTGCAACAGAATTCCGCCGACGATGCTGCCGAGCACAATGCCAATCGTTTCCGTCGCCGCCATGTACGCTTGCCCGGTCGCCTCGTATTTCTTGCCGACAGTTTCATCAACGTAATAGACACGCGCCGCCGCCATCAAGCCGTAAGAGACGATTTGCAACGTTTGAATCAGATAAATCATCGTGACCGATTGCGCGAAGACGAACAACGCCGCTTTGACAAAGAACGCAATGCCCGAAGCCGTCAAGAAAATTTTTGAAGGCGTTTGACCTTTAACGCGAGTATAAGCGAACAGCACGGGAATTTCCAGCAACGCCGCAATTCCGAGCGCAATGCCAAGGTTGCTGTTGTTGCCGCCGACGAGTTCAATCGCGTAAATAAAATACGTCATAACCATGTTGTGGAAAAGCATTACGAGACTTAAACCGATAAGCATGAGTCTGAACGCCGGAAATTTGCTGAGGTTGAGCGTCGAAGTTTCGTGCGGCTTATTCGGTTGAACGTTGCCCTTGAGCGTCGGCATTGTCATCATTATCGCAAAAAATATCGCGCCCAAAAGTCCGTAGCTCAACGGCACGACGATTGTCCCGATATTCGCCGTGAGGAAGCCGAGAATTATCGAGCAGACGCAAAAGCTCATCGACCCGCAACCGCGCGCCACGCCGTAATTGACGGAAATGCCTTTGTTCTTGTAATAGAAGCTGAACGAATTCAGAACGGGCAACATTATCAGCGCAATGCAAAGGAGACTGCTGAAGGTTATCGCCTTAAGGTTGCCCGCGCCGAGATACGCCGAGTAAAGTCCCGTCAACGTCATTATCGTTGCCAAAAACAGCAAAAGTTTTCTGCCGTCGAGAATGTTTCTGTCGACAAGCCGCCCGACGAATTGTTGCATGATGACCGCGATAAGACAGCTTGCCGCGACCAAAATTCCAATGCTCCGCGCCGAAATTTCTGCGTCCGACAGATATTGCGCCACGAAGTTCAAGCCCGGACAAAGCATCATCGTATGGACGCCGAGCAGTGCCGAGTAGCGAATATTTTCCGTGCGTTCGTTCATTTGTCTTTGCCTCCTGTTAATTGTTTCTCTTCAAGCTCTTGAAAATTTTTCACGACCTCATAATTCACGACGTCGAAATATTTTTTCGCGCAAGAAATTTTTCCTTCCTCAATGCCGCGCAACTGATTTGAATCGACGGAGCCTTTTGTCTCGACGACGAAATAAATTTTGTCAACGGCACCTTCGCGAAAGACAACAGCCCAATCGGGATTGTAATTGCCGTAAGGCGTCGGAATGCTGAATCGCGGCGGCAACTTGACATAAACGGCAACATTGTCGGTATGATCCAAATCGGCGGCAAAATTTTTCTCGCCCGGTGAATCGTAAATCAAATAGTCATAAAGATTTTTGACGGTCTCAACGGCGTTGACGTTCAGTTGTCCGCGCAGATCAACGTTGCTGAAAATTTTTATGTCGAAATTCTCGCCCGTTTCGTTGTAGCTGATTCCGTCGGCGTTATCGACAACTTTTGAGTTGTTGATGAGTTTTTCGGCGTCGCGGAGAAATTTATCGGCGTCGCGTCGGATGAGCGTGAAAATTTTTTTATCGGCACTGCGCAAAATTTTCATCACGTCGCGTCGAGTTAAGCCCGTCAATTCAACCAACTTGCCGAGCAAATCAATCGGCGGATTCGTCACGTCCGCGAACTGAAAATTTCCCGCGCGATGATGTTCGGCGTCAAATTCGGCTTTGTAATTCAAAGTTCCGCTGTCAACGACGAAATAACCTTCCGGCACGTGCAGTTGATTGAGCGCGTTCGATGCCCGATTGACAATCGCATTTGATGTGAAGTTGTCGCCGTCGACGCGATAAAAACGTTTCGGACTGATTCGCGACCAAAGCTCCGTAAAATTTTTCGTGCGCAATTTTTCCGTGTCAAGCTTGGCTTCAACGTTGTTCGCGCGAGCATTTTCAATCACGATGCCTTTGTCGCCGACTTCGCCCAAAATTTTTTTGATGTCCGCGCAGTAAGTTGCAAGATCCGTGCCGAAGTCAAGCGCACCGTTCAAGCTGTCGTCGTGAAATTTTTCCGTCAAGTGTTCGTCGTCGTCAAGATAATCGCGTTTAATCAGAGCGTGGTAAATTTTGCGTGAAAAGTTTTCGTCAACGACACGTCCCGAAATTTTTTTGTCGATGAAAAAATCTTGCTTGACAATCAACGGACGATTGACAGCCTCGCGAATTTCCGTTTGAAGTCCCGCCGCGAAAGTCTGATAGCTCTCGTTGGCAATGACGGTCAAAATATTTACGTTGTGAACGTCCGCGCCGATTTTGGCAACGTCCATGCGTTCGCCGCGATTGTTTATGCAAAGACGCATTCCGCGACCAACTTCTTGCCGCCGCCGAACGTCGCTTGAACTCTGCTTGAGTGCGCAAATCTGAAAGACGTTTGGATTGTCCCAACCTTCTCGCAAAGTCGAATGTGAAAAAATAAATCGCACGGGCGTCTGAAAATCCAACAAGCGTTCTTTGTCGCGCATAATCAAATCGTAAGCGTCAACGTCATCAATCTTGCCGTCAACCTGCCGTTTCTTCTTGTCAATCGAAAAATAACCGGCGTGCGTGTCCTGCGCGGCGATTGATTCAAGATAGCGTTGATAATCGGCGTCGGACGTGTCGAAGTCTTTCACGGCGGCGGTGTACTCTTCCTCAAAAATCTTGGCGTAAAGCCCGGCAACAGGATTATTCGCGTCGTCGTATTGCCGATATTTGGCGACCTCGTCAATAAAAAAGAGCGACAAAACTTTTATGCCGCGACTGAAAAGTTGAGCCTCGCGCTCAAGGTGTGATTGAATCGTTTCGCGAATTTGAATGCGTCGGAAAATTTCTTCGCTCACGTCGCCGATAACTTGTCCCGCGAAAAGTTTCAGCCCGTTGATAAATTCAATCGAATTCGCTCCGCCGTCAATCTTCGCCGCGATAAAATTTCTGTACTCTTCCATGCCGCCCGACAGCTTAAACAAATCGTCCTTCTCAAAAATTTTGCGCGTGATTTTTTTAGTGGCGTTCTTGCCGCGATGATTGAAAGTCAAAGTCGCCGCCGGATTTTTTTTTGACAGATTGACGCGTTCAAAGAAAAGATAGCCCGGCGATTTGTCGCCGCGCAGTTCAATGCCTTTGACGGAAATTTTTTTGACAAGCCGTTGTTGGTAAGCGTCGAGAGCGTCGAGACGATAAACTTGGTTGAAAAGATTTTTGTGCGTCGCCGAATAGCGCAACGTCATCAGCGGATTGAACTGCTTGATTTTTTCACGCGCAACGGTTCCTTCGACGGACTGCGGCTCGTCAATGATAACAATCGGTCGAATTTGCGCGATAACGTCAATCGGAGCCTGGCTTTGAAATTCGTCAAGGTCGTGCAACATTCGGCGCGCATCGGCACTGCGTGAACTGAACGCCTGCACATTGACAATCATCGCCCAAATTTTCATGTCGCCAATAAAACTTTGAATCGTCGACAGATTTTTGGAGTTGTAAACGAAGTAGCGAATCTTTTCTTTGTATTCATCCGCGAAATGTTCTTCGGTCATTGCGAACGTTTTCTTGACGCCTTCACGAATCGCAACGCTCGGCACGACGATAATAAATTTGCTCCAACCGTAATTTTTATTGAGCTCGTACATTGTCTTGATGTAGGTGTAAGTTTTGCCAATGCCCGTCTCCATCTCAATCGAAAAATTTTTCCCGTCGAGTTGTTCGCTCGGTGGCAATTTGTTTCTCTTTTGCACTTCGCGCAGATTTTTCAGCAGTTCATCGTCGCTGAGTTCGATTGGCGCATTTGTTCCGATTTGCAATTCGTCGTCGCCGCTCAACGTGAATTTTCCCGACTGAAAACTTTGTCCATCAAAAATATCGCAGACTGCCGCCGCCGCATCCGCTTGAAATTGTTGGTGCTTGAATTGAAATTTCATAGAACTTTTACCTCCGTGTCGGGCGCAACGTAGCGGAAATATGCAAACGCGTTGATTTTGACGGCTGAACTTGCAAACGACGCGTCGCGGAACAAAATTTTGGCGGGCGTGCGATTTGCCAACGTTCGGAAAAATTCTTCGGGCAGATTTTTTTCAAAGCACGCGAGAATCTTTCCGCCGTAATTCAAAACTTCGTGACCGTCAACCGTCTCAACCGTCAACGTGTCGTCAAGCGTCGCGCCCGTCTCAAGCAAATAGCCGAACAATAAATCCAACGCGTTGCGGTCGGGCTTGATGTTTTCCACGAAGTCCAACAAAATTTCCGGCTTCCAAACTTCCGGCGGTTCGATGAAATTTGACGTGTTGACTTTGAAAACTCTAAAGCCGGTGTCGAGTTCGGGATTGTCGATTTTGATTTTGTCGCCTGCACGACGAATGCGCTCTTCGCCAATGTCGCAGATTGTGTTGTAGCCTGCGCGGCGAGCCTCGGAATTTTCGGGCGTTGATTCGGGCAACTGAATCATGATGAACTGACGTTTGCCGCCGTCTTGAACGTTAAGTTCCATCACAGCATGAGCCGTCGTCGCAGAGCCGCTGAAAAAATCCATAACGATTGAATCAGCGTCCGTTGCAAATTTCAAAATGTATTCAATCAGACTCGTCGGCTTCGGCGAAATAAAAATTTTCTGCCCAAAAATTTCCATAAGCTCGTTCGTGCCGTCGCCGTTGTAGCCTTGCTTATCAAACCAAGTATTCGGCTTATTGGTCAAATTTCTCTCGGCGGCAAAAACTTTTTGCACGGGACTTGAAGTGCCGCTCTTGCCGAAAATAATTCTGCCGTCAGCGATTCTGCGCAAAACTTCAGCCTCGTTGAAAACCCAATAACGTCCACGCGGCGGGAAAAATTTTTCGCCCGTATTTGGATTGGTTATCGCGAAGTGCGGACCTTTGTGGCTTGCCGTCAAACTCATTGTCGTCCAATCACCGCGCGGATCGTTGTCGGGATTGGAATATTTACCTTTCAAATATTCTTCTGACTGCGCCAAAGCGAACGGCTTCAGTTGAGTGATGTCTTTGCAATAAACGAGAATAAAATCGTGAACGGGCGGAATGAATCCCATGTTGTTGCCGTAAGGTTTCCGCTTCCAAACAATATTCGCGACAAAATTTTTCTCGCCGAAGACTTCGTCGCAGATTTTTTTCAAGTTGGCTTGCTCGTGGTCGTCAATGCTGATGAAAATCACGCCGTCATCGCGAAGAAAATGTTTGGCAATTAAAAGCCTTGAATAAATCATCGCGCACCAATCGGAATGAAAACGTCCGCGACTCTCACGATTTAAAATTCTGTTGCCGTCAACGGCACGCGTGAAGTCGTTGCGATAAATGAAATCTCCGCCCGTGTTATACGGCGGGTCTGTGTAAATCAGCTTGACCTTGTGAAGATAACTTTCCTGCAAAATTTTCAGCGCGTCGAGATTGTCGCCTTCAATGTAAAGATTTTTCGTGGCGTTGAAGTCGCGGCTCCTGTCAATAATCGGACGCAACGTTTTTCTAATCGGTTTGTATGCTTCCGAAGTCGCACGTTTCTTGCCGACAAAATCAAAAACGTAAGTCTCGCGTCCGTCAATCAAGTTGTCGCTCAAAATTTGGCGCAAAAGTTCAAAGTCAATCGCACAAATCAAATTTCCGTCGCCGTCAGCAGATTCGGTGATGCATTGCGGAAAAATTTCGGCGAGTTTGTCAATGTTCGTCATGTCGGCTCCTTTACGATTAAAATGCAACGTTTGACGGGTGCGGACTGCGCGGCGTCGATGAGCGTCGTTGTGAAAATTTTTTCGTCGGCGTATGAAAGTCTTGCGCAGATTGTGACGGAAGAATTTTTATCCCAGCCGCAATCGATAAGCAGTCGTGAAATTGTCGCGGAGTTGAATTTGTCGTCGGTCAGCAGTCCCAAAATTTTTCCCGCCGAAAATTTCAGAGCTTCCCGCGCAGGTTGTCTTCCGTGAAAACTTAGGAGCGTTGCGTCGTGCCAAGGCAGTGCGATTTTTGCGAAGGCGAGTTGCATTGCGCTGATTGACGGAATGACCTCGATTGACGACGACGGAAAATTTTTTCTCAGCAAATCGAGCAACGAATAGTAGCCCGGATCTCCGCTTACCATGACGACGACATCAGCGAGCAAAATTTTTTCGCGGATGAAATTTATCGGCGCGTCCAAGTCGCGAGTGATGGCGCAAGTGATTTGGTTCGGTGCAGAAAATTCGTTGAGCGCACGAGTTCCGCCGATTAAAAATTTAGCCGCCCGAATTTTTTCCAGCGCGGCAGGCGTGATGAAATTTTTATCGCCGGGACCGATGCCGACGACGACGATTTTATTTTGCAAGCCAATCACTCCGTTCAAATTACCAGCGCAATTTCCGTTGCCACGCGAGCAAATCTTTTTTACCGAGCGGCAAGTCAATCGCCTGTCCGTTGTCGTAGTAAAATTTTACGCGAATTTCTTTGGCGGTGAGCAAATCTTTCAAACTGGCTTTCGGGAAGTGAAAAAACAATTTATTCTGGTTGCGCCAACCGTCAGCCGTTTGCTTGGTGACAGCGTCAATTTCCCACGGCGCACCGTCAGTGAAGACAACGACCTTGCCGAGAAGTTGCGCGTCGTCGTAACGATAATCCCACAAGCTAAGCGATGCACCTTCCCAATTTCCGTCGCCGTCGCGTGCAACTTGAAAATCTGTCGTGGCGTATTTGTCGAGAGTATCAGCTTCGCGGTGATCGTGATGCCACGTGTAACTTGCGCCAAAAATTCCCAGAAGTATCAGCGCGATACCGACGCCCAGTAAAATTTTTTGCATGACCGACCCTCGCTTTATTAAACCGCGTCGCAATTATGCTTGCAAACGCGAATAAGTTTTAGTAAAATGCATTCGTATAATTCCAAATGATTTTGCGTACCCTAATAGTACAATACATTCGGTGCACTTTTCAATAATTTTTTCGGAGGGAAGTTCTATGATCAGACCGCGTTTTGAAGATGAAGACGAAGTTTATATCCCGGAAATAGGCGGTGACGAATCGGAATTTGACAGCGTCCACGACAGAGTTCCGCACTCAAATGCAGGCGTCGCGCTCGGTTGGTCGGCTCTGGAACAGCAAATGTTTGATTTACTCTTGCTCAATCGTTTTGCCGCTGACGATCAAGAATTGCTCGACGAGACGGCGCGCACAATTTCCCGCCTGGTTGAAACTTTTGAGGCGCACGAGATCGCCCGAATCATGGCGGTTGCGATGATGTCGTTCCAACTTGCCGCGAGCGAAGATAAATCCTTTGAAGACGAATACAATCGTTATCGCGACTACATTAAAAAGCATCCCGAAGATTTGGAAGAAATTTGAGCAGACGTCAACAAAAATTCAATCCCTTGTCAAAAATTTTCGGCGAGGGACTTTTTTTAATTAGCAGTTAGGAGTTAGCAGATAGCAGTTGTTAACTGACAGAAAGTGAGCGATTAATTTGGCAGATTTACTTTACACAATCAAAGCGAACACTCCAAAGGAAGAAATTATTCGGCAGCTGCGCGAACATCCCGAAATTAAATTCGTGTCACTCGTCGGCATTGATTTGGCTGGCAACGACACTGACGAAAAAATTCCCGTGCGCATTTTCATGAAGGACATCGACGAATTTTATGCAGGACGCGCTGTTCAAACGGACGGCTCAAGCGTCGTCTTGCCCGGCATCGCCACGCTCAACAATGCAAAAGTTGATATGCCCGTTGATCCGAACGTCAACTGGTTTGTCGATTACAACTTTGAACATTACGACAACACGACCAATCGTCCCGTCGGCACGCTGCGAATTCCCGGCTTTCTGATTCACGAAGGCAAACGCGTCGATTCACGAGCAGTGCTAACCGATACTCTTGTTAACGTCAAACGCGAGCTTGTCAATCTGTTTCATCGTCATCCCGATATTGACGGCTTGGCAGTCAGCGGCAAGGAAATTATCGACATCGTCTTCACGTCGGCAACGGAGCTTGAATTTTGGGTTAAGACACCGCTTGAAGAAGCATCGGTCGAAGAAATGAGCGCGGCTGAAATTATGCAGGAGCAATATTGGGAACGGACACACGGAGCAGTTCGTTGCGCATTGGAGCAGGCGATTTTGGAGCTGGACAAATACGGCTTGCAAGTTGAAATGGGACACAAGGAAGTTGGCGGACTCAAGGCGCAGATTGACGAATCGGGACATTTAACGCACGTCTGCGAACAGCTCGAAATTGATTGGAAATTTTCCGACGCAGTTCAAGCCGCCGATAATGAAATTGTCGTTCGGACTGTCGTCAAAGAAATTTTCCGCGCAAACGGTCTCGAAGTCACGTTCAAAGCCAAACCGATGATTGGACTTGCCGGCAACGGTGAACACACGCATATCGGACTTGCCGCAATTACGGCGGACGGCTCGATAAAAAATCTTTTCGCCGCGAAAAATCCTGCCGAAGACTACATGAGCGCGGTCGGCTACGGCGCGTTAATGGGCTTGCTGAAAAATTACGAGGTCATTAATCCTTTTGTCAGCGCAACAAATGATTCGCTCAATCGTCTGAAGCCCGGCTTTGAGGCTCCAGTTTGTATCGTCACTTCGCTGGGCAATTCGCCGAAAATTCCCGCGCGCAATCGGACAATTCTCGTCAGCTTGATTCGCGACCTTGAAAATCCTATGGCGACACGTTTTGAACTTCGCGGCTGCAATCCTTACACGAATATTTATCTGGTGCTCGCGGCGTCTTATTCGGCGATTCTTGACGGCGTGAAAATGGCTGTCACTCACAAGACGAGTGAACTTTTGGCGGAGCTTTCAAAAGACGCCGGGCAACGTGGTTTTTATCTGGAACGCGACCGTGCTTATCGCAGTGAGCAAGACGTTTTCGAGGACTTCACTCAAGCTGAACGCGATAAACTTTTCGGCAAGCCGCCCGCGACTGTTTGGGAGAACATGGAAGCGTTGCGCAGGTATCCCGACAAAGTCAAAGTCATTTCCGGCGGCGGAGCGTTGCAGGAACGAATCATCAATGCTTTTCGCGACGGTGCCCTTTTGCGTTGGAAGACGGAGCTTATTTCGCGAATCCTGCCCGAATTGCGCGACATCGTTCGCAAGGCAAAAAAAATCGACGCCGAATTTGTAACCGACCTCGACGCCTACAACTGGAACAAAATTTTCTTACTGCGTGCGGCGTTGGCAAAAGATTCAATCGACGAAAAATCTCTGTTCACGCGACTTATCAACGCTCTGCACGCGGGCGAATATGCGACGGCATCTGAATTGCAAGTGGAGATTTACGCGAAAATTGAAGAGCTCAAGACGCTTTACGATGCTTACGAAAAGAACATCATTTGACGACGAAAAAATAGACCGCGCATGGACGCGCGGTCGCCGGCACCACTGAGCGGGACGCGAAGTTTGCCGGAACGCCCCTGCGAGGTGCCCTTTCTTTCGCTTCCTTTCTTTGGGCAAGCAAAGAAAGGAAGTTCATCGATGAAAATTTTTCACCGGTCTTTTTGATTTAACGGCTCGTGTCAATATTGTCTGTTGTAAACCGTGCCGCGTGTGCCCAACGAGCTTGACACGTCGTAGGAACGTACTGTGCTGTTTTGACGCCGCGATTTGTTCAGCCACGCCCGCGCCCGATAAATTATCTGCTTGTCCATCGGTATCATCTGCGCAATCATCGCTTGACATTCTTCCGACTCGCGATAATCATTCGGCGGCAGAGCTTTGATTTTCTCGATAAGTTGTCCGCGTTGTGCGACGAGCTCCGAGAATAAATCGTTCTCTACCTGGTTGCTGAACTTCAACAGCTCCTTTGTCAACGTGAAATATTTCTGCCACAAAATTTGCGCCTGTTCCAAAATCGCTTCCGTCTCTTCAATTTGAGTGCCGCTCGACGTATCGAGTGCTGCTCCGCCGTCAGACTGCCTCGCCGATTCTGAATCTGCACTTTCCGCCGCAAAAATTTTCGCCGCATCTTCGTTAAGCATAACCGTTGCCGCCTTTGCCGTCGCCCTTTTCAGATCGAGCCTTTTTCATCGCCTCTGCCCATGCATCGCGCAATTCAGTGATAATCCCTTTCGCTTCGTCAAGTTTAGAAATGTCGCTCCTTATGTTGCCTTCAACAAGTCGGTCGTAAACGTAGTTATACAGCGGAAACAACTGATGGGAGATTTCATAATCCATGTTCAGCGTCAAGCGAAATTCTGAAATTATCCTCTGAGCTTTCTGCAATGAGTTATTCGCCGCCTCGTAATTTTTCTCTTTGAGAGTCTGCGTGCCCTCTTCAATGAACTTGAGGCAACCGTTATACAGCATAAGCGTCAACTGTTCCGGCGGTGCATTCAAAACCTGCTGTCGCCTGTATGCTTCTGCCGCATTTACCATAGTTTAAACCAACCTCCGATTTGTCAAGTGTTACTGATTGCCGCCCATGATGAAATTCAACTGCGTGCCCAAACTTGCAAGCATCGACTCCATCTTGTCATACTTAGAGTAAAGCTTGTCCTCGAACGAATTCATCATCTTCTTGAAGTTGCTCATCTTTGTCTGCAAGTTGCGCAACAAAGTATTCAAGTCGCTGTCTTCGGTGATGTCTGCCGAGGAACCTGCACGAGATTTGATGTTCTTTTGCGCGGTCGTCAAAATGTCGCCGATTCTCTGTGCAATGCCGTTGCCGTCGGGATTGTTGACAGTGTTGCCCGAAGCGTCCTTTTTGCTGTTGTCTAGTTTGGCGAAGACGTTGTAAACCGAATCGGGATCTTCATTCAATGCCTTGCGGAGTTTATCCTCATCAAGAGTGAGCTGACCTTTAAGTCCCGTGGTGCCAATTCCGATTGAGTATGCCGAATTGTATTTGCCGTCAATGCTGTCAATCGGCGTGTTAATTGCGGAACGCATCTCGGTGATAATCTTGCCGAGCGTCTGGTCGTGATAGAGCAGACCTTTTTTAGCCTTCTCTTCCCACTTGGTGATTTGCTCTTCCTTCATTGCGTCTTTCTGCGATTGAGTGAGCGGACTGTAACCGGATTCGGGCTTCTCGTCGTATTTCTCATAAAGACCCGAAAGGAGCTTATTATAATCAGCGACGAAACTCTTGACCTTGTCGACAATCGCATCAATGTCCTGCGTGACGGAAACATTTGCGGAAGGAGCAGCTTCGTCCATTTTCTCAAGCGCAGTGTAAGTGATGCCGCCTACGGTAACTTTGTTGTCGGTAGTCTTGTAGCTCACGCCGTCCACGCGAATTGAACCGCTCGTGCCTTTTATCGTGGAAGGAGACGTGGACGTTTGCCCGCTAAAGGTTAAAGCCTTGCCGCCCGCGTCTTTGGTCGTGTCGCCATTGACGCCGTAAAGCTCGCCGTTGACAGATCTGTACATGCTCAAGTTGTTAAAGAATTGAGCCGTAGCCGTGCCAAAATAATTGCGCTCGGGACTAGTGCCTTCGTTTGTCGCGGTGGTGATTTTGATGTTGTTTTCGTCGCCGCCTTTGGTGTTGTACAGCGAAAACGTCTCGTTGACAGCATCATAGCTCGCGCGAATGTTCAGCCCTGCGTTGTTAATTTTGGAAGCAAGGTCGTTCATGGTGACTTCGCCGTTTATAACTTCGTCAAACGTAAACGATATTTCTGCCTGTTTCAACGTCGTGCCGTTGTCATTTTTGGTGACGCCGTCGCTCAAGGTGAAACTGAACGCTTTGTCCGACATATTCAAGCCGCTGAAGTCATAACTTGCCACATGTCCGCTAACTTTCTTAACAGTGTTGCCTTCTGAATCAGTAGCGTCGGTCGTCTCCAATCTGTTGAAGACCAAATCTTTAAGCTTGATGCTCGTCTTGTCAGCGGTGCCGGAAGTAGTGTTGACGCGTTTCAAGCCGCCCGTGCTGAGAAGATAGGCATTGGAGCCGAGTTCTTCGACTTTGACCTTGTGATTCATTGTGCCCGCCGAAGCATTCGCGACAGCCTTAAACGCCGTGGAAGAATATTCGACAGTCTTTGCGTTCATGTTGGACGACATCTTGTATTGCGACAGCGTCGTCATATTGAACGTTGAAACGTTGTTATTGAGCTCAAGATAAGCCGACTTTGTCCACTCGTTCTTAGTGAACTTTTGCGCCATCTTGTCGTACTCGTTTTGCTTTTTCATCATGCCGACTTTGACAAGCGACTCGATGTCCATGCCGGAGCCCGACAAGCCGTATATTCCGTTAACACCCATGTTAATCCCTCCTTAGATCGAAGGGCACGTTATTACGCCATTTTGTCAATGAACGCACCCAACCATTCCTTTGATTTAATCATGTTCTCGATCATTTCTTCGGGCGGGAATTCCTTGATAACTTTCTTGGTTTCCTTGTCGATCATTTTGACGTTGAACAGGTCGACTTCCTTGTTGTAGCTGAACTCGAGGTTGCAGTTGATTTTGCTCATGAGCTTGTTGAAGGCTTCCGTCATTTGGCTGACAGATTCTTCGGACATTGTGCCGGGCTTTAAGTGATCGCCCTTTTTCTTATCCTCTTCGCCCTTCTTCAAAAGCTCTTCTTGTTGAGCTTCTTGCAGTTTCAGCATACTGGATTGCGAAGGTGCCTTTTCGACGGGTTGCGCTTGAGCCGAAACGTTTTGACTTTGCGCGTCACTCGATTTGACTTTTGGCGTTGAGTCCACAACGACTGCCGCCGTGACCATGTCACTCAGTTTCCCTACCATAATAAAACACTCCTTTGTTAAATCAACGAGGCATCAGATTTTGTCCGATACCTAATTGGCTTTCAGCGGCAATGCTCCGCGTAAATCGACGTCGAGTTTTTGCGCCGCCTTTTGATTCTCCTCTTGTATAGCTCGATAGATTTCGCCGCGATAGATTTTTATGTCTCGCGGTGCATCAATCGCTATGCGCACGTTTTCGCCCTGCACTTCCACGACGTTTATTATAATGTTGTCGCCAATCATTATCTGCTGACGAGGTTTTCTCGTCAAGACCAGCATTTAAACATCACTCCTTTTTGGCAGGTTCGGGGAAGAGGCGATGTTTCGTCGTGTAGTAGCTCTTTTCCAAAACGACTTGCTTTGCCTGCATGTTGTCGGCGTTGAGAACAATCGGTGCCACAAGGTTTGCAGTCATGTAGCGAATGGAGCCGTTCGGAATTGTGATCATTGAATAATAGAACACGTTTTCTTGATTTTTGATGTCAAGCTCTTTAACGGACTCATCGTCAATCTCAAACGTGTATTCCGGGAAGAACAGGAAAGGAATCGTCAGCAAGAAAGCCAAATCCGGCGATTTAAGAGACTGCATGAAATAATACGGGCTCTCATCTTCATAGGGCAGGATTATGAATTCATGCTCGTCCTCGAACGCGGGAATACCGTTTTTGAACCGGACAATTTTCTTTTCATCAACCTCAATCTCACCAAATCTGCTGGTATTAACTTTACGCATACTGCTTTCCTCCTTTGAACTTCGGCAGAATGAGAACCTCTTGCCCGAACTCAGACCAGAATGTCGTATCGGTTGTAAGAAATCCAATTACGTATGAATCCTTCGTTCTGAAGATAAGTCTCCACACTGCCCGGCGTGTAATGGATCCTTGCGCTTGGCGCGGTTTCAATATCGACTGCAATGTCACTTTGCTCCGGCTCGCCGATAATTTCGCTTGGTTGTCCCTGCATTTGAACTTCGGGAACAGAAGTTAATGTGAAAACCGTCCGTGCCTCATAGTCGGCGAAAATTTCCGACTTAATGTTTTGGACAATGTCATCGCCGCGCCGAGCCGCCGTGGTAGCCTTTGCCCAACCTTCCCGCGCATGTTTACTTGTTGCAGATTGAACGTCCGATTGACCGCGACTGCCTCGTTCGGCTGCATAATCGCCCTGCGTTCTGAACCCGTAAGTCTTGCGACTTTGATAGCTGTCCAAAGTCAAGTCGGGTTGCGTGACGGTTTGATTGGAGCGAGCCTGTAGATTTCTTCCGTGTGATTGCGGTTGAATGATTGCAGATTCGTCAAGCCGTCCGGGCGTCTGTCTTATGCCGATTTGCGGCAATTCATGTCGAGTATTTAACCTCACCATCATCATGATAATTCCCTCCCTTCCGTGAAATTTCCTGCCTTGCCGCCGAAATTTTTGCCGGGAACTTCAAAATCCCGAAAACAGCAATAGACGACAACAAGAGCACTCGTTGACGCCTGCAGGTTTAGGGCTGTGAGTTTTCAAAGATTAGAGATAGTCGGCAAGAGACTGCGGCAGAATCCTTCCACCCATTGACAGCGACAAGTTGTAAAGAGTGGTCATCTGCATGAGCTTGGTTGCAAGTGCGGCAATATCCGCGCCGCTGACGTTGGTAATATCTTCGGTGATGTTGTCGGCTTGCGCATTTAACATTGTCTCGACGCTGGTATAGAATTGTCGACGGGCACCGACGCGAGTTTCTTCGACGACCATCGTTGCATGTGAAACGTCGGCAACCGTCACGCCGTCGGAAGACATCCAGTGAATATCGCAATCTTTGACTTTTTGACAGACGCAGAATAAATCGTTCAGCAAAGCCGTGCCCGAAGGTTCATTGCCGGAATTTGCGTCGTCGAAAATGTCACGTCCGAACATTCGCGCGCCGGTTGAATTGACGGTATCAGCTTCGGGATCGGTCGCGCCGTTGAGCTTAACCATTGAAATTAAGTTCTCGTCGCCGTTGTAAGTGGCAATGTACTGCTGAATCGTCTTGAAGTTGTATTCTTCGCCGCGGACTCTTATCGAAGTGTTGTCTTGATTCACGAAAAGCCCTTGATTGGTGAAATAGTCAGAGACTCTGAAGTCTTCAACCGTGCCGACAACAGCTTCGCGAATGATGGCGCGAATTTCGCTGTCGTCTTCAGCTGCAGATTCGGCGTCTTCGATTGAATTGTAGCCGCGCACGATTAAGTCTTTGTAGCCGCTGTCAATGAAATCTTTCGTGAAAATGTTGCCGCTTTGAGTGTCAAGGTAAAAAGTTTCATCATCCTTTTCAAGCTCAAGCATTTGGAAAAGTTGCGTGTTGTAGTCGGCGGAAGAGCCTTTGAAGAACGCCGCTTGCGAAGTGTCGAGATTTTTGGCAAGTCCGCGCTCGTAAGTGTCGATTGACATTTCAAAGGGCTTCGTTAAATCTTTCTGTCCCGCGAATAAATATCTGTCGCCGATTTGAGTATTCGCCGTAGCGACCATTTCCTGCATTCCGCCGAACATCTCTTTGTAAATGGCGGCATAATCGTCTTCGCTGTTGTGCACATTCGCCGCGTCAACGGATTTTTCCTTCAACGTTTGCATTATTTCCGTCATATGCACCATAACGGAATCAGAATTTTGCATCCACGAATTGGCGGTCTTGATGTTTTCGCGGTATTGATTATTTTCGTTTTCGCTGACGGTGTAGCGCATGAATTTGGCATAGTTGATTGGATTGTCGCTGGCGCGATGAAGTGACGAGCCGTCCGCCTGCTCAAAAAGTTTGGTCTGCTGTTGATAGGCGTTGTTGAGCGAGACTTGATAATTGTACATGAAATGCATACTGCCTATTCTTGCACCCATAATATCATCTCCTTTGGTTTATGAATTGCATTTATCATCTGCCGACGACGCCCGTTGAGCTTACGAGACGATCTAAGCATTCGTCCATGGCGTTCAAGCAACGTGAGCAAGCGGTAAAGCCTTTCTGGAATTTAATCATGTTGGTCAGCTCTTCGTTCCAGTCGACGCCGGAAGTTGAATCGCGCCAATTATTTATCTGCGTCATAACCGCCTGCAAAGCCTCGTAATTCGTATCGGTCGAGTAAGCGTCAATGCCGAGCGTCGACATCGCATTTTGATAATACGCGTTGAAACTTAGCCGCGATATAACGGTTGTCTGCTGCTCATTGCCTTCGTCGTCAGGTATGGCGTTGCCTTCAAGGTCGCGCAGGATAAATTTTTCGGAGACGAGTTTATTGGGTTTGGCGTCGGAAAGAATCGTGTCGTGCGAAATATTGAAGAGCTCACTCAAATAAACGGCATTGGTCCCGTCGCCGGTTCTGGTGCCCCAAGATTTGGGCAGATAGCTGCGCGTGATGGTTCCGTCGCTGTTCAAAGTTTCAATGACTTCTTGACTTGTCGCCGCCGCCACACGACGATCGCCGCGATTTTGACTTAGAATCGAATTGACTTCCAACGCTTCAACAATACGCACGCCGCTCAAAAGATTTTCCGTGTCGGTGAATTCGCTGTCGTATTTGTAGAGATAATTTTTGTTGTTAATTTCGTCGTAGCGGTATTCGTATTCAATGGAGCCTTTGCCGAAGAAATTAATCGAGTCGGGAACTTTTGTTAAGAGCGTGCTGCCGCGCAGATACATGGTGTCCGCGTCAACTTTGGTGACTTCCGCATTGCCTACGTAATATTTGCCGTCCTTTATCGTGACGCTGCTGTCATCACGAACGGCGGTTCCGTCTTCGCGCAGATAATTGACCTGTGTCAAATCGCTTTCATCAGAAACAGTGACAGTTTCGCCGTCCTCGTTGACAAATTTATAAGTGCCGTTTAAATCCCAGCCCTGCTTATGCTGTTCGTTGAAGGCAGTCAGCATAAAAGACGCCATATCAGCGAGCTTGTCAATGTAAGATTTGCATTCTTCAATCGAATCGAGACGCGCCTTGAGGATACCGTTTTGCGGCAGGAAGACGACGTTGCTCTCTTTGATTTTCATGCTGTAATCTGTCACGCCGTAATCGACGCCGTAAAAACTTGACGAAACGCCGTTGCTGGTGACAAGGTGCGAACGCGACAAGCCGTTAACCAAAGTGACGCCACCCGAATTGATTTGGTAACCGCCGAAATCATCTTCAGTGACGCTGATATTTATGTAATTGGACAGCTGATCTACGAGCACATCGCGTTGGTCGCGCAAATCGTTTGCCGTCGCGCCGGAAACTTCCTGCGGAATGATTTGCTTATTGAACGTGAGAATTTGCTCCAATAAATCATCAACCTGCAGAACTTCGGACTTCATGTCTTCATACTGCGAACGAATCTGATCTTGAAGTTCTTGCGTTGCGGTCTGAATGGTGTCGCTCAAATTTTTTCCCTGCTCAATGACTTCGACGCGCGAGGCAGAATTTGATGCCGTCGTCGACAAATCGACCCACGACTGATAGAAATGATTAATCGCCGCTTCAATGCCGAGATTTTTGCTGTCGTCGAAAATCGTTTCGAGCTTGTCGTAATTAACAGCCATCGTCTTGAAATATTGCTGCGAAGGATTTTCGTTGCGGTATTGAATGTCGGCGTAAATGTTGCGAGCACGTTCTACCGCCAATGCGTCGACGCCGGTACCGACTCTGACTGTGCCGTGCAGTGAGGAACGTTCTTCGCTGTAAGTCGTCGCGAGCGTCACGACTTGCCGTGAATAGCCGTCCGTACCCGCATTGGTGATATTGTGACCGGTGGTATCAAGCGACAGCTGATTTGCGAGTATGCCGCGCACCATCGTATTCAGTCCCGCGAATGTTGATCTCATATTGTCTTCACCTCTTACTTTTAAACGTTTGCTTCGAACATGCGCCGCGAACGTCGCGAA
This sequence comes from uncultured Selenomonadaceae bacterium, assembly GCA_905234395.1. Classification (GTDB taxonomy): domain Bacteria; phylum Bacillota; class Negativicutes; order Selenomonadales; family Selenomonadaceae; genus Quinella. The sequence continues at coordinate 74,014 of CAJOHG010000011.1, forward strand.
TCGGTTTGAGCCGCCGAGCCGTAAGTGTCACTTGCCGAAGTACGAGCGAGTATGTTCAAGTTGAATGCGACGTAATTTTTGCCCTGCTTAAGGAGAACTTTCAATTCGTCGACTTGAACGCGCAATCGTTTTTGAGAATCGGCAGCTTTGCTCAAAAGTTTTTCCGCCACGTCCCGCTGAATGTTTTGTTCCTGCGCCGCGAGATATTCCGTGAACGACGCCGCATTGACACGCTTGAGAAATTCTTGAGCTTTTGATTCGTTCTTGTTTAGGTCGCGCATTACCGTTTCGATTTTGCGAATCGGCTCTTGAACGTCCGGCGAATTGTTTTTCATGACGTTTATCAGCTCGTCGAAGAGTTCGGGCAGATGTGCGCACAATACGGTTTGTTCGCGCAGAAGTTTGATTGTTTCATCCATTGCCGCTACCTCAAGCCTTAAAGTCAAATTTCTTTTGGTGCGAGACGACATCGGAGCCTTTGCCGGAATAAGTCGGTTCAACTGCCGCGCCGCTCAATTTGTTCAGCTGACCTTGCACGGCGTCGAGTGCGCAACGTGTGAGGACTTGATTTTGATCGCGGAGCTTCAGTGCACGTTCAACGGTTCGACTTAGCCGCGTGTGTGATTGGATAAGTTTTTCCTGCACGTCGCGCGAAGGTGCCGACCGATAAAAATCTTCAGCCTGCGTCGTTTCCGATAAATTTGTATTCGACTTCGACAAGTCCCGCAAAATTTCGACGCGCCGTTGTTCCAATTTTTGGAGCTTGGACGTGATGAGCTGTTCCTCGTCGAGAATTTTGGACAGTCCCGCCATATCGATTGCGACAAGTGCGGAATGTTTCTTTTCGCCGAGCGTGATTAGGTTGTCGTAAATTTCGCCGAGCTTGTCGAGCGTTTCAATCAGATTTTGCCACATGTCCATTGCCTCAATAACGGCTCATCAAAAGACTTGCCGCGATGTCCGCCGACGAAACGTTGTATTGTCCCGACGCGATTTGCTGTTGCAATTCGTTGACTCTGTCTTCGCGAACTTCGGACGTGCTTTTGAGTTTGTTGAGCATTTCGCTGAAACTCTGTGCTTCTCTGGACGGAGTAAACGCATCACTCTTTTGCGCGCCACGAACGTAAGACACACCGCCGGCATATCTCGTCGCCGTCACGGAGTTTGAATAGTATTTCGCGGACGAGTTTACGTTGTTTACAATCATGACCTTCACCACCTGTTTGACTGCAGTCCTTGCAAAAATTTTTCAGTATATCTTCCCTGTTTGCCTATATATCGGAAAAAAATTTGGGCAACTTAAAATCGGCGGAAAAATTGAAAATGCCTTCAATGCCCTGTATAATTGCCACAAAAAAATTTACAGCTACAATCGGAGGGGAATTTTATGGAAGCATTGCACGGCGTGATTAACGACATCAACTCGTTTCTCTGGACGTACATCATCATCGTCGCGCTGATTGGTTCGGGCGTCATTTACACGTTGCGGACAAAATTTGTGCAGATAAGAATGCTCGGCGAAATGTTTCGGCTGATCATCGGCGGCGTGGGCGCAAAGACTGTCGGCAAAGAGATTTCTGCCTTTCAAGCGTTTTGCGTGTCGACGGCGTCGCGTGTCGGTGTCGGCAACATTGCGGGCGTCGCGATAGCCATCGTGACCGGCGGACCCGGTGCAGTCTTTTGGATGTGGATTATCGCTTTTATCGGTTGCGCAACCGGCTTTGTCGAGAGCACACTCGCGCAGATTTACAAATTGCCAAAAGGCGAAGGCGGCTTTCACGGCGGTCCGGCATATTACATTCAAAACGCTCTGCACATGCCCGGCTTGGCGAAATGGTTTGCAATTCTAATCTCCGTAACGTTCGCGATGATTTATGTTTCCGTTCAAGCAAACACGATTGTCGGCGCAGTCGAGACGGCATTTGGCATTGACCACGCGATAACGGCTGTTGTCATTGCAATTTTAACGGCTCTGGTTATCTTCGGCGGCGTCACACGAATTGCAAAGTTCACGGAAATGCTCGTGCCGTCAATGGCAGGACTTTATCTTTTGAGCGCGCTGATAATCGTCGTGATGAATATCGACAAAGTGCCGGCAATGTTCGCGCTGATAATCCATGACGCATTTACTCCGCAAGCAGCAGTCGGCGGCGGATTCGCGGCGGTTTTCATGACGGGTGTTCGTCGCGGCTTATTCTCCAACGAGGCAGGCGAAGGTTCTGTTCCAAATGCGGCGGCAACTGCAAGCGGCAAACATCCTGCACGACAAGGGATCGTACAAGCAGCGGGCGTGTATTGCGACACTTGGCTTGTCTGCTCGGCGACGGCATTCTCTGTTCTGCTCACTGAACAATATGTTATCGGCGGCGATATGACAGGCGTTGCACTTGTGCAAATGTCACTGGCAAGCGTTTTCGGCACCTATGCTCCGCACGTCCTGGCAGTGATTGTATTTTTGTTCGCGTTCAGTTCAATCGTCGGCAACTATTTCTATGCGGAAGTCAACATGGCATTTTTCAGCGGCGACGAGTCGGGAATTCTGCCCAGCGTCATTGCACGCAACACGATGAATATTTTCCGCGTCGGTGTCATTGCAATGGTGCTCGTCGGAAGTTTTGCGGAACTTTCCTTTGTTTGGGATCTCGCAGACTTTTTTATGGCGATTTTGTGTCTTACAAATCTTTACGCCATTGCTCGCCTGTGCAAGTATTCGATTATCGCTCTCGACGATTATGTTGCGCAGAAGAAACGCGGCGTCGTTGAGCCTGTGTTCTATTCCAAAATTCTTGATAAGCAAGATGGTGTATATGCCTGGGATTTTGATAAGAAAAAATGATTCACTCTTGCGAACGTTGATATTCGTCAAGATACTGAAAATGAAGTCCACATGATTTCCATTGTAGATTTTTGCAAGCACGTAAAATAGACGTGTAATTGATGTCATGACAACGTGCCGCTGCCGCTATGGACGGATAAATCTCATTCAACTCTACGCAAATGACGGGACGTTTTCTTGGGGCAGATGCCGACATTTTTGCTTTTGTTTCTTCGCTTTTGGGTTTGCCCTTTCCAATAGCGGACAGTTTTGCTTTGGTCTCTTCGCTGAGTGGTTTACCTTGCAAAGCGCGGGAAATTTTTGCTTTGGTCTTGTCCGTATGTTTTCTGCCGTAAAAGGGATTTTTATCACCTGACAGAGCAAGCGATAATTTTGCCTTCGTTTCTTCTTTGAGCGGTTTGCCAAATTGATGATGTCTCTCGCCCGCCTGAGCTTCTGACAGATGTCTCTTATGTTCTTCTGTGAAAACATGTCCTTTCCCGCCAATATCCAAGTTATATCCGTTAGGATGTCTGCAGTTTAGTGTGGCGATGAAAAATCTTTCCCGCTCGTTAAGTTCTTTTTGAGTTTCGCACTCGTCGAGGACTTCGATTGAAAAATTTTCCTTGCCATACTTGCGAATCGCTTTACCGATAAGATATTGATTGTGACTTACGTGTTCTTTGAATCGTTCTTCAATGGTGCGCGTCGTTTGCCCGACGTAAGGTTTGCCGTTGAGGAGATTCGTGATTTTGTAAATGACGCCGTACATAATCGTTTCCGCCTTTCGTTGACAGCGCGGCGGGAGCGGTGTAGAATTTAAATGCTTGTTCAGCTCTGCCGTGCTAATGGTTTGTTTCTTGAACGATTCAATCTTACACTGCAGAGCTTTTTCCGTCAATGACGCAAAGGAGGAGTTTTCATGAAGAAACTTATAAATTCCGTGGACTCGGTCGAAGAGCAGATGATTCTCGGTCTCGTGAAGTCTGCACCGAAAAAACTTCGCAAACTCGACTGTGGCAATGTTGTCGCAGAGAAGAAGTCCGATAAAGTTGCATTGGTCAGCGGCGGCGGCTCAGGTCATGAACCTTCACACGGCGGCTTTGTCGGCAAAGGCATGCTTGACTGCGCGGTTGCAGGTGCCGTATTCACGTCTCCCACGCCCGATAAAATTTTCGAGGGCATTAAAGCTGTCGCGACAGAGGCAGGCGTTCTTTGCATTGTCAAAAATTACACGGGCGACGTTATGAATTTTGAAATGGCAATGGACATGGCGGCGGACGAAGACATCAAAGTTGCGCATGTTGTCGTTAATGATGATGTTGCCGTTCAAGACAGCCTTTACACGACAGGTCGACGCGGTGTAGCCGGAACTGTTCTCGTGCACAAAATCGCCGGTGCCAAAGCTGAAACGGGCGCGACGCTTGACCAAGTCAAAGCCGTTGCAGAAAAAGTTATCGCCAACGTTCGGACAATGGGCATGGCAATTTCTCCGTGCACTGTTCCCGCCGCAGGTAAGCCCGGTTTTGAACTCGCTGATGACGAAATGGAAATCGGTATCGGAATTCACGGCGAACCCGGCACTCATCGCGACAAGCTCACTTCCGCCGACGAAATCGCCAAAACTTTGCTCGATAAAATTCTGGCGGACATCGACTATAAAAATCGTGAAGTCGTCGTTCTCGTTAATGGTATGGGTGCAACGCCGCTCATGGAACTTTACATCATCAACAATTTCGTGCAGGATTATCTGGCTCAAGCCGGCGTCAAAGTTTACAACACAATGGTCGGCAACTACATGACTTCAATCGAAATGGCAGGCTTTTCAATCACACTGCTGCGTCTCGACGACGAATTGAAAAATCTTTATGACGCGCCCGCAGATACGCCCGCTCTCGTGAAAGCTTGACGGAGGATTAACATGATAAGCACGGAACAAATGCTCGCGGTCATTAAAGCCATTGCTCAACGAATGGAAATGGAAAAAGATTTTCTCACGCAACTCGACAACGAAATCGGCGACGGCGACCACGGCATCAATCTTGCTCGCGGATTCAAAAGCGTCAAAGAAAAATTGCCGACCTTCGCGGACAAAGACATCGGCGCGATTTTGAAAGGCGTCGGCATGGAACTCGTCTCGACTGTCGGAGGAGCAAGCGGCCCGCTTTACGGCACGGCGTTCATGAAAGCCGGCAACGTCTGCAAAGGCAAAACTGAACTCACCGACGCTGATTTTGTTGCGGCGTTCAATGCGGCTATCGGCGGAATTCAAATGCGCGGCAAGGCTGTCGAAGGCGAAAAAACTATGCTCGATGCACTTTGCCCGGCGTATAAAGTTCTCAAGGAAGAAATTGACGACGGAAAAACTTTGTCGGAAGCTTTGGCTGATGCGGTCAATGCGGCAGAGAACGGCGTTGAATTCACCAAGACAATCATTGCCACGAAAGGTCGCGCCAGTTATTTGAAAGAACGCAGTCTCGGTCATCAAGATCCCGGCGCAACTTCAAGCTTATACATGTTGCAGACGACGCTCGGCGTTTTGCAGGAGGCGTGACGTATGGTCGGGATTGTTATCGTTTCGCACAGTCAAAAGCTCGCGGAAGGTGTCGTCGAAATTTCCCGCATGATGGCTCACGACGCGCCGATTGTTCCCGCAGGCGGACTTGACGACGGAAATTTGGGCACGAGCTACAAAAAAATTTTGAATGCAATCGAATCTGTTTATTCGGTTGACGGAGTGATTGTATTAATGGATATGGGCTCGGCAGTGATGACGACGGAGATGGTGCTTGAAGATTTGGAGCGCGATAATGTTGTGATGATTGACTGTCCGCTTGTCGAAGGAGCAGTTCTCGCGGCAGTTGAATCGGCGGGCGGAAAAACTTTGGCGGAAATTTCAGCTTGCATTGACGAATCACGCACTGCAAAAAAATTTTTAAACGAGTTTAATCAGTCGCCTTCGGGCGATTTTTTTTTGCCGTCACCAATAAAAAAAGCCCCGACATTTCTGCCGAGGCTCGTGAAGTAATTCAATTTAAATCATTTGCTAAAATTTATTTTTGTTCAAATTGGCGTTTGTCGTTGAGTTGGTAGGTGTCGAAGCCGCCGTTGCCGTCACTGACTTTGAACTCAACATTTCTGCCGTCCGTGACAGTGAGCTTGCCGCCGTCCGCCATGTTCAGCACCACGTTGCCGGTAACGTCCGCCGCTTGAATCTGGTCAATCGTGATGTCGCCGAGCCAGACCGTGTCGCCGTTGCCCGCGCCTTGAATGGTGTCGTTGCCGCCGCCGAACAGATAGACAAAGTTATCTCTGCCGCTGTTGCCGACAAGCAGGTCGTTGCCGCCGAAGCCGCCCCATAAGCTGTTGTCGCCCTTGCCGCCGTAGATCGTGTTGTCGAGAGTGTTGCCCGCCAATTCCGCGTTGTTCTTGAAGTTCTTCGCGTCAATAACCTTGATGTCGCCGACGAACGTCTTGCCGCTGTCCGTGTCGTCAAGCCAAATGCTGACGTTCGTTTCAACGGATTTATCAACGGTGACAGTCGCATTGAAGCCGGTTGCAACGTAGAAGTCCGCGTAATTGTCGACGTTGAGCTTGTTGGTGCCGACTTGCGCAACTGCGCCGCTGATGTTGAAGTCCTTGCCGACGCCGTTTGAATTGACCGCGCCTTTGAGAATCGCCTTTTCGGGATGCTCATTGTTGTTGTTGACGACTTCGATTTCCACATCGGTGCCGTTGATAATTTTAACGTCGCTGACGTGGTTGTGTTCAACGTCGATTTCAATGTTGTCGGCTGTCGAATAAACGTTGCCGTCCGTCAAGAATTCAAAGCCGCTGATGATGTTGTAAGCGTTGTCATTGACGCCGAGCACGATAAACGTCGTGGTGCCTTCCTTGTCGGAGGAAGTGTAACCTTCAAGCAAGTTTCTGCCGCCGTCGCCGTAAAGTGAGGCATTGCCTTTGCCTGCTGTCAACGTCTCGTTCGCGTCGGAGCCTTTGAATATCGCAGAGCCTTCGCCCGCAGTGAGTTGATTGACGCCTTGCAGATAAACGCGTTCGCCGCCGATGTAACTTTCCTCGCTCCAGTCGCCTTCCAAATCAATCAGCATGTCGCCGCCAAATTTGCTGAAGTCAATTTTGGTCTTGTCGCCGAGGAAGACGTTCGGCAACGGGTCGTCGCTGTCAGTGACGGGAATTGTACTGTTTTCCGCGCCGATTGCCGCACGATAGAGTTGCTCGTTCTCCGTGTCGAAGAGATATTGCGTTGTGTAGCCGCCGCTTACCGTGTCCGCATCAACAACCACCGCTTTGAAGTCCGCGCCGTTGATTATCAAGTTGTTGTCTTTGAGATTGAACTTCGTCGTGTCAATGTCAATGCCGTTAATTTCGAGAATGTCGCCCGTATCTTCATTGAGCGTGTTGTTCATGCCGGTTATCGTCGTGAAGCCGTTGCCGATGTTGACGATTGCTCCGCCGCGCGAGGAATCAGCTTGCAAGCTTACGAGATTTGCACCTGCACCCGCGTTAATGTTGTCGCCTGCGCCTGCAAGGACAGTATCGTTGCCAATGCCGCCCGTGAGTGTCGACGAGCCGTTCTTATTGCCGCGATAATTGCCCACGAGCAGAATCGGAGTTTCGCGTGAAGAGTCGCCGACTTGTCCGCCATATTCGCCCGTGAATCCGACTGCAACTTTCTGTTCGGGATGTTTCTTGTAGCTTAGCAGATTGACAATCCAACCGTCCGTCGTGCTGAAGTTTTCGGGATCGATGTCAATCTCCGTCAAGCCCTCGTCCGTGTGAATCTTAACAATGCCGTCGCCGAAGTCGACAACGCCGTTTGCAATGGCATCAGCCATAACACTTGAGGCATATTCTTCCACGCGAATTGCCGCGCCCGTCGATTCGTCGTAGCCTTGAACTGTGATTCGCGAATTTGCTCTGGCGAAGGCAAGGAGCATGTCCGCACCGCCCGCGCTCATGTCAACGGTTGTGGGAACAGAGTCGCGCACGAAGATTGAATCATCGCCCGTGCCGCCGACGATTGAGACCGTTCCTTTGCTGCTGTCGACGATTGCAACGTCGCCGTGATCGCTGTCGGCAAGTTCAATGACTTTGTTGCCCGACGCGCCGCTCATGACGTGTGCAATGTTGCCGTAGCCGCCGCCGAACGTGATGTTCTGGTCGCCGCCGATTAAGTGTATCTTCTTGCTGTATTGCGGATAATCGCTCAAGTCAAAGTCCTGCGCGGCAGTGTCGATGTTGTCAAGGTAAATCTCAAGCAGTCTGTCAAAGTCGTAGTCACTGCCCGTTATCGTGTCGGTGATGTCTTTAGACCATGCATTTGCCGCCGAATTAACCGCCGTCCAACTGTGCGGTGAATAAGTGAGATCTTCAAGGTTGAAGCCGTTATCCTTGCCGTGATTAATAGGAGTCGGTTTGCGCACAAGCAAATCTTTCGTCGGGTCGCCGTAGATGTAAGCGTCGTGTTTGTCGTCGGTGCCAATGATGACGGTGCCGTCGTTCAATGTGCCGTATTGCTCTGTGAAGTCGTGACCGTTGACGGTGTAATTGCCTTGAGCAACTTTCAAATGCGCTTCGTTGTCAAGGTCTGTGATAACGCCGCCGCTTGCACCCGTGATTGTCACGCCGTTATCGTCATCACTTAGTTCATACTTTTTGCCGTTGACTGTCAACGTTGACGGAGTATCGCCGTCGGAGCCGGGCATATGAACTTTTGCATTGTCAAGGTCGCCGCTTACCGTATCGCCGCTCTCAAGTCCGTCCACGTCGCTGATGTCGGAGCCGTCGGTTGAAATTGTCACGGGTGATTCGGAGCCTGCAACTTCGATTGAGCCGCCGTTGACTGTAAGCGTTGCATTGCCGTCATCAACAACTACGCCGCCTTCGAGACTGTAAACGCCCGTCATATGCTTATCGCCGTCGGTGATGAACGTGAAGCCGTCGTTCTTATCGCTGCTGTCGTCGAGACCGTAATTTTCGCCGCCGATAAGATAATCGTGATTACTGCTTGAATCGTCGACTTTGACGGAGGCATTTGCAACGTTGACGGTCGCATCGCCCTGCACTTCATAGACGTAAGACGCACTGCCGTCCGTAACAACGACATTGAATTGAGTTTCGTCTTCTTCAATGACTTCAACAGGTTTGCCGTTGACGGTGATGTCGGTGTCGTTTGCCACGCCGTAAACAGTCGCGTTGATGAGACCGTCAACCGAATCGGTTACGCCGCTCACGCCGCTGACTGCGCTGTCGACAATGGTAAGCGTAACGTCTTCGGTCGTGTCGAAGGTCAAGCCTTGCTCGTTGACATCAAGCGCACCGGTTGTCGTGTCGAATGAGAACGTTCCGTCCGCAAAGTCGCCGATACCCGTGATTTGGCTGTCGTCTGCGGCAAGGAATGTGAATTCGCTGTCGCCGCTCGCGGTAAATTTCTGCGTGACATCGTCGTTGCCAATGAATGTGAATTCGCCCGTGCCAACGACGCTGATTTGAGAAGCACTGCCCCACGCGTTGACAGTTGCACCTGCATTCACGTCGCCGAGAGCCGATACCGCGCTGTCGTTGTCGCCGATAACTTTAATACTGTCGTCGCCGGTAACTTTGACAGTTTCGTCGTTGACGGTGACAGAGCCGTCGAATGTGCCGATGACCGCACCGCCAAGACTTTCAATCGTCGTGACCGTGTTGCCGTCGAGACCGAATTTGACAGTCGCATCATCTTCCGTGGTGAATGTCTGATTTTCAAATTCAAGCGTGCCCGTCTTGTCGGTGGTGATGATTGACGCTCCGCCCGCATTGGCAACGGTGACAGTGCCGTTGTCTGCCGCGCCGACGTTTGCAATTTCGGAAATGCCTTGTTCGTCTGAAGTGCCGACAATCGTCAAATCGTCCGCGTCGCCCTTGATGTCGAAAGTTTTGCCGTTGATTGATTGAATGTCCTCGAAGTTGTCGCCGCTGATTGAGCCGCTCAAGCCGCTGATCAAAGTCGCAGTGCTCGCGCCGTCAAGTCCGAACGTTACCGACGAATCGCTTGCAACGGTGAAAGTCGTGTCGCCGAATGTGAAGGTGCCGTTAGTGTCAGTCAAAGCCTCGCTTGCACCCGCCGCATTAAGAACAGTCGCGCCGTCGCTAAGGTCAATGATTCTGCTAACGCCGTCAGCATTTTTACCGCCGACAACACCGTAGTCCTCGTCGCCTTGAACATCGACTTCCAAAATCCAAGACTCGTCGTTAATCGTCTGCAAAACTTCAAGTGCGCCTTGCAAGGTGGTGCCTTCGTCAAGGTCATTAACGCCGCTGATGTGTCCTTCGCCGTCAAGGAAGAAGTGAACTTTGTCATCGGAGCCGGTGATTGTGAAACTCTTGCCGTTGGCGTCAACAATTTCCAAAGTGTCGCCTTCGCCGAGAGAATCCGTCCACGCATCATAAACGCCGTCAGCAACAACAATGGTCGCGCCGTCGGAGAGGTTGCGAATCAAAATGTCATCGTGTTCAACCATGATGAATTCGTCGCCGTCAACTTGAATGACCGCCGTTGAATCGCCGCCCGTGACGGTGATTGGATTGTCGCGGAAGTCGCCTGTTATGGTGTCCCATTTGTCAAAGCTTTCAATCGCGTTGACGTTGCCGCTTGCGTTGAGTTTGAAGTTGACGCCGTTTGAATCGTCAGATGTTGCAAGCGTGAATTTTTGACCGTCGCCTGTTTTGAAGTTGTATTCGCCGTCTTGAATGACTTCAACGACTTGAGCACCGCCGACGCCGTTAATCCAAACATTTTCGCCGCCAACTGCTCCGAGCGTCGAATTATCGTTGCCGTCCGTCGCGTAGCTGAAGATGTTATCCGTGTCGCCGCTGATGTCGATTTGTACGCCGTCAATGGCAACCGTGCTCAATGCGCCCGCGATTGTCGCCGCACTCTCTCCGAAATTGTTCACGCCGATAACTTTTGCATCCGCCGTTGAATCCATGACGAAATCGACAGAATCATCGCCCGTGACGGTGAACGGAACGTCATTGCCCGCGAAGTCGAATGAGCCTTCCGAATCAGTTTGAACGACACTTGCTCCGCCCGCATGATTGATTGTCGCATCGCCCGTGACGCCCGCGATTGTGCCGATAGCCGTTTCGTCTGATGTGCCGTAAATCGTCAAGTCGCCGTCGTCTTCAAGCACCGCGAACGATTTGCCGTTGACAGCCTCGACCGAATTAAAGTTGCCTTTGACCGCGCCGCTAAGTTTGTCAATCGTCGTGACGGTCTCATTGTCAAGCCCGAATGTAACAGTGTCGTCGTCGGAAGTCGTGAACGTTTGATTCGGGAATGTGAATTTGCCGGCTTTGTCGGTGATGATGGTGCTCGCGCCGCCGGTTGAAGTGATCGTTACGCCGTCCGAACTTCCTACGCCGCTGATTGTGTCGATTGATTGATTGTCGACGCCGTGAATTGAAAGCGTGCCCTCGTCGCCTGTGATTTGAACACTTTGACCGTTGACGCTGAATCCGTCGCTGAAGACCGCGTTATCTGCCTCAATCCAGCCGTTGAGATTTTTTACGCCCGTTGCAGTGCTGATGCCGTCGCCGCTGATGAAATCAACCGCGCTGTCGCCCGTGACCTTAAATTTGATGCCGCCTTGTTCAAAGTAGAAAGTTCCTTCGGTGTCCGTGGAAAGTTCGCTTGCACCGCCCGCATGATTGACCGTGGAATTATCGCTCATGTCAAGCACGCGACTGATACCGCTGTCACTGCCGACGACCGCCAAACTTGAATCGCCGCGAATGTCAATCAGCTGTCCGTTGACAGTGATGTTGCTCAAGCCGCCGCGCAGTGTTGCACCGTCATCAAGACCGCTCAAGCCGAGAACGTTTCCTTGACCGTCAAGCAGGAACTCCACGCCGTCAGAATCGCCCGCGACATTGAAAGTTGCGCCGTTCGCGAACGTGAAATCGCCGTCCGAATCAGTGAATGCACTCGACACGCCGTCCGCCTTGATGACGCTTGCTCCGCCCGTCAAGTTGCCGATAACGAGTTTGTTGCCGTCATTAAAGACTTCGATTGAGGAATCGCCGTCAACGTGAATCGCATCGCCGTCAACAGAAATTTCGTTTTGGAAATCGCCTGTGACCGTCTCGCCCGTGTCAAGCCCGCTGATTGTCGCGACTGCGTTGTTGCTGATGTTGAATTCGGTTTCGAGAGTGTCGTTGCCTTCGAGCGTGAAATTTTCGCCGTCCGCGAATGTGAATGTGAATTGCCCGTCGCCGTCCGCACCAATCGCCGTAACGTCTTCAGCTTGCACAATGTCAACCGTGCCGCTCAAGCCGCCGACTTTAGCCACGCCGTCTGAACTGCCCGTAACGATGACTGAACTGTCGCCGCTGACTTCGATTGATTTGCCGTTGACGGTGACAGAGCCGTCGAAGTTGCCGACAGCCGACGCGCCGCTTGCAAGTGAATCAATCGAGGAGAGCGAACCGTTGACGCCGAATTTGACTTCATCATCGCCTTGAATTTCCATTGCCGTGCCGAGGAGAGTGAACTTGCCGTCCGAAGCCGTGATGAAATCGGAGACGTTGCCCGCAGTCGTGACGTTGTCGCCGTCTTGCAAGCCCGCCAAACTTTCGCCGCTGAACGTGTAATTTTTATCGTTGGTGCCGTTGGTGACGTTGACTTCTTCGCCGTTAAGTTTGAATTCGCCGCCCGTGAAGAATGCGCCCGTGACAGATTCGTTGCCGTCGACGCCGCTGACACCGACCGCCGCATTGTCGTCAAGCTCAAATTCAACGTTGCCGCCGCTGACGGTGTAAGTTGTCGAATCGAACGTGAATTGCCCTTCCGCATTGGTGACAGCCAAAGTTGCGCCGCCTGCCTGTGCGACTGTGACCGTGCCGCCGAGGTCAATAATTTTGCTTATGCCGCTTTGAGCACCGACCACGCCGAAATTATCATCGCCCTGCACATCAAAAATTGCGCCGTTGACATTTTCAAGTTCGTTCAAATTGCCGGAGAGTGTCGCGTCGCTGTCGAGGTCGTTGACAGATTTAACCATGTTGTTGTCGAGTGCAAAGTTGACGCCGTTTGAATCGGAGCCGCTCAACGTGAACGCCTGCGTGCCGAAGAAATTGTAATTGCCGTCGCTGACGACTTGAACGACGCTCGCGCCCGCAGTGCCGCTGATTGTCACGTTGTCGCCGCCGACCGCTCCCAACGTCGAATTGTTGGAAGTGTCAAGCGCGTAGCTGAAGATGTTATCGGTGTCGCCGCTGATTGCAATGCTCAAAGCACTGCCGTTGATTGAAACGTCGTTAAGTTTGCCGGTGATTTTGCCGTCGCTGAATTCGTCGACGCCGAGAACTTTTGCCGGAGCGTCTTCCGTTGACGTGATGAATTTAACAGACGAATCGCCCTCGACGGTGAACGATTGACCGCCGCCGAAATCGAAGACGCCTTCGGTATCGGTGCCGACGTAACTTGCGCCGCCGACATATTGAATCGTCACGCCGCTCGCTGAACCGACGCCGCTGATTCCCGCGACTGCCGTGTCATTGCCGTAAACCGTCAAATCGCCGTCGTCGCCCGTGATGATGAAGCTGTGGCCAGTCACGTTGCCGTCGAGTTCGTCAATCGCCGTGACAAGTGTGCCGCTCATTCCAAACGTGACAGTATCATCACCAGCCGTGATGAACGTCTGATTCGCAAACTCGAACGTGCCGACCGAATCGCTGATGACTTGACTTGCGCCGCCGACGTAACCGATCGTAGCGTCGCCCGTCACGCCCGCGATTTTTGAAATGCCGTCCGAATCGCCGTAAATCGTCAGATTATTATCAGAATCAATCACGCCGAACGATTGACCGTTGACCGCAGTCACGCCGCTGAACGAACTCGTAACTAACTTGCCGCCGTCGAGTGAATCAATCGCCGTCACATTATTATCCGCAACCGTGAACTTCAACGCGTCGTCATCGGTCGCGAAACTCGTGCCGCTGAAGGTGAAAGTGCCC
>CAJOHG010000012.1 GCA_905234395.1 uncultured Selenomonadaceae bacterium
GCCTGACGTGAAAAAATTGCTCGTCGACAAATTGATTGAGCTGTCGGATGCGGGCGTCGGACTGATTTTGACAACGGGCGGCACGGGCTTTTCAATTCGTGACATCACTCCCGAAGCAACTTTGGAAGTTTGCACGAGACTTGCACCGGGCATTCCCGAAGCCATGCGAAATCTTTCAATGCAAAAAACTCCGCGCGCAATGTTAAGCAGAGCAGTCGCAGGAATTCGCAAACGATCGCTGATTGTCAACTTGCCCGGCAGTCCGAGAGCCGTCGACGAGTGCTTGAATTTTATCCTGCCGCAACTTCAACACGGAATAGAAATTCTTCGCGGCGAGGCTGATCAATGAACGTCTCATTTCTGATTATCGCAGGCGAAAAATCCGTTACAGTCGTTTCGCCAAAAAATTGGTTTATAATTCAGCAAACCGACACCCGCGAAAATTTTTTGAACGTCGTGCAGAAAATGAACGACGATTTGATTCTGACGGAAAGTCGCACGTACGGAATTTTTCCCGCAATTTCTCTTTGGCGCAGAAAAGCTGAAGTCGTTGCCAATGAAAATGTCGCCGCAATTTTCACGACCAATCCCGTTGACGACGACGCGATTGTTCAATTCAACTTGAATGTTCCAAATCGTGATACGTATCACGATTTGAATTCATCTACAACAGATTTTGTCACCGCTGAAAAAATTTTTTTCTTCCTTGCCGGCTCATTCAATGTCGCGAATCGAATCAACGTTGAATAAATCGCGCCTTGCCGTAGAGAATCCGGTCGCGAAATTTGGAATATCCTCACTTACAGGCGGAAAAATTTTTCCTATACTTTTTGGCAAGGAAAGTGGCAGAATGCCTGAAATTCAAATACGGCGGTAAACGCGGCGACTTCATTAATTAACGGCAAACATCACATCGGGCGAACCCAAATAAAATCTGCCCGTAATTTGCACCCATTGATTCGGCGGCAACTGTTGTCCGTTTTCAAGGAATGTTCCCGCCATTGAACCAACATCCATTATGAAAACTCCGTTCGCTTGACGTTCCAAGACACAGTGACGACGACTAACGCCGGGCGTTCGCGGCGGCAATACGACATTGCATTGACTCGGATCGCGTCCGATTGTCAATCTTTGCGCGTCGGTGAAACGTTGACCTTGAACTGCTCCCGCGATACCGATTATCGACACTGCAGATTGTTGCGTCGGCATTGGCGCAGGCATCGGCATTGGCGCAGGTGTCGGCATTGGCGCAGGCATCGGCATTGGCGCAGGTGTCGGCATTGGCGCAGGCATCGGCATTGGCGCAGGCATCACATTACCGTTGCCGATAGCGAACATTGCATTCGGCGAACCCAGATAGAAATTGCTCGAAATTTTAACCCACTGATTGACCGGCAGTCGTTGTCCATTCTGAAGAAATGTTCCGCTCGTGGATGCCAAATCCATAAGATACACTCCGTCGGGATGCGGCTCCAAAACGCAGTGTCGTCGACTGATACCGGGCGTTCCTGCAGGAAAGACCACATTGCACACGGCAGGATCGCGTCCGAGAGTGATTCTTTGTTCCAATGGAAACAATGCATTCACCAAAGGTCCGCTTGTCGCTTTCAACATGAATGTCGACGACGCGGGAATTGATGCACTTCCCGCTGAATTGGCTACTTCCAAAACTTGAAAGATTGCTTGACGTATCAGCGTAAATGACAGCAACACCGCCGCAAGACAAAGTACGGCATGTAAAATTCTGTGAACAGACTCTGTATTTTCTTGAGTTACAGTGATCAATGAAATTAATCCGTAGCCTTCAAAGAGCCCGCCGTTCCAAGCAAAATGCAAAAACATGGTTGCCGCCATATAGAGAAGAAACCGCGGCGAGAATAAGTGCGCGGGAGTGAATGATTCATTTCCTTTGACCATTACCAAAGCTCCGCCTTCAATCGCCGCCCACGTGACGTGCATACCAACAGCACGAATTTCGCGGGCTATGAGTATGTTACTTCCGATTTGATAAAATGCCTCATTAAATTGCTTGAGTATTTCGTTTGCATTTTCCGGCGTGGGATTGACAATCATTGACTTTAAAACTTCCACAATCATCGGAGACAAGATGTTAGTCGTGACGTAGAAAATATCTTCAAAAGCAGCAAAACCTGCGCCGACAGCCGCGCCGATTAGCAGTCCGCCGAAAATATATCTGACATCGAACCAATAGATAAATATTGCCAAAGCCATAAGTTTGCCGGGTTCTTCAAACAATGCCGCAATCCAATTCTTATCGATACTCGTTTCCCAAATCAGCAACGAGAAAATCAGGGAAAGAACTCCGCCGATAAAAAAAACCATCATAACTCGATAAAAAGGAATGTCGCGCGGAATATTTATTTCCCAATAAAAAATCAGCACGGACAGCGGTACCAACAATGAGCCGAAAAAAAATAACAAAAATATTCCGCCGGAATGTCCTTGTACTTTCAGCATGAAATAACACAGGAGACAGAGCAACAATCCAAACAAAAGAAATCGCGCATATAACCAAGGTTTATTCCATTCTTGTAACATGCGATCGGGAGTCGGCGTCGTGAGAGCCGTACCCGAAATGAACATCTTGTCGCCCGCGCCAGGCGGTTGGGAGCTGAAAATATTACTGAAAAAATCCGTGATGTTTACTTTATTTTGAGCGGCTTGATTATAAAAGACCGTGTTGCCGCCGTAATGAACAGGAGCTTGACAATAGGGACATTGCATCAAGCCCGCATTGAAATCCTTTCCGCATTTCCCGCATCTCATAGCATCATCTCCAAAACAAACTTTCAAGCCAGCGGGTCAGCTCCGAATCGATTTGAACCCGACGTGCCTTTCTTAAACCAAAGCAGATACAACAAATAAATCCAGCCGATTATCGGCACCAATCCTATAAGCCACCACCAACCGGAATGATCGGTATCGTGCAGACGACGAATACCCAACATAATAGCCGGAATCGACAGAGGCATTGACGCCAATCCGCTGACATATGCGACGCTTTCATTGTCCGCGCCGTTGAGTGCAAGAATAAATGCCACGACGAATTGAATCACCATCGATAACGCACTAATCGACAATGCACGCAAAATATAAGGCTTGCGGTTGAGTCGCCCTTCCCACGTGAGAAATTTTTCTTTGATAATATCCCATTTGCTCGTCGGCGCAGGCGTGTTTATTTGAAGGTGCCCTTGACTCTGAAATTTATTCTGCGGTTGATATTGCGTCGGCGGAACTTGTTGCTTTATTTCGGGCTGAAAGTTGACCGCATTATTTTGAACCGTCGACTCTTCACCGCGCAGGCAAAAACTGTTCTCCGCGCTCGCAATGTAGAACACGTCGCCGACTTTCAGCGGATAACCTTGAAGTTTGGTCATCTTCTTGCCGTTTAGCCATGTGCCGGCATCCGAAAAATCGGTAAGTGTCCAACCGCCGTTTTGCGGAGCAAGTTGGCAGTGAAAGTCCGAAATGCCGATTGTGCCTTTTGGATAGATTATCGCGCAAGAATTCGGATCGGTGCCAATGCCGAGTGCTCTGTCAGACAGCGGGAAAAGGCAATCATCTTTGGAACCGCCTCTGCCCAAAAGTGAAAACGTCATATTTTTGCCTCCTAATCTTGCGCACATTCCAAAATTACGGCGGTGAAATTGTCCTGCGTCGGTATGGCTTGCGATAAAACTGCTTGCTCAAGTTGTCGCGCGGCAGTCACGGCATCACCCGTCAACGCCGCAACAATCGCATCATCGCCCAAAGCATTATAAACGCCGTCGGAGCACAGCAATATTTTGTCGCCGACACGCAAAGGAATCGGTTGTTCACTTCTGTCGACGACGTTGAAATTTCCTATGCCGATATACGCCGTCAAAGCATTTCGTTTCGGATTAACATACGGTTCATTCTCGTCGACTTCGCCGCGTGCCGCTTTTTCCTTCAGCAATGCGCCGAAACTGTGTTCGCGATTAATCAATTTCAACATGTTGTCGCGAAGCAAATAAATGTGACTGTCGCCGACGGATACATAATTCAGTTGCGAATCTTTGACCACGACTGCAACGACCGTTGAGCCGCCGTTAATGCCTTTGCTTTTCATGAATTGTTCAACGGCAAGTTCGGCACTTTCGGCAGTGCGATAAAGAAATGTCGCAGGGTCAAAGCCCGATTGACTTTTGTAATTGTTTAGAAAAGTTTCGGTCACCAAGTCGCTGATTTGTGCGCCGCCTTCCAAACCGCCCATGCCGTCAGCCACAACCGCCATAAAACCTTTGGTGCTCAATGCCGTTTTGTCGCCGATGTTCGATATGCAGAATGAATCCTGTTGTTCTCGTCGACTGCCGACATTTTTCAAATTGCCAACTTTGACGCGCAACTGTCCATTGCCGGGCGCAACGGTCGCAGTCGGCATAATTGTATAATTGTTCGACTCATTCATATTCGGCGGCGAATTATTCTGATGATTGTTTAACTTAACCTTCAACTTTTTGCGATCATAAATCAGCCACGCCAAAATCAGAATCAGCAAAATCAGCACGACGATTATTCCCGCAATGATATGGGTCTGATTTTTGGTAAAGAAAGAGTCAACCGTTGATTCGGGTTGATTTTCCGTGCCCGATTGCGGCGGCGGTTCAGGCGATTCAACTGTCGATTGATCTTTCGATTCGGGCGAATTGACATCCTTTGATTTCTCGGTCGATTTATCATTCGAGCCCGATTCACCGGGTTTGTTGTTTAATTCATGGGTATCTTTCGGTTCATCTTCGGCAGTCTCTTCCGATGATTCAGCCGTCTTTTTGGTTGAAACGGTGTCGTTCTCAACTTCTTCGGACGACGAAGGCTCTTTGTCTTTGGAAGAAACTGAAGTTTGCTCCGTCACAACATCCGATGTGGAAGATTCTTCACCGTAACAGCCCGTCAATAAGAACGTCGCCGCAAGCAGCACCGTTAAAAAAATTCGTTTCATATTTTCCAATTCCATTTCACGTCCTGTTGTTCCAACGGTATGAACACCAACAGCGACTCGCCGACTTTAATTTGATCACCTTTTTTGAGCATGGCGCGTGCTCCCAACGATTGACCGTTGACATAAACGAGCGTCGAGCCGTTGCCCATCTCGGCAAAGTAGCGATGATTTAACATGTCATAAGTAACCGTGAAGTGATTGTCGCGCGACACCGTGTTATCCGTTAATTGAACGTCTTGACCTTCAAGCCGTCCGACGCGATTAAAGTGCGTGTGCAATCTGAAGTCTTTGCCGATGTCGGGACCTTGAACGCAAACCAACCATCCTACCACGGGACGCACACGATTTGATTGTTTCTGCGCAGTGCCGACGCTTTGAGTATTCAAATCACCCAGATATTCTGTAGGTTTACTCATCACATTTGCCTTTGACGACTGCATTAACGCTCCCGTCGGCGGCACCTGTTGAAAAGCCGGAGTTGTCGGCGGCAAAGGTTGATTGACAGGACTTGCAGACGGAACATATTGTTGCCCTGCATTCACGGGATTAAGCGGCATCGTCGCACCGAGATTTTGACCGGCTCCGGGCGGACAAAACGGACATGCGGGTAAAGACGGATCATATGCATGACCCTTCGGACAATATTTTTGCACGACTGACATAATTAAACCTCCTGTTCAAATTCAAATTGCCTGTTTCAAAAGACCGCGTCCCAACCATGCGCCCGCAACCGAACTCAATGCATAAATTCCGAGGAATGCATTAAACGCATCGTCGTTGCTTGAATCATTTGAAAAAATCAGAATGACCAAGACAAAAGTTGCGGCGCAGACTGTTTGCGACATAAACACAACATCCTGTCGAAACGAGTCGTTCAACAATGAAGGTCTTTTCTTCCTGTAAAGCCGCACAAGTTCCCATATGTACAGCCCAAGGCAGACGCTTGAGACCAGACTCGCAATTAACACAATCATTAAAGTTGCGTCGCTGATTATTTCAATCGCATTTTCCGCATCCACATTTTTATCAACGAAATACACGACGAGAATAAACAGCAACGAAATTAAAAGCCAACCTATCGAAAGCAACACCGCCGAGCCGATAATTTTTCGTTTGTCGACAATCGGTTTGTCATTGCTCAAGGCGTCGACGAATTCTTTAATCGTTCGATAACGTTGCCGATAATCGGGTGCCAAACCTTTGAGCAGAGCCGCTTCTTGCGAAGGAGTGATTTTGACACCCAAACTTGACGGCAATTTCAAAGTGTCGTAATTTTGTCGGTCAATGGCATTCGGCGGACATTCGCCCGTTATCGCGTGATAGAGCGTTGCCGCAAAAGCATAAACATCAGTCCACGAGCCCTGCGCAAGAACGTCGGAAGATTGTTCGGGCGGTGAATAGCCGGACTTCACAATCGCAGAAGAACTTTCTCTGAATGAACGCGCCGAGCCGAAGTCAAGCAATTTCGGCGTGCCGTCTTGTCCGAAAATGATATTGTCGGGACTGATGTCACGGTGAATCAACGCCTCTCTTATAATTCGCCCTTGAGCATCGTATTTCGGATTGTGCATACGTTCAAGCACCGCAGCTATCGGTTGCAATTTATTCAACGCAACTTCAAGCGGCAGGAGTCCTCTGTTTTCGGCAAGAATTTGACTTAAAGTTTTGCCTTCAACAAATTCCATGACGATATAAGCGGTATTATTTGCCTGAAAAAAATTTTTGATGTCGGCAACGTTCGGATCGGCGGTGAATGCGAGCATATCATAAGCTTCCTTGAGCAAGCCGTTCATGCCGTGTTGAAATTCATTCGATTTTTGAGCGGCAATCGGCGTGACGTTGTTTGAGCCTCTTTCTCTGTCGGCAAGTTTGAGCGGGAAATATTCCTTGACAACAACCTTTTCATTGCGATTGACGCTCCACGCAAGATAAGTGATGCCGAAACCGCCTTGTCCCAAACTCCTGCCGATGATGTAATTGTCAGTTTGATTCTCATTTGTCAACAGGCAACCTGCTTGCAACTGATTCGGCGGATTGGTCATATTTTTGTTCCAGCCGCAATACGGGCAAGGCGCGTCGGCATTTTCAAGACGAGACATACAGCCCGGACAGAGATAATCGCCCAAAGTAAATCACCTCCTGCCGAATCACTTCACGACGACAAGCACGCGGAATTCCTCGTTGGTAGCGTTGTTTTTGAAAACGACCATTTCATATCCGCGAGCCGTTTTGGACGTGACCGTCAAATTCACCCGTTTGTCGTTCCAAGTGTCAAATTTGCCTTCGACCATACCGTTGACGGCGACCGCCGAAATATTTTTCTTATTCTTGAAACAATAAATCGGAATGGTATCGCTGTTGCCGTTGCCATGCAAAATGACTATCGGTTTGCTTGAATAGAACTCGTCGGAAGCTCGTCCGAAATATTTTTCAATGTCGGCATAGCGATTCAGAGATCTTTCGGAAAGTATTTTTTCTTTATTGATGGCGGCAATTTCTTCGTCGATTTTTTTTACGGAGCTTTGGAAAGACAGAGCGGCTATTACCGCAATGATAATCACTGCAACGGGCAATTTGTCGATAAGATTCATCAAGAGCACCTCGCTAATTCGGCACGACTACCAAAACTTCAAAGTTGTCGCTGTTAATGTTGTTTGTGAATCGTATCGTTGCATAACCTGCATTATCGCCGGCACGAATGATAACGTTCGCTTTATGAGCTTCGTCGAACGGTGCTTCCCATTTCAAATTAACCAGACCTTTGCCGTTGAGAAAATTAAGCGTCGCGGTGAAGTCTTTCAAGTCGCAGTATACCGGCAATTTGACTTCGGAATTCTTGTTGACGAAAACGACCGCTTTGTCGGCATAATAAGAATCGGAGCCGTAGCCGTAATCAGCCGCGAATTCGCCGTAACCTTTCAATTTCTCTTGATTGAGTTGCGTCTGTTTCTGCAGTTCGGCAAGTTCATTGTTCTTGAGATTCATTTTATTGCACAGAAGGAAGGCGGCAATTACGGCGACGACTGCCACGCCCCACAAGATTTTTTTCCACGGCGAATCACTTTGCTCAACCTTAGGCGACGTTTGCGGTATCGGCGGTTGAAGCAAATCGTCGTAGAATTGCTTAATGCTTTGATAACGATTTTTATAATTGACCGCCAAACCCTTAAGCAATACTCGTTCTTGATAAGGAGAAATATTGACGCCAAAAGAACTCGGCAATTCAATGGTGTCGTTGACAGATCTTTCGGTAGCAGACGGCGGCAACTTTCCAGTTATCGCTTGATAAATCGTTGCGGCGAATGCGTATACATCTGTCCACGAACCTAGAGCGGCGGCAGAACCTATGCTTAGATATTGCTCATAAGCCCAATGACAGTTCATCCTGTACACCATTGTAGAATGATTATCGAATAACTCGGCAAATGTGAGTGAAACAAAATCCAACAATTTGACTGAACCGTCTGCGGAAAAAAATATATTGTCGGGATTAATGCCGCGGTGAATGATACCTGCTGATTGCCAACCGTCATCGTCGGCGAAAATCGTGTTGTGCATTCTCTCAAGAATATTCACTAAGGGCTTGAGATTTGTGAGCACGGACTCCATCGACAATCGTCTGTTCGGCACTCTGCCAAGAACTTGCGCGAAAGTCTGACCTTCAATAAATTCCATAACAATATACGCCGTATTGTTCGCCTCGAAAAATTCAAAAACGTTAACGATATTCGGGCTGTCGCTGAAGAGCATCATCTTTTGTGCTTCTTGACGGAATCGCTTTTTCCGTCGATTGAAGAAGTCAACATTTTCTTGCGTGTTCGGAGAAATGTTGACGGCATTGGAATGAGTGCGATTAACAATTCTTGAATAAGGAAAACATTCCTTAACGGCGACTTTGCGATTGTTGGCGATGTCCCAGGCAACATACACGATGCCGAGACTGCCTTGTCCGATTGCTTTGCCTATCAGGTATTCATTTTCGTTGGCGGGATTTTTCAACCGTGTTTCTTGCGCCAACTGCGAGGCTCCATTCTGATCCGATTGTCGCGACCATCCACAGTGCGGGCAGACTGCTTGCGGGTGCGGCAAAATGTTCATGCATCCTAAACAAAGCCGATTTGTATCGGTCACAGTGAATCACCTTCCGCCGAATCACTTCACGATAACGAGCACGCTGAACTTTTCATCATTGGCTTTGTTCGTAAAGTTAACCGTGGTGTAGCTGCTCGTCACTTTGGAAGTTATGTTGAGATTCGACCAATTACCTTCCCAGGAGCCCCACGTTCCATTCAAAATGTTTTCGTTAAAATGAGCCGTGATGCCCGATTCGGTATTTCTCGCCCAATAAACAGGAATGGTGCCGTTGTCGCCATTGCCGCGCAGAATGACTATCGGTTTGCTTGAATAAAACTCGTCGGAAGCTCGTCCGAAATATTTTTCAATGTCGGCATAACGATTCAGAGATCTTTCGGAAAGTATTTTTTCTTTATTGATGGCGGCAATTTCTTCGTCGATCTTCTTTACGGAGCTGTGGAAAAACAGCGCGGCTATTACCGCGACAATAATCACCGCAACGGGCAATTTGTCGATAAGATTCATCGAGAGCACCTCGCTATTGCAACACTACGACCAGAACTTCAAAGTTGTCGCTGCTCATCGTGTTCGTAAACTTTATTGTCGCATAGCCGGCATTGTCTCCGGTGGTAATGATAACGTTTGCTTTGTGATTTTTGTCGAACGAAGATTCCCATTTCAAATCAACAAGCCCTTTGCCGTCGGCACAATTACAAGAAACATGATCTTCCTTGGTTTTAAACTGATCACAGTATATCGGCAATTTGACTTCGGAATTCTTGTTGACAAAGACGACCGCTTTATCGGCGTAGTAAGAATCCGAGCCGTAGCCGTAATCAGCCGTAAAGTTGCCGTAATTGGTCATGCGCTCTTGATTGGCTTGAATTTGACTTTTAAGATTGCCCAGCTCAACTTGTTTGGTGCCTATTTTATTGTGCAAAAACAAAGCGGCAATTACGGCGACAGCTGCCACTCCCCATGCGATTTTTTTCCACGACGAATCACTTTGCGGTGTCGTCGGTTGCGGCGGATTTATCAACGTTTGCGGAGTCACCTGCACTTGCGGATTCGGTGTTTGAATTTGCGGTTGATACGTTTGTTTAATCAAATCGTCGTAGAATTGCTTCACGCTCTGATAACGATTTCGATAATCGACCGCCAAACCTTTGAGCAATATTTGTTCCTGTTCAGAAGAAATATTAACGCCCAAAGAACGCGGCATTTCAATCGTATCTTTCACGGAACGATCAATCGATTTCGGCGGCAATTTTCCCGTGATTGCTTGATAAATCGTAGCCGCGAACGCATATACATCTGTCCACGAACCTTGAGTTGCGGCGGAGCCTTTGCTTAGATATTGTTCCCAGGGCGCGTAACCGTGTTTCAATATGCCCGTGGGATTCGTCGGATCAGACGACCTTGCTGCTCCGAAATCCAATAGCTTAACTGAACCGTCATAAGGATACATGATATTTTCCGGACTGATGTCGCGGTGTATGATGCCCGCGTGCCAACCGTCTTCATCTGTAAACGGCGTCGTGTGTATCCTTTCCAAAATGTCGACTATCGGTTTAAAATTCGCCAGCACCGTTTCCAACGACATGCGCCCGTTTGATCTCTCAAGTACTTTCGTGAATGTCTGTCCTTCGATAAATTCCATAACAATATACGCCGTGTTATTCGCTTCGAAAAATTCAATGACGTGGACAATATTCGGACTGTCGTTGAAAAGCATCATCTTTTGTGCTTCTTGACGGAATCGCTTTTTCTGATGATTAAAGAAGTCGATGTTTTCTTGTGTGTTCGGCGTTACGTTAACTGTATTTGAACGCGTGCGGTTGACGATTCTTGAATAGGGATAATATTCCTTGACGGCGACCTTGCGATTGTTGGCAATGTCCCATCCAACATACACGATGCCGAAACCGCCTTGTCCGATTGCTTTGCCTATCAGATATTCTTTTCCGTTGCCGGGATTTTTCAGCCGCGTTTCTTGCGCCAACTGCGAGGCTCCATTCTGATCCGATTGTCGCGACCATCCGCAATGAGGGCAGACTGCTTGCGGGTGCGGCAAAATGTTCATACATCCCATGCACAACCGATTCAAATCGACAGCCATAACTTTCACCTGCACTCAAGAAAATTTTTTCGGTTTGAATATTCGACTACTCTTTTTCAATTCCTTTGCTGCGCGGACAAAGTTTCATTCAATTTCAGTCAAAATTTCTTCGCCGAGCATTTCGTCAACGAATTCGCCAACGTCGTGCTGAACATACTGCACCGCAAAAAATTTCAGCAACTTCGGCGCGGAAACTCCGGGATTCGCCGCAATATAATTCAACACTTCACCCGCAACCTCGTCCATGACGTAATCTTTCTGATTCGCCGCATTGTGAACATAAACTTTGTCCTCGAACGAATGATAAGATACACTGCGCGAAATTTTCATGACGCTCAACTCCTTTTGCACGCATTATAAAACCGCGCCGATAAATTTCTGTTCGATTTTCCGACGCGGTTTTTATCACTCGTTCGGCAATTTTTTTTTGCGAGCTTGTTCCAAAAGTTTTTTCACCGCTTGAATTCTCCATGTCGTTTCCGGCAGATAAAGTCGTTGTTTGTTATAAAGTTCCGTCAAAATTTTCTCTGCGTCGTCGAATTTTCCAAGCCGCATCAACGTTTCTGCCGCCAATCGATTTGCCAATTCCATTACGGCGTTTTCGGGTCGCGGATTCTGTCGCTGAACTTCAACGGCGCGTTCAAAACTTTTCAACGCAGAGTCATATTCTTTGAGCGACGTGTACACTTTTCCCAAAAAAATCAGTTGCTCGCTGAATTTGTCGTTGTCTCGCGGTGATGTCGATTCAATCATGGTCAATGCCCGCAGTGCGTTCGGCAACGCTTCCGAAAATTTTCTCTGCCCGAAATAAATCTGTGCGGCGGTGAATAAAGTCGTCGACACTTCGATTAAGTCGGTTTGCGCTGAAATTTTTTCCATGGACGCCGCAATAAATTTCTCCGCCGAATCATAATCTTCAAGTTGTCTGCAAGCTTCAGCCGCCTCGCGATTGTATTTGACCAAATCCCGCGCCTTTGACGCCAACAAATTTTCCGCGACCACAGGATTTTTGCAAAGTTTTTCGTCGACCGGCACTTGAGCCGCCTCTATCATGCGCTCGGCATAAGACAACTTATTTTTCCAAATCGACTGCTGTACCTTCAATAAAATTTCGGACGTCTTTTTTTCACAAGCCGTGTATTTCTCGGTCTGTCTGCTCATTCGATAAATTTCGGTGAGCACTTTATAAATCGTCAACACTTCGGAATTGACTTCGGGCAAAATTTTTTCAAACATTGCAACGGCTTTCAACGCATAATCTTCGGCAAGTTGATAGTCCTCGGTTAAAGCATAACTCTCGGCAAGATCCCGATAAGCCGTAACCAAAATCGGATGCTCATGTGGAATTAACTCTTCAAGCATGGTCACAACAATTTTATTTTGCGCCAAAGCCTCGGCGTATTTTTTTTTGAGCACCAAAATTTGAGCCAAAGCTTGATGAGCGTGCGCCTTCTCATACAGATTCGGCGGCGGATATTCCGTGAAAATGTCGACTGCCTTTTGAGCAAGCGGCAATGCGTTATCAACGTCCTCGCGGTTGCCCAGAAACATCGCCGTGCTTGCACAGACGTTCGCCAAATTTTGCTTATCCTCGACTTCGGGCAAGCTCTCCAAAATTTTTCGCGCCTTGTTCATGTAATCCATCGCTTTTACAAAATCGCCGCCCAATGCCGAAAGTCCCTCGTTGCCGGCAAGTCCGCCGTCAGCATACACGCCGAAATTTTCGCTGTTCATGGCAGCAACAGCCGCGTCGTTGTATATTCGAGCAAGTTCGCGAGGATTGTCGGCGAGCGCAACTTCACGAACTTTGACCGCCTTGTCTTCATACTTGACTGCCGCCGAAAATTTTCCCGTCGCGATAAAACAAAATCCCGCATAAAACGCAAAGTCGCCGCATCTGTCGGACAAATCGTTCGTCGCACGTTCAAAAAGTTCAGCCGTTTGCGCGAAAAATTCCAAATCGGGCGGATAGCTGTTGTCGACGACGTTCCAAATACACCGTAAAAAATCGGAGCAATCGTCATCGTCCGGGCGCAACTCATTCTTAAAAATCGTGCGAATCAGCGGATGAATCGTCAGACGATTATCTTCCTTGCGCCGCCGAATCCATGAATGCGTTTCCAATTTCTTCAGTTGAATTTTTTTATCGTCGTCCTCATTTGTCACGAAAGTAGCCGCGTCGAAACCGTCAATCGGCAACAACGTAACATGACAAATCGCTTGCCGATAATCGCCGAGCTTGTAAACATCAAACAACGTCCGCAAGTGCTCATAAATTTTTGCCTCGCGTTCAGTCAAATTTTTTTTTATGGCGACGTGCGGCAAATTTTTATCGTCAAGCCGTTGATAGCGCAGTCGTTGCAAAAGCTCTTTGTAAGAGATTGACCGCCACGAATCCTCGCGCGTTTTGGCGAGCAATTCAACCGTCATTGGGTGGCAGTCCGCCTCGCGAATCAGCTCCCGAACAATTTGCTCATCTTCCTGCGCTACGGGCGATATTGACGTAAACAATTTCATTGCATTTTCTTCATCAAGCGGCATTAATTCTTTTGTGATCTCATCGGGGCGCGAACGTGTCGTGAATAAAATTTTCAGTCCCGTGCCGTTAACGACTTCACGATAAGCCGGCTCATTCATCAGCGCGGACAAAGTTTTTTCGTCGTCGTCGAAGTTGTCGACAATCAAAAGGCAACCTTGATAATTTTCCTTCAGTAAATCGATTCTGCGACGATAATCAGCCTCGGAGCCGGGCGAATTCGATTCGTAGCCGGAAAATTTCAAACTCAAAACCGTGTCGCTCATACTTCCCTTGAACGTGACAAAATAAGCGGGCGTGCCGATTTTAATCTGCCGACGCGCGAATTCGTTCGCCAATTCGGTCTTGCCGATTCCTCCGACGCCGAAAATAAACAGCGGGTGCTTGCCTTGATTCAAGTCGTTTTGCAGAGCGTCAAGTTCAGCATCGCGCGAGCCTTCGACGAAATAAGGACATCTGAACAAATTTTGAGCCAGCAAAAATTTCGGCGGCGCAGTCAATTTTTTCAGCCGAAGAATATCCTCAAGCATGGCGGCACCGTTCTGATAACGTTCCTGCGGCTTGAACTTGAGAGCTTTGGACAAAATTTTTCTGAACAATTCGGCGGCATCGCGCCTGTAACCGTGGCGAACGGCTTCGGGAATGGAAATGGACGGAACACGCTTTGAGCCTGCCAAATCCTTGCCGCGAGCCTCCTTGTACTTCATGCCGTAAAAAAGATACATCATCAGACAGCCGACGGAATAAATATCAGTCGCGGGCGAAAGTCTCAAGTCCTCGTTCTGCCGCAAAAAAATTTCCGGTGACCAATAACCGGGCGTGCTGAAAATATTTTTAATCGGAGCCGTCAAGCCGTCGTCCAAAATTTGTCGCGCGTTGCCGAAGTCAAGCAGTTGTCCGACGCCTATATCGCCGTTCCGAAAATCATGACCCATCAAGAAAAAATTTGAATCGTTTATATCGCCGTGAATATAGCCCGCCGCGTGAACATCGCGCAACGATTTCAACAGCTGCTCAACGATATTTGTTGCGACGTGCGGCGAAGGGCAACCACCGTTTCTAAGCGGCGCGTCGTCACTTAAACCTTTTGAGCATTCGTCCAGCAAATCCGTCAAAAAAATACCGCGAGACTTTTCGCGGTCGGTGACACGCTCCATAACAATAAACAAACTGTCGGCGGCGTCAAAAATTTTTTCATCAATAATCACTTTGTCGACGTTCAACTTTCCCCACGGCGTAACGGCTCGTCCTGTTCGATTCGCGATCAGTTGTCCGATTTTGTTTTCGCGCTCCATATTTTCTTTCACGCTGCGCAGATAATTCGACGCCTCAATATCTTCCAAATTAACGGGACAAACGCTGCCTCCTTTCCGCGTGAAAAAATATTTTGTCGAACTTGGATAACATTCTTTCAATATAAACATGCGAAAATTGCCGACTTGTTCAGCCTCGTAAATAATCGACGAACCGCCGCCGGCTATCTTGCGCAAAATTTTGTAGCGCGTCCCGTTTGTCTCAATCAGTTGAGTGCCGACGGGCAGAAATTTTCTGTTATCAGACATTTTAGTTCCCCTCCAAAATTTTTTTGCTGAAGTAATAACTGCTCTCTATCAAAAGATTCATGAGATACGCCGGGAAGTCCTCCGAGTTTTTTGGCGTGCGAAGACTCAACAGGCAGAACAAGATAAATTTATCAATAACGAACGGCGCATAGAATTCGTTGCAATTAAAACTTTCAAGCAGCTCATTCAACGAATCAATGTAAAGCTCCAACGGATTTTCTTCGCAGGACAGCGACTCAACGTTATTGACGACGGCTTTTAACGCGTAGAGCAAATTGTTTTTCTGCGAATTCTCCTCGGCATCAATTTCCGCGTCCAACTTCTCCGCCAATTCTTCAAGCCGATTTTCTTGTGCACGACAACCGCAGATGAAAAAATACGCCAGAAATAAAATCGTGCTGCGGTCAACGTCTTGAGCGTTGTCGGGATATTCTTCCGCCCGCAAATTTGAACGCAAAGTCTTCGACAGATTCTTAAACGGCAGAAGAATCGCGTTGTTGAACGGAATGACATCGTAACGTTGCTTTTCCTTCAGTTGCCGCTGACCTTTTTCATTTTTCTCATTGCCGGTCGGCAAGCCGATTTCTTCAAGCTCTTCCGTCTCCATGAAGTAAATTTCCTGCGCGTCTTTCATCGCCTGCATAAGCTGTTCGGGATTTTTCGGCGAACCGTCGGCATTTGTTTGCACCGCTCGACTAAACAAGTAAGAATCGAACTCATTCACCTCTTTCCATTGTAAAAAGTTGGGATAAAGCTCCGTCAAATATCGCAGAAAAATTTTCAACTTCAAGTTATTCTGCTTGGAGAAGCCGGACGGATATTCGGCTCGACGCTCTTTGCGCTCGACCTTCGCCACAAACTCATTCTCGCATTCAAGCATGTAACTTACGATTTGCCTTTGCTTATCCTTTGCATTAAGTTTATCATCAGCCAAAATGCGAGCTGTTTCATTTTCCAGTTGAATTGTTGCAAACTCCATTGAATCTTGTTTGCCGCCTTTTGAAGTCCGTTTCGCCTCAAATTTTTCAAGCAGAGCAACCGCCGTGTCGTAACTGAAATTTCCTTTCAAACAGAACACGCAGAGATAGTCGAAAGGATTTCGCGTGCTGAAAAGATTTTTGCCGTTCGTGATTAAAAATTTCGCGGCGGTGACCTCGTCCATTTTCAGCGCGAAAATTAATTTAATTGCCGTGGCGCGATTGCAGAATGCCTCGCCGAGCAAAATTTTTTTCCATTGACGACGATCCAAACGTAAATCACTCACGCCCGAAAATCTTTCGGCGGCAAGAGCAACGCTCAACGTTTCGATTAATTTCAGCTGCCACTGAACATTTCCGCTTCTGCTCAAGTCAGCGTAGTCATTTTTATCAAGTCCCGCCGATTTTACAGCCGCGTCCAAAATTTCCGGGCAAGCGATCTGAATTTGTCGCCGCAGAATAAAATCAGCCGTACAAAGATTCTCGCGCTCGTTGAGAAAGTCGAAAATTTCTTTTTGCATTTCCTGTTCAAGCCACGCGCTGTTTTCATGCAACTCTTTGAGCCATTTATTTTTTACCGTCACCATCGTTTGTTCCGTTATGCTGTTTTGAAAGTTCATATACATTTCTCCTTCGCTCACTTGTAAAATAAACTGATTTGGCTGACGCGACCTTTCCTTAAGGTAAAACACAATTCACCTTGTTTGCCGTCAAGCGTGGTAAAAAAATAAATATAATTATGCATAATGTCACCGGCGACATCAACCGAATCAATGTAGTTTGCTCCGTATTTGTCAATAACTTCGCTGTAGTTTGAGCCGACCTGCAACCCGCGCAAAGTCTTACGCATCGGATCAATCGTTAAGATGCGGCTGACATGTCCGTCGTGCGCGTAAACGGTCAAACCATTGTAACTATACATCTCCTCATCGCTGACTCTCCTAATTTTTTGCGGTTTGCCGAAAATTTTTTCTGCGTCAAGAATTGAAACTCCCAAATCAATTCCACTCAAACTCAAATCTGTTTTCGCGTTGCGGTAAGCAGTATCGGTTGTTTCTGTCTTTGTGTTACTCTGAGCAGTGTCGACTGTTGAAATTTTATTCGCCACGAAAATTAGCGCAACCGCCAGCACGCAAACAATACCGATTAAAAAAATTCTAATGTTTGGCAGAGAAGCTTGCGACGAATTTGCGCGTGATTCCGTAACTGTCGATTGTTTTGGCGATTCCGCTTGTTCAAACGATTTTTTCGGTTTATCCTCCTGCATTTTTGATTTATAAATTGCTCTCATCAAATCGTCGTAGAATTGCTTAATGCTTTGATAACGATTTTTATAATCGACCGCCAAACCTTTGAGCAATACTCGTTCCTGTTCGGAAGAAATATCGACGCCCAGAGAACTCGGCATTTCAATCGTATCTTTCACGGAACGATCAATCGATTTCGGCGGCAATTTTCCCGTGATTGCTTGATAAATTGTCGCGGCAAAAGCATAAACATCTGTCCACGAACCTTGAGTTGCGGCGGAGCCTTTGCTTAGATATTGTTCCCAGGGCGCATAACCGTGTTTCACAATACCCGTGGAATTCGTCGGGTCTGAAGAACGCGCCGCTCCGAAATCCAAAAGTTTAACCGAACCGTCAACAGCGTAAATGATATTTTCGGGACTTATATCGCGGTGTATGATACCGGAGTGCCAACCGTCTTCATCTGTAAACGGCGTCGTGTGTATCCTTTCCAAAATGTCAACGATTGGTTTAAAATTCGCCAGCACCGTTTCCAACGACATGCGCTTATTCGGAACTCTCTCCAGCACCTGCGCGAATGTTTGTCCTTCGATAAATTCCATAACAATATACGCCGTATTGTTCGCCTCAAAAAATTCAAAAACGTTAACGATATTCGGACTGTCACTGAAGAGCATCATCTTTTGTGCTTCTTGACGGAACCGCTTTTTCTGATGATTAAAGAAGTCGATGTTTTCTTGTGTGTTCGGCATCACGTTGACTGTATTTGAGCGCGTGCGATTAACGATTTTGGAATAGGGATAATATTCTTTAACGGCGACTTTGCGTTCGTTTACTATATCCCAGGCAACATACACGATGCCGAAACCGCCTTGTCCGATTGTTTTGCCTATCAGATATTCTTTTCCGTTGCCGGGATTTTTCAGCCGCGTTTCTTGCGCCAACTGCAAGGCTCCATTCTGTTCTGTTTGTCGCGACCGGTTGCAATGCGGGCAAACGGCTTGCGGATGCGGCAATTCGTTCATACATCCCATGCACAACCGTTTCAAATCGACAGCCATATATTTCACCTGCCACAAGAAAATTTTTTCGGTTTAAATATTCGACTACTCTTTTTCAATTCCTTTGCAAGGCAATGAAAGGATTTTTTATCTGCGCAACGAAAATCGTTGGCATTATGTACAAGTACAACTTTGACGACGAGACCGGCGGAATTTTATTGACGGACACTGAAGAAAAAATGTCCAAAGAGCCGCGCCCGATTTTCGCCGAAGAAATGAATTTTTTGGATTTTAATCGTCGGTGGCATTATGAAAATCAAAATGACGTGCCGTATCTTTGGGCGGAATCGGGAAATTATTTTTATCGCGGGCAGAAAATTGCCGTGCTCAAAGGCGGCAGTCTCTATGAAAAACCGCAAGTTGCATTCGTCGACGACCTTCCGCAGTCCGAAATTTTTCAGCCGATTGATTTGAAGGCAATGACCAAAAAAAATTATGAGCTGTTGGAAAATTTGCGGCAGGCGACTATCAAGCGCATCTACAATTATTGGCGGCGAAAAAAGAATCAGTTGAATTGTTTTCATGTGGCGTTCAGCGGCGGCAAAGATTCAATCGTGTTGTTGGATTTGGTCAAACACGCCTTGCCGAAGTCGTCTTTTATCGTCGTGTTCGGAGATACTCATATGGAATTTCCCGACACATACAAAATCATCGACGCGGTAGAAAAGCAGTGTTTGGCAGAGGGCATTGAGTTTTATCGCGCGGAGTCGAAACTTTTGCCGGAAGACACATGGGAAATTTTCGGCGCACCGTCAAAAATTTTGCGCTGGTGTTGTTCAGTTCATAAGACCGCGCCGCAGACTTTGAAGATCCGCGAGATATTGAACAAGCCAAATTTTGTCGGAGCAGATTTTGTCGGCATTCGCGCACAAGAAAGTTTGCGTCGTTCGGAATATGATGTTGAAAATGTCGGCAGAAAACAACGCGGTCAATATTCGCACAACTCGATTCTGGAATGGAGCTCGGCAGAAATTTGGCTGTACATTTTCGCTCACGACTTGCCGATTAATGCGGCGTATAAAAAGGGCAATTCTCGCGCGGGATGTCTGCTTTGTCCAATGAGCAGCGGCAGGGCAAATTTTTTCCGCAACAACGCCTACCCTAACGCGGTTGAAAATTTTGTCGACTTAGTTCGCGCGAATGTCACCGACGACAGCGACACGTACATCACGAACGGCGGCTGGTTGAATCGGCGCAATGGTCGCGACTTGAAAAATCCGCTGAACAATTACGACGAACAAATTATCGACGATTATCTTTACATCACCGTCACGAATCCTCAAAGCGATTGGCGCGAGTGGATTAAAACAATCGACGAATCCGCCTTTCCGTATGAAGTCGCCGAGCTTGACGGCAAAATTGTCGCAAAAGTTCACGCCTGCCATATCGGTACGCCTGCCATGAAAATTTTCAAGTCGGTTTTTCATAAATCGGCGACGTGCATCGGTTGCGGAGTGTGCGAATCGAATTGTCAACGCGGCGCGATTTCTTTCAACGACGGCTTGACCATTGACCGCGATAAATGCGTTCACTGTCTGCAATGTCACGAGTTGCACGGCGGTTGTCTGATTTTTGATTCGCGCAAATTGCCCGGCGAAGGAGGCGGCACTTTGAAAAATCGGAGCTTGAATACTTTTTCTGACCACGCGCCGAAGTCCGAATGGATCAGAAATTTTTTCGCCAATACCGAATCATTTTTGGCGGAGAATCAGCTCGGCATTATTCAAATCGCGAAGTTCAGACGTTTTCTTTTTGACGCCGAGCTTGTCGACAGGAAAAGCAAGTTGCCGACGGAATTTACCGGACTGGTGAAAAAAATCGGTTGGAACACGGCGACGGCTTTGGGATTGATTCTCGTCAATCTCGTTTACAACAATCCTCAAATGCGTTGGTACGTTGAAAATCTGCGCGTCGGTGAAGGATTTGACCGTAAAATTGTCGAAGAAAAATTGCGCGACGTCGGCGTATCTGTTAAAGATTCGCAGTCTATCGCCAAAGCTTTTAAGCGACTTTGTGAAACTCAACTGGGCACGGAATTGAATTTCGGCACGACGACGAGCAAAGGCAACAGTTTGAAAACATTGAAACGAACGACGATTAAAGTTGACGATGGGCGCGTGATTTTGTATGCTCTGTACAAATTCGCGGAGACATCTGACGATTGGTATCAGTTCAACTTAACGAGCTTGATTCGTGATTCAAATTTGGCGGGAGTGAGTCCGATGAAAATTTTCGGCATTGACCGCGAGACGATGCAACAATTTCTAAACGGGCTGTCGACAAATTATCCCGAATTCATCAACGCGACTTTCACTCATGATTTGGAAAAAATTTCGCTTGTTCCCGAAAAAAATTCGCGGGACGTTCTGAATTTGTTTGACCTTTGAGAAGGTGACGGCGTGGCATACGTGGCAAACAAGTACCATGAATATTTTGTTATAGACGAGGGCTATTATCCCGAAATAAACGAGAGCTCCATTAAAGACCCGAAAAATAAATGGCAAAGCACTTTTCCGCACGCCGATGTTGTTGAGCTGTTGAAATTTGTTGAGCGTGCAATTTCGCGTGTTGACAAGAAAAGCATTTGGCTTGAAGGTTCTTACGGCACGGGCAAATCGCGAATCGTTTGGATGATGCAAAATCTTTTGTCGTGCTCCGAAAGTGACTTCGACGCCTATTTCAACGACTACGACAATCTGCGCGGCGAAATTGATCTGCGTGAAAGACTTCGCGCCATTCGTGACGGAAAAGTCGTCACGACAACTCGCTATGCGACCGGCGACATCACTTCGACGCAACGATTGATTTTTGCCGTGTTCGAGAGCTTAACCGTTGCGCTCAAAAGCGGCAGTTACAAATTCGACGGCTCAAAGACTTTACGCGGGAAAATCGCCGAGTGGCTTGAATCTGACAAAGCAAATTTGGAAATGTTCCGCGCCAAAATTCAAAAGCCGGAGTATCGAATGTCGGCAACTTTGTCGAACAGAAGCGCGGAAGAAATTATTGACCGACTGAAAAATCCTCAAGCGGAAGTTTCACAGCTCGTTGAAGAAATTTTGCGGCTCGGCGAACGCGAGGGAATTCGCGCTTTCAACATCAACATGAGCGACCTTATCGATTGGATAACGGAAGTCATTGCGGAAAATAATCTGAAGGCGATAGTCTTTTTCTGGGATGAGTTCTCCAAATTCTTCGGGAACAATCGGAATAATCTCGACGAATTTCAGCGGCTGGCGGAGCTGTCGAATATCACGCCGTTTTATTTTGTAATCGCCACTCACGAATCCAAAAGTCTCGTCGGCGTCGGCGACCAGGCGTTCCGAACACTTTACGACCGATTCAAACACAAGGAAATCAGAATGCCCGACAACATTGCACTGGAACTTATCGGGCACGCGTTGAAAGTCAAGGAATTCGCTCAAGGTAATTGGCAACTTATTACCGCCGCGCTTAGGGAACGGACTGCTCCTGCGCGAAAAGCCGTAATGGAGTTTGCCAAAATTCACGACGAAAAAATTCTGACCGATATTTTGCCGATTCACCCGATGACCGCCGTTTTGCTGAAAAATCTTGCCGCTTATTTCGCATCGAATCAGCGCAGCATTTTCAATTTCATAAAAAACAATGACCCGAATGTTCAAGCGTTTCAAGATTTTATCGCGACGAAAAGTCCCGATGACGGCGATTTGCTCACGATTGATTATCTGTGGAATTTTTTCTACGAGAGCGGCGTTGACGAACACGGCGGGAACGTCGGGCGCATGAATTTGAAAGAATCGATTCGCACGATTCTTGATTCTTACGCGCTCAACCGCGACAATTTGAATGCAGATGAGCAAATCGTTTTAAAGACGGTGCTGTTGTTTCAGGCGATTAATCAAGAGTCACGCGGGCAGGTTGAAATTTTCCGTCCTACCGAAAAAAATCTTGAGCTTGCATTTACGGGCGTTGCCGACATGGAAAACGGTCGCGCGGTCAGCATTGCCAATGAGTTGGTGCGCAGAGAAATTCTTTTCAAAAAATCCGGCAAAGTTGAGATGTTCGCGGTGATGGCGATGCACGGAGATCTCGCCGAAATTGAGAGATTGAGAAAGATCATTGAGGAAAATGTTCGCACTGCCGATTTGGTCAATGCCGCAAAACTCATGGAAGAAATTCCGTTGACCATGGCGCAGAAAAGTCGCTTTGTCTTGAATCTCGTCACAGCCGACAATTTCAAGATGATGTTGAACAGGCTCGCCGATAAAAAGGAAAGTTATCAGATTCAAACCGCCGTATTTTTCGCGCACAATGAAGACGACAGAAATAAAATTTACACTCAACTGATAGTCGCGGCTCGTGAAGAACGCTATCACAAATTGGTTTTTATCGACGCGTCGGCAAATTTGATAAGCCGCGAGATTTTTAATCGTTGGCTCGAAAATTCCGCAGAGGAGCAATATTGGCGCGGCAAAGATACCGACTATGCCAATCAGTTGAAAATGAAAGCCGAAGATTGTTTGCGGGAATGGCGCAATTCCTTTGCCAACGGCGACTTTGTTTATTATCCCGCGCTGAAAAATTTTGACGATAAGCGCAAAGGAATTCCTTGCCGAAATACAAGCGGGATTGTTGCCGAGATGAAAGACAATGTGCGCCGATTGTATCCGTATTCTTTCGACGACGCCGCCATTACCGAAACTCTCTTTCAAACGACAAACTTAAAAAAGATGCCGGAAGCGGGAATCAAACAAGAAGAATTTTCCATGCTCAAGGCAAATCAGATAAAAATTATTTTAGGCGACCTGTGGCAAATGAGCGGGAAATATTGGGAAGTTTATCCCGACTTGAACATTTCGCGGCTTAAAGTTGAACTCGACGCGCTGATTCAAAGAGTTATCGACAGAGAGGCGCGCATTTCGTTTGATAAAATTTTTGAATACCTGCTCGAACGCGGATTCATGCCGCTGAATATTTACGCGTTCTTGACGGGCTTTTTGCTCAAAGACTACGCGGACGAGCCTTATCGATTCAGCGCAGGCATTGACGGCAATCAAGGCGGAGAAATGTCGGCGGCAAAGTTGGCGGAATGTATCAGCGAAAGTATCAAGCAAGTTGTCACTTCAACAAAAAATTATCGCCCGAAATATTTGGAGATTATGTCGGCGAATCAGCGGCAGTTCATGGAATTCGTAAACGCAGTTTTTGACGTGACGGAAAATATTTCTGTGGAGCAGAGCGCACAAAAACTTCGCACAAAACTCAACAAATTGGGCTATCCTCTGTGGTGCTACGTCGACGACGCGCAGGACAAGTACAAAAAATTTTTGCGATTGCTCGCGGGAATTGCTCACTCGAAAGAATCGGACAGCATTGCGGATTTGTCGGAACGTGCAGGAAAATTTTTGACGGAAAATCCTGCGGCGTTTCGCGATTTAAAAAGTTTTTTCACGGCTGACAAAGGTCGCGAAATTTTTACCGACTTCCTAAAAAATTTTGAAGGCGGCATAATTTTTGAGCTGGCACAGAAAATCGGAATAGAAAACGTTGTTTCCGAATGTCGCAAGCGCGTGACTGACGGCGACGGAATTTGGTTGCGCGATAAGGAGACTGCCGAAGACGATTTGCAGAATTTAATTGTTGACTGTAAGATTGTCGCCGAAAATCAAAAATTTGGCATCGGCGGGAAATCGCTCAATGCCTGCGTTAAAAATTGGATGGATTATTGCCGATTCAATTTGAAAATTCCCGCCGACGTGTTCAGCGAATATTATCCCGCGCTGAAAAATTTTTTCTCGATTTTAAAAGAGATGTCTCAACGCGGCGAAATTGTTCAGAGCAAGCGGAAGATTTTTTTGGATCAGCTGGTCGAAAATGCCGAACTTATTCGCGACGCGCTCTCCGACCCGTTTAAAATCTTGCGGGAAAAATTTTCGTATCAGCTCAGCGAATTGAACGACGAGGAGCTTAAAGAATTGTACAGTTCTTTGCCGAACAGTTCCTTCACCGATGCATTCGGCGGCTACAACAAATACATCATCGACTTTGCGAAAAAAATTCAGCGTAAGCAGTTGAAAAATACGCTCTTGAAGTTGTGTCAATCTGTGGTCGGAAGCAGTTCGCCGCGCGAGTGGTCAAAAATTCATCGCACGCCGATTTTGATAATGGTGCCGCAATCCGAACGCGACAAAGCAAAAAAAGTTTTCGATACGGTCATGGCAAATTCGCCGGAAGAAAAAGACGTTAAGTCCGCGATTGATTATTTGGAGAAGCGTCCGTCGTATCTTTCCGCGCTGAACGATAAGCAACGAATTGAAGAAAATTTCAGTCGGAAGATTGTCGGCAAGGAGCGCGGTTTATTGGACGACAATGACGAAGTGCGCGACGAGCTGGAGTTGAAATTGTCGGGCGATGTTTATCAATGGTATCCGAACGATCGCGCGAACGAGATCATCAGGGAATTCGCGAAAAATAAATATTACAGCGGCGGTGCTTATGACAAAGTGTCGGCATTGGTGATGCGCATGACCGACAGCGACGCGAAAAAACTTTTGATTGAACTGGTGGACAAAAATTACGAGGTCGGCTTGAAACTTTTGAGGGAGTCTTGAACGTGAAAACTTTGACCGTTGAAGATGCCGTGCGGAAAATTCAAATCTACTTGAAGCGGGACGATATGCGCCCGTATTTTATTATTGCAGATTTTGAGACGAGCGCGGAGCTGAAAAAAATTTTCGGTGACTTTGAACAAATTCACGTCTCGGATTTTTGTGCGGGCGATTCACCGCTTGATACCGATTTGCTCGTTGAGAAGTTGCGAATTGCGGCGGGCAACGCGCTTTGTTTTGGTTTGGGCGAATACATTTACTTCACCGGGCAGGAAAATATTTTGCGCTCGTTGCACGACAGAAATTTTGGTCGCAAGGTGATTTTTATTTGTCGCGGCATCGAAAATGTGCTTGAACGTCTTGCCGACGAGGACGGGAAATTTCGTGCAAATCAGCTCTGCAAAGTCGCGGACACCGAAAATTTTTCCGTCGTGAAATACAATCCCTCGATGAATCTTGAAACCGATGCGGAAAATTTTTCTGAGCTGTTGAGGTTGCCGGAGACCGATCAACAAATTTCGCTGACCGTGAAAAGTTATCTGCCGCTGGTGAATGTGCGCGAGATAAATTCTTTCCACGACGCGATAAAAAATCGGGAACAGAATTTTGGCGTTTCGGCTGACGCTCTCAACGAGGAGCAATGGCGCGAATATTTTCTGGATGACAACTGCGACAATTATCCGCCCGAACATTGGCGCACCTTCGCGGCGAATTTCAAGAAAAAAATTTCGAACGAATATCTTCAACACGTCGCCGACATTTCCGCGAATTACGACGAGTATCGGAGAAATTTATTGTTCGCATTGCTTGACGTGACCGACGAAAAAATTTTTGGGAAGTTCTATTCGCAACGGAAAAAAATTTTGCGCGGGATGTCAACGCCGTATCTTGCAGAATATTTGGAGCGATTGTCGAAATTTGCGGCTGATGTGAACGTCGTGCGATATTTGACGGACAACACTGCCGAGGAGCGTCGCGCAATGATTCAAGCCGTGCAGGGCAAAGAAAAATTGCCGCCGATTTTCGGGCAAAATTATTCGGCGATGAAAGATTATTTGTCGGACTACGATTTTGACGACGCGGCGATCACGAAATATTTTCGGCGGTACAAGCGAATCAAAATCTGCAACGTCGACGATGCCGAATTCAAGGCGCAAGTCGAAGAGTTTGCTCGAACGAGACCTTACAATAAATTTGAAACGCGGCGGGCGATTTTGGACAGGCTTGATAATAATTCCAAGCTCTATTGGCTGGATGCTCTCGGCGTGGAATTTTTGAGTTGTATTATATTACTGGCGTCGCGTGCAAAGTTGACGACTAAAATTGTAGTAGCTCGCGCTGAAATGCCCACATTGACCTCGCTGAACAAAAATTTTTATGACGACTGGACGGGCGACAAATTTGCCAAAAATCAACGGCTCGACGATTTGAAACACTCGCCCGAAATTTTCTTGAACGGGAAATGCTCCGCGCCGCTCTACATTTGTGACGAGCTGGAAATTATCGGCGCAGTGATTGACGAAATAAAAAATGCTCTGATTCAACGCAAAGCCGACAAAATTATTTTGACTTCGGATCACGGCGCAAGTAGATTAGCCGTGATGTACGGTCGCGAAATTCGTCATAAAATGCATTCAAAAGGCGAACATTCCGGGCGATGTTGTCCGACGAGTGAAATTGACGACAAGCCCGATTGCGCGACGGCAGAAAACGGCTATTGGGTTCAGGCGAATTACGACAGATTTTCAGGCGGGCGAATGCATTCGGTTGAAGTGCACGGCGGCGCATCATTGGAAGAAATTTTGGTGCCCGTGATTGAATTTACTTTGGCGGACGCGTCGTTTAAAAAAGTTCGAGGTAATTTAATTGGCGAAAAAAAATTTTGCGTGCGTTGATTGCGGAAAAAATCCGTTAAGCAAAAATGAAATCGGCATAACAAAAAAACTCTTGGGCGCGAAGTCCGAGAGTTTTTATTGTCTTGAATGTCTGGCGAATTTTTTGGAAGTTGAGCCGCAAGATATTTTGGATAAGATTGAGGATTTTAAGAATGACGGTTGCAAGCTGTTCGAGTGAAATTTATGCGGACAACGCGGCGACGACGCAAATTGACGCGGAAGCATTGGCATTGATGATTGACCTGCAGAAAAAATTTTTTGCAAACCCGTCGGCGATTTACAAGCTTGCTCGTCTGCCGAAAAAATTTTGCGGGAGTCGCGTGAAAAAATCGCTGCATGTATCAACGCTGAACCGCACGAAATTTTTTTTACATCGGGCGGCACGGAGAGCGATAATTGGGCGATAAAGTCGGTTGCGGTCGCGAATTTGCCGATTCGCCCGAACATCATCACTTCCGCCGTCGAACACAAAGCGGTTTTGAATTCTTGTGCGGCGATGAAAAATTTTGGTTGCACGGTAACAAAACTGCCTGTCGACAAATTCGGCGCGGTCAATCCCGTTGATTTGTGCGATAAAATTTTGCCGTCGACGAAAATTATTTCCGTCATGCACGCCAACAACGAAGTCGGCACCATTCAACCGATTCAGACTTTGGCGGAGATTGCTCACAATCACGGGAAAATTTTTCACACGGATGCCGTTCAAAGCGTCGGACACATTCCCGTTGACGTTAAAAAACTCGGCGTTGATATGCTGTCGGCGTCGGCTCACAAATTCAACGGCTCAAAAGGCGTCGGCTTTCTCTACATTCGCGACGGGCTGAAAATTTTACCTTACATTGACGGCGGCGGGCAAGAATCGTCGTTGCGGTCGGGCACTGAAAATTTCCCGGCGATTGCGGCGATGGCTCTCGCTCTCGAAAAGAATTGTCGCGACATGCAGATTAACGCCGGTCGCTCATCGACTTGCGCAAAAATTTTGCTGGACTGTCTGCGCGAAAACGACATTGATTTTATCGTCAACGGCGGCGATAATCGTCTGCCAGGTCATTTGAGTTTGTCGTTCAGGCATTGCGAAGGCGAAACTCTCCTGCACCGATTGGACTTGAAAAATATTTGCGTCGCGACCGGCTCGGCGTGCAATTCACATCAAAAAAAATTTTCTCACGTCTTGCAAGCTCTGCACGTTCCCGAAAGTTATATCGGCGGAACAATTCGCGTGACTTTCGGGCGCGACAACACTTCAACGGACGCGGCAATTATCGGCAAAAGTTTAATCGCTATACTTAACCGACGGAATTCATCAAATTTTTCGCTCTCGAAATGACGCGTTCAGTACCTCTGCTCATTCTCCGCGACCGAAAACCTTGTTCGGACAAAAAATTTTCGACGGCTGAAAATTCAAGCGGGATTTTCTCTTGAACAATGACCGACAATTGCACATCAAGATAGCTGTCAAATTTCATCGACTTGGGATAAATCGCGCCGACATTGTCATTGTTAACGCCGGACGTGTCGTAAAAATATTTGCGGCTGTATTTTCTCAAGAAACTTTCGAGCAGATATAAATTCCACGAGTAGCCTTTAATCGACGGAAAACCGATAAAACTCGTGACGGAACGCAATGAAATTATTTTCTCTTGCACAAAGGAATTCAAAGCCTCGTCGACGGCGCGAACATCAAAATGCAACTGCGAATCATTGACGAATAAATTTTTTTCGACGCGAATCATCTTTTCGTATGCGGTATCAAGTGCCTCGCGATTGGCAATGCCCAAATTCCGGGCGACAACGTACAACTTTTCGACTGACAATTCGCTTTGCGCGGCAATAAAATTCCGCAGTTTTTGAATCAAACGGACAGCCTTTTGATTAGTGACGGCGTATTTTTTAACAAGCCTTTTGCCCTGTCTTGCGAAGTCGGAAGTAAGAAATTGCTCGTAAATCAAGTTGCGCAAATCCTTTTCGGCAAAAGCAGAGTTGAGCGCGAAATTTGAAGACAGCGTGTAGTCGTCAATCGTGGCGTAACCTTTGGCGGCGATGCAGGCGGAAATTTGACTTTTGGCTTCGTGAATTTCTTTGAAGTCGAATTGAATTTTGTCGACAGAACCGTATTTGCCGGGAGTTGTCGGCAGAAATTTTTTTGTGTTGGAGAGCACGACACGAATTTTTTCGGGCGGCACATAGGGAAATTTTTCTTGCAAGTCTTCAAGCGACAAAGAATTTTCCTTGATTTTAAAAATGCTCGCAACGAAAGAATCAAGATTCGCCGTGAATTTCGCCGAACAAAATTCCGAAGAGCAATAAAAAATATTCGTCGCCTGCACAATTTTTTTCAGCACTTCGGACGAAAAAATATTCCGCCGTGAAAAAAAATCCGAATGCTTTTTATAAACGGAAGAATAATAGAGAATCGAATTTCTTTGCAAAAGCTCGGCGAAAAAATATTTTATCTCCGTCGCAGTTTCGGGAGAGATAAAATAAAATCGTCCGCCGTTTTCAATTCCGTTTTCGCGAATGATTTCTGCGACAGCTTTCCTTGAAATAT
Organism: uncultured Selenomonadaceae bacterium; assembly: GCA_905234395.1. Taxonomy (GTDB): domain Bacteria; phylum Bacillota; class Negativicutes; order Selenomonadales; family Selenomonadaceae; genus Quinella. The sequence continues at coordinate 29,588 of CAJOHG010000012.1, forward strand.
TTTCGTCACCGCAAAGGCGCAAGACTTTATGCGTATCAATGAAGTCGTTGCGAATTCCGTTGGGAAAATTGTCCCGTATGACATTTAGAATCTTTTTTGCCGTTTTCATTGTCTGCAGTCCCTGAAATTTTCCGTCGTTATCCTCCGAATAATGTTAAAACTTTTTATGATAATTCGCGTTGTCAATAATAATTCCTACCTGCGAACAAATAATTTTGTAAATCAAAGAAGACTTCGCCGGCAACATAAGCCGACAAAGTCTTCAATCAGTTGTTTATTTTTCTGCCGCTTTGAACTCCAAAATTTTTTTGAGAATTTGCACTGAGCCGTTGTCGAAGACGAATCGCGCCGATTGATATTCGGGCACAATTTCCAATATGTCGTAAAGATTGACCGCCAATTTTTCCACGGGATTAAACGGCTCGTAGACAAACGGCTTGATCTCGTCGAAATGCCGCCAATAGCGAATCAGCGGATTGATTGAACTTTCCTCGACGCGATAATCTTTCTCGACCTTCTCAAAACCTTCGCCGATCTTCTCGAAGAAAATGTAGTCGCTGAAAAAACGGTAGTCGGTTTTCGGCAGGATGGCAAGAAAATCTTTCAGCGGAACTTTTTCGTCCTCGTTCATGTAATTGATTCGTATGTCGACAAAATTCGGCGGATTGTATTCGTCTTTGTCGCTCATGGTCTCGTAAAGTTCGCAGACGTGCTGAAACCACTCGTCGAAACTGCGGTTGTTGGTGTTGTAATGTTCAACCTCCGCGCGGCCGGAATTTTTCGGCTTAATCGGAATGCTCACGGCAATTTCCTTTGACGAGTCGCGGTAAGTCAAATAATAGGCGTCGTCGAGAATCAAGAACAAGTCGCGATAACTGGTCTTGAGCTTCAGAAAGTGCACGCTCTGCCGCCGATATTCCTGCAACAGCGATTCAAATTTGTCCTTCATGAAAATTCTCCTCACAAAGAAATCGGCGGTCAGTGACGAAAAATTTTTCCGCGACCGACCGCCTTTCAAAATTATTGAGTGTCGAGGGTGTAGGTTAATTGCTTAGTCCATGTGCGAGCCGCCGTTGATGTCAATGTCTTCGCCGGTGATGTAGCCCGCCTCTTTCGACGCAAGGAAGACAATCGGACCGGCAACCTCGAAAACTTCGCCGATACGTTTCATCGGAATATCCTGCGCCAATTTGATGTCGTCTTCCTCGGTGCCGTTCATGTTCTTGCGAATGTCGGTGTTAATCGCGCCGGGACAGACGCAGTTTACGGTAATGCCGTATTCGGCGACTTCGCGGGCGAGATTTTTGCTGAATCCGAGAAGAGCCGCCTTCGACGCGCTGTAATGTGCACCGCCGAAAACTCCGCCGCCGCGTTTGGCAGAGACGCTTGACAAGCTGACGATACGTCCGTATTTGCGCTCCTTCATGACTTCGACAACGGCTTTCGTGATTAAAAATGTGCCGAACATGTTGACGTTGAAGACGCGCTTAATATCGGCAAGTGTCATGTCGTGAACGGTGATGCGTTGAGTGATGCCGGCGTTGTTGACCAAAACATCAATCTTGCCGTATTTGTCCTTGACCTGCTTGACGAACGCATTAACCGAATCTTCATCGGCAATGTTGAGCACAAAGCCGTCCGCCTTGTAGCCCGCCGCTTGAATTTCCGCAACGGTGTCTTTGCAACCTTGCTCGTTCATGTCGGCGATAATGACTTGCGCACCGGCTTCCGCGAACATGTTGGCAATTCCGCGACCGATTCCGCGTTTGGAACCGCTGCCCGTGACGATAACCACTTGATCTTTAAAATCGAACAT
>CAJOHG010000013.1 GCA_905234395.1 uncultured Selenomonadaceae bacterium
AAACGATAATCAGCAATAAAATTTTTGACTGACATGTTAAAACCTCACAATAAGGAACTTTCCCGATAAAAAACCTTCGGCAAGCGTCGGAGGTTTTTTCGTTAAATCGTCGGAATAATGCCTTCGCAAGCAAGAAACCACATCAAAGGATCTAAAACTCTGTGCGGACGAACTTTTGCAAGACGTTTGTAAGCGTCGGGCGGTCTGCCGAAACTTGAAACGCCGAAAACTCTCACGTCCCTAAAATTTGCGTCGATGGCACTCAAAAACGCCGTTTCGCCTTGTCGCGTCAACCAGTCGCGAATTTCCAAGTCAATCATCTCGCTGTCGGATTCGACAAACGCGCGGCTCTGAATGTGCGGACTCTGCTTTAAAATCGTCGCGTCGGAAGCAAAACCGTTCAACATTTCCGTCAAAGCATCGATTTTTGTCAAAACGACGGCGGCTTTACGGTCGATTCTTTTGCCCGGAGCGATGTTGCAGGCGCGGCGAATGTAATTTGCCAAAGAATTGATCATGTTGACCATATTTGCAGGCGCGGAAGTCTGTCTTTCGGTCGCCATTGACGCGTTCAAAGTCTCGTGCGAAATTTCTGCGCGGACACTGGGCAATAACAGCGGATCGAACATAATCAGGAGCATTTTCGCACCGGAAAGATATCGGCTGACCTTCGCATCAAGCGGCGTGTAGTCAATGTGCTCGCAATCTTCGCCCGCACCGTCGTAAATCGTCAATGAATAAGTCGGAACCTTGTCGCTCTGCTTTGAATTGTCGAGTATCGTCCAAAGTTGCGGCTTAGGCGAAATTCCCGCCGTTGTTCCCTGCAAACAATGCCGCTCTTCGTAAACGTGCTGCTCATTTTGTTGCGAAAGTTGCGTTGTTTCCACGTCCATTGCCTGCAAAACCCAAGGTAAGCCCGAATATTTCAGCTCATGCAATAAAGTCGTCATGTAGCTGGATTTTCCGGCTCCTGCCACGCCGACTGCGCAGAAACTCAAAAATTTGTCGTGGAAAAGGATTTGCGGCGGCAAAATTTCTCCGCAGTATTTGCAAGCTGCCTCGCGAATCGTCAAGCCGTGATTTTTACAGAATTTTCGCCTGCAAACGGGAAGTCGCCCTTTGATTTTGTCCATAAACGACGGTTTTACTTCGTGGCGGTTGTCTTCATCGGGCACGCAAAAAAATTTCATATCGCCGAGCTTGATTTTCCTGAGACAATGCGGGCAGACTGCCTCCGACTTGCTGAACATAGACATTCACGGAACCTCCGATGGATAATTACTTCTTCGGGACGATAAGACTTTCAGGACGCGACGCTTTCAACTCGAAACGCCGTTCATTTTCCTTGGACGTGAGCAATTTTACGACAGTTCCTTGCGAAATTTCTTTCCACGTGTCATTCGGAAGCGGAATTTCAATTTTTCCGCCGCTGTAACCGTCTTCATAAGCGCGAATCGTGCCGAATTTGTATGTTGAAGGGTCGCCAAGCTCAATATTCATGCGCCCGTCGCGTCGACAAACCAAAAACATTTCCGGCGTCGGTCGTGCAGTGCTCTCAATAATCAATTTGCAGTCTTTGGCGTGAAGTTCTTTCTTGAAAATGCCGCTCGTGCCCCATTCAAGTCGATAAGAGACGATTTCTTTCGGTTTATTGCTCAAAATCAACGTGCTCGGCGCGGAATATGCCGCTGAACCGTCGCTGAACTTGTATTCGCCGATAACAGTGATGTAAATTTCCTTCGGCGGCAAATGTGTCTGCGTGATGAATGTATCTTGCGCGTATTTTGCGGCGTAAATGCGATTCATCTGCCGTGATTTCGCCATTTCAATCGTCGCGTAAAGATCGTCGGCGTCGCTCGTGTTAATTTTGTAGTGAATCATGTATAAATTTTCGGGCACGGACTTCAGCACGAGTTTTAAGCCGCCCGCGTCGATTTTAGTCTTGGTTTCGTCAATTTCGCACGGATCGACGTTCGCGCAAGTGAAAATTTCGTTGAGCAAGCCGAATTCTTTAGTCGCGCTGATGACGGCAATTCTTACGTTGTCGCCGCCGAGAGAGAATTCGCAAATTTCGTCGACGCACTCCGCACGCTTGAGAACAATTCCGCTGCCGAGCAATTCATCGACTTTGTCAAGCTCAAAAATCTTTTTATCAATCTGCGCGGGCTCCTTAGTGACTTCTTTAAACCAAATCGCAAAGTCGCCTGTCGATTTCCACTTGAAATGCACGCGTCCGCCGCTGACGGAACAATTAAGATTTTCCAAAGGCTTAGGCGGTTGTTCGGGCGTCAAGGTCACCGTCAAGCCGTGGCTGTACTTGTAAGTTTTGTCAATCTTCCAAATGCCGCTCAATGCCGCATCGCTCGATTGCCGCGAAAAAAATTTCTCGTTGTTGTTGATGATGTCTTCCGCCGAATTGTAAACGCATTGCAGGCGATATTGATAAGTCTCGCGATTTTTTACGGCTTTATCGACGAACGACGACGATTGAACGCAGTCGGCAACGACGACGCTTTTTCCCGCGCTGTCACTGCGCAAAATTCTCACGCCCAAACAATTTTCGGACGGAAGTCGCCAGATAAATTTGCAGGCACCGTTTTCAGTCTTGGCAATGAGTTTTTTCTCGTCCAAATCGCTGTAATGCAGAGCAGTTGCAGTTGTCGGCGGCGAATTCGTGCCAAGTCGCGTGGAGAAAATCGCGTAGCCGTAAAGCGTGCCGGGCTTAACAGAGCTGTCGACAAATTCGGTGCGGTCAGTGTTTTCAATCAACGTGTCACCGTCGCGCAAAGTCTTCGGGACGCCGCCAACCTTGCGAATCAACGTAAACATCACACCTAAATCTTCGGGAGCCTGCCAAACGACGTGACAAATCAAATCAGCACCGGCAACGGCACTTGTCGACTTCGCCTTGACGGAAATTTTGCTGATTGTCGACGTTGGCGCGGACGAATAATTTTCTTTGACGGTCGCGGACAAATTCAACGGACTTTTCGGCGGAATGAGTTTCAAACGTTCCTGCGCGGGCTTGAAGTCTTTAATTTTGCGGAGAATTTCCATGCAGTCGCTGACGGCTTTTGCGGGAGCGATTGACAAACTCGGCAATTTTTTTTCAGCCCAAGCATAAAGTTCGCGGCGTTTGAGTTCTACGGCAATCTTGTTGATGCGCCACTCAATTTTCTTGAGATCGTTCGATTCGGGCTTTAAAAGACGTGCGCGGGCAAGAATTTTTATAATTTCCGCCGTGACGAGATTGACGGATTCATCGGTGCTGCGCGCCTGTTCGACAAGGTCAAGCATAGAATTCATCTCGGCGACGTAACTTGAAAATTTATTCAGTTCGCTGAAGGAAAAATCGCAATTCGTGCAATGATCGGCAGTCGCGGGAGTTTTCTTGCCGCATTTCGGACACTCGACGAAAAAATTTTCACCGCAGACTTTGCAACGTGCAATTTCGGCATCTTCATGCGTGCGGAAATTTTCAAAGGCTCCGCAGTTCGCGCACGTCATGCAGAAAGAATTTTCTCCAACGTCAATGGTCGCCTCATAAGGATTTTTCAGCAAGCCCGCCGCCTTGTTGTAAAGTGCCGCGCTCAATTCATAGGTCAAAAAGTTCGGGAAGGTGCGGCGAATTCGATTTATGCAATTGTCGGCAAAATAGCTGTCGCGTTTGAAAAGTTCGGGCGCAGATTTTATCTTGCCGAAAAATTCCGCGAGACTTTCAATCTTCAGCGAGTGGTCGTACTTGAAACGATTATCGTCGGTGCTGAAAATCTGTGTTTGCGCAAGGTTGAGCAGAGCTTTAATCGCCTGCCACTGCGGAATCGGTGCGGAAAATTTTTTTGCGGCGTCGCGGAAAATGTCGCGCAAATCGTCTGTTGAACGACGGCGATAAAAATCTGACGACGGCTCAATCTGCCCTTCAATGTAATGCGCCAATTCGTAAAGGTCATGAACATTCGCCGACCACGGAAAATTTTTTTCATCGGGAACTTTTTGGAACGCCTCGAAATTTTTTGCAAGCTCCGTCATCACAGAATCGCTCATGAAGAAATTGTTCAGCGTCGCCAAAATTTTCTGTGCAGTCCGCGCAGGTTTGATGTCGAATCCTTGTTCGCGATACGTCGCCTCAATCGTTGACGGACTTAGCTTGAGTTTGTCGCGTACCTGCCGAATTTGCGTTTGATTAACCTGCAACGTGCCGCTCGTGTCGCCGCGCTGAATGTCGATGTAAAGCCGCAACTCTTCCACGCGCTGACGTTTGAGCGACTCTGCTTCCTGCTGACGGAAACGCGGATTATCAATCGTCAACGAAATGTAATTGTCCATTTGAAGTTCCGCACGAATCTCGGCAAGGCGCGTCGGGTCAACGGTCGTGTTCTGTTCGGCGGTAAGGCGTTTCTTCCATGCGTCGTAAGCGGCGCGAATTTTTTTTATGTTGTCAGGAGGATCAAACTCCAAACCGAGCATCTCAAAGATATTTCGTTTAGCCAAAGTCAACCCTCCAAAAAAAATTTTACTTGTCTTCGTAATGACCTTTGCAAGATTTGACGGCGATAACGTTGCCCTGCATTTTGTAAATCAAGCGATGTTCGTCGTTGATTCGCCGCGAGTAGCCGTCTTCATGTTTGAGACGTTCGGGCTTGCCGAGACCTTTAGCCGCGCCGTTGCGTTCAATGTCATTCAAAAGCGCGTTTATCTTGTCGAGAATTTTTCTGTCATTGTGCGCTCAATACATGAAATCGGTAAGTGCGTCGTTCAAAAGTAAAACGTTAGGCATCAGAAATTCCTCAACTCTTCAAGTGTGAACATTTTGCCCTCACCCGCCTTAAGTTCTTCATCGGCGCGATCGAGTTTAGCGAGAAATTTTGCGTTGTTAATGCACAGGTCAACTTTCTCCAGACCGCGCATTTTTAATTCTTCCAAAAAATATTTCCATTCACGCGGCGAAAAAGTCGTATTCTCGTCGGGAATGTCAATCGGATTAACTTTGTACGCCATTGTTAAAATTCCTTTCCGTTTAGCAACTCCAAAAAATTCACCGAGCTTTGATACATGTTCATGAGCGCGAGCCGCATTTTATCTTCCGTCATATTTTTCGGGAAGTCGTAAGCGTTCATGACCGCGCGATCGTTTCTCTCGTGAGCTTTGCGCAAATCTTTCGGCATGAGCAAAGGGTCGTAAAGGTCTGCAAAAGTTGCGTCGGGATATTTTCTGCGCGTCATCAAAATTTCTGACGCTGTGCGCTCAACTTCGCGATTGAACGGCGGCCACGGAAAATTATTGTAAACGACATCAGCTGAATAACGATAATCATCCCGAATTCGCCCGCAAACTGCACGCATCCACGTCATATGCGGAAAGCTCGTTAAAACTCCGAAGTGCCACAACTTTGCGCCGGGTATCATCAAATTTGCGTCGCCGCAGATAATTTCGCTCGAAACATAATCCATTGGCACATAGAAACGATTTTTCGAGGAGTGTCGCGGCACCAAAAGATAATCCGTTGTCGGCTGTCGACGTTCGGCAAAAAGCCACGGCGTTTCCGCTCTTTTACGAGTAAGTGCCTTCTTACTTGACAATCGAAAATCTCTGACGGCTTGCACGCGTTGATAAACCGGCGGCATTTTGCGCAATTCATTTGGCGGACAATCTTCGAGCCATAAGCAATAGCGCAGAATATTTTGAATAAATTCCCGCGAGCCGACAAATTTGCGAATCCATTTCTGCGCGGCAGGATTTTCAGCAACGAGTTCATCACGCTCATCGGACGTCAAAAGTAAATTGCCGCCGTCAACAGGCATACTGCCTAAAGTCATATCGGGCACGGTGTAGAAAGGCTCGTTGAAGTCTCGCAGATAAGTTTTCTTGCCGGTGCGTGCGAAGTAGCAAGGAAAGTCGTTGCAATAAAAATCCTTTACCTCAACTTCGATATAACCGTTGCCGCTCGTGTCGAAAAGTTTAACCATTGTCGCTCTCCAAGCAGTCGGAAAGTTTTGCCGCGAGTTTGTCGAACAGAGAAATATATTTCTGCGCGACGTGCCGATAAATTTCCGCAGCAGTCTCCGCGTCGTAGGTGTGGCTTGAAAGGTTGCGTTTCTCCAGCATATCTAACCACGTTGCGGCGTCGTCAATCAGCTCCGTTTGAAAAGCTTGACGGATTGCAGAACGCGGGCTGTTGACTTCGAGACCTTCATATTCCAGAAAGGCGCGCATAAGTTTCCACGACAACTCAAAGCAAAATTCAAAACGTTTAATCGTCGCGTCAAGGTAAAGTTCGTCCGCCGCGATGTCTTTTTCCAATGCCGCATGAAGTTTTGCCAGAGCGTGTGAAAAATCTTCGTGCTTGAGTTTGACACGTTCGAGCGTCATTAAAATTTTACCTCCGTCCGCCGCGAATAAAAGTTTGCCGTCGCGTTCGATGTTGAGCAAAAGTTTTTCGCCCGCCGTCTGCAAATTTACAATGTCAATCGCGTAAGGAAAGGTGCCGCCTTCCAAAGCCGCCGCCAGTTGTGAATGAATCGGTTGCGAAAATTTTATCGCCAAGTCCACATCGGAATTTTTTCTGTAGTCGCCGCGTGCCCGTGAGCCGAACAATTTCACTTGCGACAAGCCGTCTTTGTGCGCGAAAAAAATTTTCAGCAGAGCTTTTAATTGGTCGCTCGATAAACCGTACATTAGTCGGCGGAAATGCGGAGCTGATGAACTGCACTGCGCTCAACGTCAATATCGGATTCGGTGCGCAGGAAAGTTTCAAAAGTCTCATCGGTCTTCGTGTTGACTGCTTCGACATGCACGCCGGACGCGTCAACTTTGAACGTGACTTTAATCGGAGTGTCGCGGCTTGTATTCGGCGGCAGATTAACGACGAGTTCGCCCAAAAGTTTGACGTTGTGCGCAGGATCGGTAGCTTGCGGGTTGCCGTCCTCGTCGACGCAGGGAATTAACGTGTCGAATGCACGGAGCAAAACGCGTTCCTGATTGTCTTCAAGCGGATAGTAAGTCTTGGAAAAAATCGCGGGCATTTTCTCGCCAATCTTGATGAAATTTTCCAAAACGTATTTATGCTTTGCTCCCGTTGTATCGACGACACCGGGACCGAATGAGCGCGGCGTTTGATCCTCGACTGTGAATTTGCTCGTGAGCTGTTCGGCGTGCGGAATAGTTTTGCCGGAGCCGTCGGAATTTTCAGTGCCGTCCGCAGAAAGTGAATCGACTTCTTCAACCAACATGCTCGCATAAATCGCCGCACCTTTCGCGACAGCTTGATCGGGATCGTGTTGCTGAACTTTGCCGGGAAATTTCGCTTCAACCGCGTTGATAATCATCGGCATATACGTTGAGCCGCCGACTAACAGCACAGTATCAATCGCTTCGGCGGGAACTTTTTCCAACGTGGCGTCGACAAAATTCATCGTCTTTGCGACAATGTCGGAAGTCATTTGCTCAAAGTCCGAACGTTTGATTGTAATTTCGGTGCGCGAGCCGTTCACGTCAATGCGAACTTTGGCGGATTGTTTCTTGCTGAGTTTACGTTTAGCCTCCTCGACTTTGGAGCGAATGTCCTGCCGAGTTTCAGCTTCGACTTCTTCGGGCGTCAAGCCGTTTTCGTCGCAGCAGGCGTGCAAAATGTGGTTGTAAAGTCTGTCGTCCCAATCTTTGCCGCCGAGTCTGTCATCGCCGCCGGTAGCAAGCACCGTGATTTTCTGAACGTCGCGTCCCGAATCGTTTTGCGCCATTGACATTTTGACAACGGTCACGTCGAATGTGCCGCCGCCGAGGTCGTAAACGAGAATCGTCCTGTCTTCCTGGAATTGACGTGCGCAATAACTCAACGCCGCCGCAGTCGGTTCGTTAATCAAGCTCAAGACGTTTAGCCCGGCAAGTTCGCCTGCCTGTTTGGTCGCGGAACGTTCTTCAAGTCCGAAGTAAGCGGGAACGGTGATGACCACGTCTTGAATGGTGCCGCCTTGATCTTCGACGAGATTTTTCAGCCGCGTCAAAATCAGTGCGCTAATCTCAACGGGCGTATAAGTTTTGCCGTCGAATTCGTAGGTGCGAGTGTCGCGTTTGCCGATTTCGCGTTTGACGAATTGCACGACGCGTTCGCCGTCCGTCTCAACGTTTTCTTTAGCCGCCTGTCCGACGACGACATTATTTTCATTCTCAAAAAAAACTACGCTTGCCACGGTGTTCGAGTCGTCTTCGTTGTTGCGAATGACTTCGGGATTGCCGTTCGAGTCCAAGCGCGCAATGCAAGAGTAAGTTGTTCCCAAATCTATGCCGTAAGTGCTCATGTGATTGTTGTCTCCTTCGATTGATTTTTTAGGATCTACTTTTTTTTTGCTGATGAACTTCCTTTCTTTGCTTGCCCAAAGAAAGGAAGCGAAAGAAAGGGCACCTCGCAGGGGCGTTCAGTCGTTCGTTGACGCAACGTTAAAACTTTCATCAGCCGTTAGTGTCGGCAAACTTCGCGTCACGCTCAGTGTGCCGACGACCGCGCGTCCATGCGCGGTCTTTGTTACGTCAATTTGAATATTTTATTCCGTGCGAACCGATTCAGATTTTCTGACGGTTGTAATTGCCGAGGCGTCGTAAACATAAACGTCAACGAATTCGCGATAGAGCGGGCGACCATTTCTCATGACGCCGGGACGACGACTGCGGGCAATGGTGTTGTGCAAATTTTTATCGGCAGTCTTAACGGTGTCGACGATTTTTGTCAGCAGCGGACGACGTTGCTCGCCGACCCGTGACGTGAAAATTTCTGCATCGTATTCCGCCAAAATATCTTCCAGCTCGTCGAACATCAAATTGAGTGTCCGACGCATTCGCCGCGAAATTGATTCGTCCGCCAAAAGTTTTCTATACTCCACGCACACTGTCGCGACTGATTTCAATATCGGCGTGAATTCTTCGCCGCGCTGCTGCTCACGAAAGGCATCCAGTTCTTTCTGCATTCCGATTCGCACTTGGTTTTGAAAGTTCACGTTCTCGCGCAGTACTTGAGTCAGTTGCCGCGAATTTTTTTCTTGCAAGTCCAAAATTTTTTCTACTGTCGCCGCGAATTGATTTTGCTCCGAAATTTCTTCCGCGACGATTTCCGATTGCGTCTCCAATTTACCGACCTCCTTTCATCGGCAAGATATTATCAGAAATTCTTCAGATAAACAAGACGCAAGCCTCAACTTCTACGCAAAAAAGCGCAACCCTTCAAAGAGTCACGCTTTTAATTTTACGGTCAATGATTAGCGGGCAGAAAATTTTTTCCACGCCGCGACGAGTTCACGAGCCGCAAGCTTTGGATTGTCTGCACCGGCTACAGCTGACACGACGAAAAATCCTTGAACTTTTGTGGCGGCAAGATCGGGAATGTCCGCGAGTTTGACGCCGCCGCCGACAACTACGGGTATCGGGCTAATTTTGGCGAGTTCGGCAAATTCGTCAAAGTCGTGCGTGATAATTCGTCCGTCCGCAGTTTTGCCGCAATCGGGCTTCGTCAAAGTTTTATGCAACGGCCCGGCACCGAAATAATCAATCTGCGAAACGTCCGCGCCTTTAACGTAGTCGATAAGCTCTTCCGTCCGCGCACTAAGTCCGACGATTGAATCTTCGCCCAAAAATTTTCGGCACACGTCAACGGGAATGTCGCTCTGTCCGACGTGAATGCCGTCAACTTTAATGCCGACTTCTCGCGCCGCCAATACAACGTCAAGCCTGTCGTCGACAAGTAGCGCAACCGAATCACTTTTGCCGAGTTCACGAATCGCCCGCGCAGATTTTTCCAACGTCGCAATTAATTCACGGGCAGTGGCGACTTTCGAGCGAATTTGCACGCAAGTAAAGCCTTCACTGACCGCCGCCGCAACGACTTCCTCAACGGGACGCGACGTGTTCTCTTGACCGATAACCAGATACGCGGAAATGTCCAAACGTTCACGAATGCTCATCGCACGACCTCCAAACGTCTTGCTTTTGCTTTGGTGACAAGGTGCGGAGTTTCTTCAGCGTCGAGTGCTTGAGCGAGCCGAGCCAATTTTCCGTCCATCATGCCGACAAATCCGGGGCGAATGTCCGCTTTCAAAACGACTTCCGTGCGAATTCCCTTTTCCGCCAAAACAAACGTCGCGCGCTTGACGACCGCCATAACTTCATCCCAATCGCCTTCAATCTCAGTGAACATCGAGTAAGTTCTGTTCGGCAAGCCCGATTCGCGAATGACTTTGACGACCTCGGCAACGTCACTGCTAAGTTCGGAGCCGACACCGACGGGCGAAATTGCCACTGCAACCAACGTATTCAAATCAATCACCCCAAAATATTTTTGAGTTCTTGAGACTGCAACGCGAATTCAAAAATTTCGCCCATTGAACCGACGACACGGAAATTATCCGCGACTTCCTCGCCCGTCAATTCGTAAAGGTTATCCAGAAACGCAACTTTGAAACTCGCGGGAGCATTTGCTTGAGCCGCCGCTTTTGTGCCTGCCAAATTGAAAATTGTCGTGCCTGCCAATGCCGCAATGAAAGGCGTCGTGACTGCCAAATAAATCGCCATGATGCCGCCGAGTGCACAACCGCTGCCCGTAATTTTTGTTGAGAGTATCGAGCCGCCCGCGCATTGAATCGACTCTTTGCCGTCGGTGACCAAATCTTCTTCGCCGGAAACCGCAACAGCTCCGCCGGTAAATTTTGCAATGGCAACGGCAGACGTTTTGGCAGCGGAAACTTTTTCGGTCGTGTCGACGCCGCGAACTTGTCCGCCTTGCGATGCGTCAATCAGTCCCCAAAGTTTTGCGAGCGAAATTATTTCGGAAGCATTGCCGCGAACGATTGACGGTTTGTAAATTTTCAGCTGACTTAAAATCTGCGTGCGCAAGTCCGAAAGTCCGATGCCGACCGGATCGAGCACCCAAGGCTTTTGATTCGCGAAAAGTGCCCGCGCAGTTCTCGGCAAAGTCTCCGCGTAAAACGGCATTGCCGTGCCCATGTTGATGTAAAATGCCGGTGCGATTTTGGCGATTGATTCACACTCGTCCGCCAGATAGAGCATTGCCGCAGAGCCGCCGATTGCCAGTTGCGCGTTGGCGACAAAGTCTTGAGTGACGGTGTTTGTTATTGACGGTGCCAACGGATTTTTTTCGCGCACATCGTTGACTGCCTTTGCCAATGCCGCACGAATTTGTTGTTCTCTCATAAATATCCTCCTTTATAACGCGAAAGGACGTTGCCGCACGCAACGCCCTTGTTATTTTCGTTATGGTGACGCCTAAGGGATTCGAACCCTTGAACCCGCCGTGAGAGGGCGGTGTCTTAACCACTTGACGAAGGCGCCGAATCACTGCGCCGAATCATAACATGCACTAAACTTTTCGTCAAGCAAAACTTTTTTCGCGCACGGAATTGGACGGGCGTAGAAATGTCCTTCAAATATTTTTTGGCGCGACGTAAAACATTTCGGGCGTAAAAAACATTTCTTCCGCGTGAAGCATTGCCTCCGTCAAGAAAATCAACTTCGCGTCGTCGGTGATTTTCTGATTGAATCTGATGTTGTTGTCCTGCAAAAATTTCCGCTTGAAAATTTTTGTGGCAAGAGGCGCAACATTATCTGATAAAATTTTTAGAATCGTCGGCTTGTCGAGTTCCGCGCGAAGATTCTCTTTCAAGTCTCCAAAAGCCGCGTCAAATTCCACGAAAAATTTTCTGCCGTCAACGTCGATGTCACCGTCAGCGTCTTCGCGGAACCAAACGACAGAATTGACGATGTTCAGCAAAGCGCGATTATTTATGGGATAAATTAAAGTCAAAGCGTTGTCCACGAGGCGATCCTTGCCGTTTAGGAACATTACAAAGTCACCTTGCGCCAAATTTAAAGCCATGTTATAAGCGGCACCCGGCGTGATTTTTTCGTAGAGACCCATGAACGTGACCTTATCATTCGTTTTGGCGACCTGCCTGCAAATGTCGTCGCTGCCGTCGATCGAGGCGTTGTCGATAATGATGACTTCGTAATATTTGTAATCCTGCGACAAAACCGTGCTCAACGTCTCTTGAATAGTTGCGGCGTCATCATCAACTGCGAGCAACAGCGAAAAGTACGGTTTTTGATCAATGTTCGGCTCCTTTGCGGCATCGATTGGAACATCGAGCCATGAAGCACCTTGCGGCAGAGCGATTTTATTTTCCGCCGCCATATCGAGAAATTGTTGAGCTGTTTCGGGCGGAGACGCCACGGAATGAAAAATTTTTTTGTCGGGATTTGCATTCAACGATGAGGCGCACATGCTGAATGTGCTGTGCGGAATTATATCGTGCTTGCAAAGGCTCATCAAAATGAATTCCTCGTCGTCCGTCGCACAACCTTCGACAAATTCCACGGGAATATCCAAACGCAGATTCTTCTTGACCCAGCGTAAATTGTCCGAAAAGACAAACGCCGTCAAATTGCCGTAACAGTGTCTCAAAATCTTCAGACAGATGTAATAATATTCGAGCGGCGGAATGACAGACCAGGGATAGGCAGCGCGGTTATTAAAATATTCGGGAATATAAGCATAATCACCGTGACGGAAATGCAAACATACAGAACATTCGGCGGCAAGAATTTTTTCTTTCCAACGTTGAGCCGTCGCGCTCAAAGGATTCTTCAACGTGAATTCTTTGCGAATGATGTCGATAATATCGACAAAGCAACATTCGTCGTGCATCCAATTCCCTTGAATGTAGATATCGCGCTGAAAGTTTTCAAGATTCGGCAACGGCGGCGGAATTATCCCGTTTGCTTTGACGCGGGCAATTTCTTCGGGCGCAGCGATATTTTCTTGAATGTTGAAAGCACCCAATCTGTATCGTCCAATCCATTCATCACCGGGTCTGACAGAATCACTGAAATAGCTCAAATCCAATTTGAGTTCCGTGTTCAGTTTGTGCGCAAGACACCTTGCAAGAGCGTACTGATAAAATTGGTTGCCAAGTCCTGCTCGAATTTCAACGATAACCACTCAATTCATCTCCTGCCAAATAATTTTGTCGTCAATTGTAATGTCGCACCCGAATTGGACTTCGATAATTTTCAGCGGCTCGTCGGCAATGACGGTGTGTTTGCTGCCAATCGGAAGTTGAATCACGTCACCTGCGCGGACGATTTTTTCCAAGCCGTCAACGATAATTCTGCCTGTGCCCGCAATAAAATTCCAAACCTCCGAGCGGCGTTCGTGACTGTGATATCTCATGCGGCTGCCGCGATTCAAAGTCACTTTGACGGTCAAACTTTCGCTTTCCACGTCGATAATCTTGAAACTGCCCCACGATTTCTCCGCGAAACGAATTTGCTTGTCCAAACGTTCTACGAAAGGTTTAATGTAACTGGACGCAACTTTATCGGAAACAAGAATGCCTTCGGGCCCGGCGGCAACAACGGCGTCGCGCAAGCCCATGCAAATTATCGGCACGTCGGAATTGTTTATCACGTGAAGATTCGCGCAGGTCGCATCCGATTGCACTTGACCGATTGAATTCGACGCGAGGACTTCCGTCAGCGTGTTCCATGTGCCGATGTCTTTCCATTCGTCCGAATATCGAACGACCGAAATTTTTTTCTCGTGCTCAACAACAGCATAGTCAAAGCTGATATTCGGAAGGTCAGCATAAATTTTTTTCAACGTGTCGTGCGCGGACGTGCCCAAAAGTTTTTCTGCTTTATCAAGAACGTAACCGAGCTTGAACGCAAAAATTCCGCCGTTCCACAGCGCACCGGCAGCGATAAATTTTTTCGCATCGGCAAGATTCGGCTTCTCTTTGAACGTGACAACGCGGCTAATATTATCGGCAGTTTGCGGGATTATGTAGCCGTATTTTTCAGATGGATAAGTCGGCGCAATTCCCATCAGTACAAGAGGCGTATCGGCAACCTGCGCGGCGAGCGTGGTGAATAACGCAAAAAAATTATCGTCAACGTAAGGATCGACGGGACAAACGATAATCGATTCGTTCAAGTCAATGCGTTTAACTTCGTGCAGATAAGCCGCCGCCAAAGCTATTGACGGAAAAGTATTTCGTCGACAAGGTTCGGGCGACAAGTCGAATTCATCGCCGAGAAATTTTTTTATGAGCGGCACTTGTTTGTCTGCCGTCGCGATCGTGATTGACGCGTTTGAATTTGTGCGGCGAATTTGTTTGACGACTCGTTGCAACATGCATTCTCCGTTGTCGAAAATTTTCAGGAATTGTTTTGAGCGCACGTCGTTTGACAGTGGCCACAATCTTTGCCCGGAGCCGCCCGACAATAAAATTATCTGCATGAGTTCTCCTTTCGTAAGTTTATTTCGTTGCGACCACGTTTAAGCTCATCAATCGCCCGTGTTCAAAGTCCATGTGCGGAAGATAAGACCTGCTGTAGTCGTCATAATCCTGCGGTAAAAATTCCCGCCAATCATAGCGTTTAACGTCCGAGAATCCTGCATCCGTCAGCAAATCGGACAATCTCTTGAAGTCGTAGGTTTGATAGTGGAAGTCCAATTCGTATTTACTTCCGCCGTGAAGAAACGACTGCAACTTGTCAAGATTTTTTGATGACAAATATTCCTCAACGACAGCTTCAAAATCGGGCACGGCAATTCTCAAGATGCCTCCGGGTTTTAAAATCCTGTACCATTCGCAAAGAACAGAGATTTCATTAATCCCCCCGTCTACTTTGACGGAGAGCAGGTTAACAATACCGCCGTCCACAGAGGCATTTCGTATCCTTGAGCGCGGCATATGCTCAATCAAATGACAAGCGTAAATTTCCGCGACAGAATTGTCCGCGAACATATCCAGCTTATCAAGTTTATTTGTGACGTAGTCGACGTGAAGAAATTTTCGGGCGTCAAGATGTTTCCAGCCCGGCAAAAATTTTTCGCCGCAACCAATATGCAGTTTCATTTCAATTTCCGCTCCTTCAAGAAGTCGTGAATACAACGAACAATCTTGCTCAAATGTTCCTTGTTTAAGCCGTGATGGCAACCGACATAAAAGCCGCAATGATTAATCCATTCGGCGACGGGATAATTTTTCTCCAGGTCACCGAAAAATTTTTTGTACAGCGGCTGATTCAAAAGAGGCATCATCGAGCATGTCTCAATGTTGTTTTTCTCCAATCGCGTCGTCAAATCTCGGCGGGTGAAGGGCGAATTTTTCTTTATGACAATCGGATACATCATAAAAGAATGCGTGACATAATCGGGATACTGCGGCAAATGAAGATAGTCTTGAACGTCCTGCAAATTTTCCGTGAGATATTTCGCATTTTCTTTGCGCGTGTTCATGATAAAATCCTTATTCTCGATCTGATCCGGATCAATCGCGCCCTCGAATTCGCCGATTCGATAACTTTAGCCAAGCCGTAAAAATGTGAAACGTCTGTCCATTTCAGTTTGCGTGCGAAGCGGAGCAAGCAATGAACGGCAAATTTCCATGAGTTCGCTATCATTTGTCGTGACGACGCCGCCGACGCCCGTGGTTATCGTGTGCGCAAAGTAGGTGCTGAATCCCGCAACTTCGCCGAAATTTCCAATCGTTTTTCCTTTGTACGTGGCAAAGTGTGCCTCTGCGCAGTCTTCAATGATTTTGAGATTGTATTTCTTCGCAAGCGCAACTATCGGCTCCGTCTCGCAGGGCTGTCCGAAAAGATGAACAGGCATTATCGCGACGGTGTCCGCGTCAATTTTCTCTTCAACGCGATTCGGATCAATGTTTTAAGTTTTCGGATCAACATCGACGAAAACCGGCTCAAGTCCCGTGTGCAAACAGGCATTCGACGTGGCAATAAACGTCACGGCGGGAACAAGCACTTTCAAATTTCTGTCGGCGGTCTTCCAATCGAATTTCTCTTTCATCGCCTCAAGTCCGACGTGCAAAGCTGAAGTCCCGCTGTTGAGTGCGATACCGTATCTTTGCTCATGCAGATGAGCGAATTCTTTTTCAAATTTGCGGACAAACGTACCTTGCGACAGGCGATTTGCGTCAAGCATTTCATTGACAAGACGTTTGCCCGTTTCGTTTACAAAAGCTCAGCCGATACCGATTTTGTCCATTATTTTTCCTCCGCGAAATGTTTTAAAAAATCTTCGTAAGCGAGCTTGATGCCGTCTTGCAATTCAGTCTTGTAAGTCCAGCCCAGAGCCGCCGACTTAGACACGTCCAAAACTTTTCGCGGAGTGCCGTTGGGTTTGGAAGGATCCCAAAGAATTTCGCCGTTGTAGCCGATAATTTCTGCGACAAGGTTTGCAAAATCTTTTATGGTAATTTCTTTGCCGGTGCCCACGTTGATAATCTCGTTGCTGTCGTAATTGTCCATTGCAAAGACGCAGAACTCCGCCATATCGTCGACGTAGAGAAATTCACGCATGGGAGTGCCGTCGCCCCAGCAGGTCACGCTCGGCAGATTTTTTTCTTTGGCTTCGTGAAAGCGTCTAATCATTGCCGGAAGAACATGCCCGTTTATCGGGTGATAATTATCATTCGGACCGTAAAGATTGGGCGGCATAATCGAAATAAAATTCGTGCCGTATTGCTCATTCAGATAACGGCAGTATTTTATACCGATAATTTTTGCCAGCGCGTAACCTTCGTTCGTCGATTCGGGCGCGGCACTTAAAAGAGCATCTTCTTTAATCGGTTGAGGCGCAAATTTGGGATAAATGCACGACGAGCCGAGAAATAACAATTTTTTGCAACCGTGTATCCACGCCTCATGAATTACGTTCATTTCAATCATTGTATTGCAATAAGTTGAGTCAGCGGGATAATCTCTGTTGCCGATAATGCCGCCGACCTTTGCCGCCGCAAGGAAGACGTATTCGGGCTGTTCCTCGGCGAAAAATTTTTCAACGTCCGCTTGCCGAATCAAATCAAGTTCAGCGTGAGTCCGCGTGATAATGTTGTCGTAACCTTGCCGCACAAGTTCACGAACGATGGCCGAACCGACCATTCCGCGATGTCCCGCGACAAAAATTTTAGCGTTCTTCTCCATAAAAAAAATTCCTTTCAGTCTCGTAAGAGTTCACGATATTTTTCCGCGTACCAAGAATACATTTCCGGCAGAGCTTCTGCAAGAGTGATTCGCGCCTTGAAACCTGTCAATGAAAATAATTTCTGCGTGTCGGGACAACGGCGAGCAACGGAGCCGATTGGTGCGGGATGAATTTCAACGGCGGGATGAAAATTCGCCACATCGAACACCAACGCCAACAAGTCAAGAATTTTTATTTCCTGCGCGCTGTTGCCGATGTGAATCAATTCGCCGTTGCATTTGTCGCAAAGCATGACGGCTTCCGTCGCGTGAACGGCATCTTCAACTGCGCAAAAAGCCCGCGTCTCTTGTCCGCCGAAAATCGGAAACGGATCAACTTTGTCGTGAACGCGCTTGAAAAATTCCGGCAGAACGTGATCAAAGCCCATGCGCACTCCGTAAACGTTATGATAGCGAATAATTTTGAACGGCACGTTACGAGTTCGGCAATAGTTTATCGTCAAAAGTTCGCCCGCAATTTTGCTGCCGCCGTATGACCAGCGCGGATTGAAAACGTCATCGACAGTCAACGGAATATCTTCGCGGCTTGGAATGAACTGCGCGGCATTGGAAAATCGATTGACGGTTCCCGCATAAGCTTCCGACGAGGACGAAAATAGAAACGCGCCGCAATTCTCCGACGTGCACCACTCCAGCATATTCATCAACGACAGCATATTGACGCGCAAAACTTCATAGGGACGCTCGTAAAAATTTTTCGTGCCGTTAATCGCCGCAAGGTGATAAATTTCGTCGTAGCGACCGGAAAGTTTGGCGCAGAAATTTTTTTGCGTCATGTCCTCGTTGAGAGCGATAACGTTTTCACGCGCAGAAAGTTTCGCAAACATTTCGTCAGCCGCGCCGCGCGAGTGATTGTCAATAATCGTTATCTGCGTGTCTGCTTGCCGCGAAAGATATTCCGCCAAATGACAGCCGATGAATCCGCCGCCGCCCGTAACAATTATTCTGCGCATGTGTCAGCCTCCTCAAGCAGAAAATTTCCCAACGTGAAGACTTTGATTGAATCACTCGCGAAGATTTTTTTGCAGACGTGCCACGCATCAAACACGACGAAATTTTTCAGCGCGGGCAGTTGAAATTCTTCGTAGCGTTCATGATTGTTGAGCACCAGCAATGCCGCCGAATCTTCGCAAGCCGCCGATAAATCCGTGACGACCGCTCCGAGTTGCAATGTCTCCAAATCTTCGACAGGCGCAACAATATCATGCAACCGCAGTGAATAACCCGCCGCGTGTAATTTTCGGGCGATGTTCACCGACGACGAGCCGCGCAAATCCGACGTTGCGGGACGACCTTTGAAAGCCATGCCCGACAAGACGACCGCCTTTGATTTGTCAACGTGACGTTTGATCCAATCGACGATGAAATCTTCAAGAGATTCGTTTATCTTGCGTGCAGAGAGAATAAAATTTTTGCTCGCGCAATCGGGCAAGTTGTCCGTCAAAATGTAAGCGTCCTTTTCAAGGCAAGGACCCGCGACAAAGCCCGGCAAAGAAATTTTCGCACGTGAATAGCCTTCATTGGCAAGACGAATCACATTTGCGCCGTCCACGCCGAATTTTTGCGCCGCAAGACAAAACGCATTGCCGACGGAAAAATTTATGTCACGATAGGTGTTGCAGTAAAGTTTGGCAAGTTCAGCCTCTTCCAAAGTGTTCGCCGTGATTATCTGCGGAGAAATTTTTTCAAAGACTCGCCGCGCCATTTGCAGTGCCGATGAATTGTTTCCGCTGATGATTTGCGGCAACGTCGTCAATTCGCGCAGAGCTTTACCTTCGACGGTGCGTTCAGGACACATGCTCACGAAAAGTTCTTCCGCAGGTTTGCCGCTCAACTTTGCCAGCAACGGCAGGACAACTTTGCGCGTGGTGCCGACCGAAACTGTCGAACGAATTATCACGAGTTGCTTGCCGTCGTAAACGGTGCGCAGTGATTCAATCGCGGTGCTTATCGCCTCGAAGTTCGGTTGCGTTGAATTCGGATAGAGCGGCGTGCCGACTGTGATTATAAACGCGTCAAATAATTCAATGGGGGGGTTATTGAATGTGTCGACGCAGTGAAAATTTTTGCGATTGTGTTTGGCAATGAGTTCGTCAAGTCCCGGCTCAAAAAAATTGGCGCGATCTTTTTGCAGGCAAGCTTTGATCTTCGGATTGAGCTCCGTGCCGAAAATTTCTGCGCCGCGTGATGCCGCCGCAATCGCCAAAGTCAGCCCGACGTAGCCGAGTCCGACAATTCCTATTCTCAAATTGAATCGCCTCCAAAAATTTTCAAATCGGCTTGCACCATCATTTTGACCAGTTCGCGGAATGAAACTTTTCTTTGCCAGCCGAGCAGACGTTGAGCTTTTGACGGATCGCCCAAAAACAAATCGGCTTCGGCGGGACGGAAATATTTAGGATCGACTTCAACCAAAAGCTTTCCCGTCTTAGTGCAATAAGCCTTCTCGTCCAAGCCCGTGCCGTGCCATTCGATTTGTATGCCAATTTCTTCAAATGCCAACGCGACGAATTCTCTAAGTGTATGTGTCTCGCCGGTTGCCAAAACAAAATCGTCGGGCTTGTCGTGTTGAAGAATCAGCCACATTCCCTCGACGTAATCACCGGCAAATCCCCAATCGCGTTTGGAATCCAGATCGCCCAAAGCCAATTTGTCCTGCAAGCCCACGCAGATTTTTGCGACAGCGATTGAAATTTTCCGCGTGACGAATTCAATGCCACGCCTCGGCGACTCGTGATTAAATGCAATGCCGTTGCAAGCAAACATTTTGTAAGCCTCGCGATAGTTGATTGTAGTGAAGTAAGCGTATAATTTTGCCATCGCGTAGGGATTTTTGGGATGAAGTGGAGATTTTTCGGATTGCGGAGCCGTGCCCGGAGAGCCGTCAAAAAGTTGTGATGTGGCGGCTTGATAAAATTTTGCGTCAGATTTATTTTGACGAATCGCCTCCAAAATTTTTAACGCGCCGAGTCCGTTTACCTGTGCAGTGTATTCGGGCATTTTGAAAGAAAGTCCCGTGGAAGACTGTGCCGCCAAATTGTAAACTTCATCGGGCTGAACGTCGCGAATTAAATTCATCATACGCAATGAGTCCGTCACGTCGCCATAGTGCAGAAAAAAATTCGCGTCGTCAATGTGGTCAATGCGTTCAGTGCAAGGTGTGCTGTTGTAGCGAATCAGCCCGTGAACCTCATAACCTTTCGACAGCAACAGTTCTGCCAAATACGAGCCGTCTTGCCCGGTCACGCCCGTTATTATCGCGCTCTTAATAAAAAATTTTCACCTCACGTTGATTTTGTGTATTCTATTTGACGCCCCGCGCAAAGTCAATTAAAATTCAAGAAACAAATCAAAATTCGGGAGAGATTCAATGATTAGAGACGCTTTCAAAACTTTGGAGTTCGATAAAATTTTGGCGCGACTGCGTGACTGCGCGACGAGTAATTTCGGAAAAGAGCTTGCCGAAAAATTAAAGCCCGACGACGACTTCGACATCGTCCGCGAAAATTTATCGTTGACGACCGAAGCCGTTAAAATTTTTGCCGTGAGTTCGCCGCCGCTCGGAGGATTCAGAGACGTTCGCGAGACGTTCAAGAAAATTCGCCTAGGTTCCGTTGCCGACGCCGAAGAATTATTAAACGTGCTGTCGACGATGTACACCATGCGCCAAGTCAAAAAATTTTTCAAAGAGAGCGAAATCGACGCGCCGCAATTAAAATCGCGTGCCACCGAACTTGAAATTCTCGGCAACCTGGAACGTCAACTTGAAAACGCAATCGACGACCACGGAGCCGTTCGCGACACCGCAAGCGTCGAACTGCAAAAGATTCGTCGTGAACTGCGCAACGCTCAAAGCCGAATCAAGAGCGAAATTTTTAACATTCTTCACGACAGCGGCAAGCAAAAATTTTTTCAGGATGCACTCGTCACCATGCGCGGCGACCGTTACGTTCTGCCCGTCAAACTCGAATACAAGGCGCAATTTCCCGGCATTGTTCACGATCAATCGGCGACCGGCGCGACAGTTTTTATTGAGCCGTTGAGCGTCGTCAATCTTAACAACAGCGTCAAACAGCTTGAGGCGGAAGAACGCCACGAGGTCATGAGAATTCTGCGCAACTTGAGCGACGCCGTCAGAAAAAATCTCGACTCGCTTACAAACAACGTGAAAATTTTGGCGGACATCGATTTGCTTTTCGCGAAGGCAAAACTTGCACGAGATTTGAACGCGACGGAACCGATGCTTGAAAATTTCACGGACTTAAAATCTGCGCGGCACCCGCTGATTGATTCGGCAAGCGTCGTTCCGATTGACATTCAGCTCGGCGAAAAATTTTCAATGCTGCTCGTAACCGGGCCGAACACCGGCGGAAAAACCGTTTCCATGAAAACTCTCGGACTGCTCGCTTTGATGACACAATGCGGGCTTTACATTCCTGCGGCAAGCGGCTCACGTATTGCGGTCTTCACGAACATTTTCGCGGACATCGGCGACGAACAATCAATCGAACAGAGCTTGTCGACTTTCTCGGCGCACATGAAAAAAATCGTGGCGATTCTTGATGACGTGACCTCAAGCGATTTGGTTTTGCTCGACGAAATTGGCGCAGGAACCGATCCCGATGAAGGCGCGGCTTTGGCGATGGCGATCCTTGAACGACTGCTGCAAATCGGAGCGGCGACAATCGCGACAACTCATTATTCCGAACTGAAAACTTTTGCATATTCGACGGACGGAATTGAAAATGCTTGCGTGGAATTCGACGCCGAAACTTTGCGACCGACTTATCGGCTGTTGATTGGCATTCCCGGCGCGAGCAACGCTTTTGCAATCAGTCAACGTCTCGGCTTGCCAAAAAGTTTGATTCTTCGCGCGAAGCAACTAATCACCGCCGACCACGCGAATTTTGAACAAGTCATCAGCGAACTTGAGAACCAACGCATGATTTTTGAGCAACGTAACGCAGAAATTTTTGAACGTCAACAGCAGGCGATTCGTCACGAGAAAAAAATTGCCGAGATGCGCGACGAAATTGCCAAGACCAAGGGCGACATCATTCGCAAGGCTCGTGAAAAATCTGCGGCAATGGTGCGCGAGACCAAACGCGAGGCTGAAGAAATTATCGCGGCACTTAAAGAGCAATTCGACGACGCGGGCATTAAACGCCGGCAACAAGTCATTCAACAATCGCGCGACAAAATTCGTGAGGCTGAAATCGATTCGGCAACGGGAATCATCGCGGATAAACACGTTGGCACACGAATTGACAAGAAAAAAATTTTCATCGGCGACACGGTTTATATCAAGCCGCTTGACCAGAAAGGCGCGGTGCTGTCAATCGAAAAGGACGGCGACGAATTGAGCGTACAAATCGGAGCAATGCGCACGACCGTTAAAACTTCTTCGTGCCGATTCGTCAGTCGCGGACAACAAGAAAATTTTCCGCCGTCAACTTCCACGAATCAAAATCGCGGCTCGCTCGGACTTTTGCAGAAAATGGAAACGGTTAAACGGAGCATTGACATTCGCGGAATGACGGTTGACGAGGCAGAACAAATTTGCGGCAAATTCATCGACGACGCGCAACTTTCCGGGCTCAAGCAGATTTTGATAATTCACGGCAAAGGGACGGGCGCACTTCGGCAAGGCGTGCATGAATTTTTGCGCGGGAACAAATCGGTTGCGAGTTTCCAATTCGCCGACCAAGACGAAGGCGGCTCCGGCGCGACACTCGTCACGATAAAATAACGACGCGTTCATAAAAAAAAATTCCTCGTGAAATCTTCGCGAGGATTTTTTGTGCAAAGGTCTCAAAGTTTATTTTCGGACAAATCAAGCTTGCGGCGGTCAAGAGAATCCATAACGCTCAAATCTTTTTCGGGATTGGGATTCACGTCGTAATACTCATATTCGGTACCGGGCGTATATTCCATGGCGAGCTTTTCAAAATGTTTCTTGTCCGCCTTGAAGTCGAGATTTTTGCGCATGACTTTGCCGAGACGAACGGCATCGGGAATAAGGTAACTGCCGCCGTTAATGTATTGAATCCAGCCGGGCACGACGCCGGTTTTGATTTTGCCGGAAGACTCCGCACTTTTGAGAGAGCCTGCCGCTTCCAACATTTCTTTCGAGCTTAAATCGGTGTCAATCGCCTTGACTGCAACGCTCAACAAATCGGGAATTTTAATCAGCATTGAAGGTTCGCTCAATCTGTCGACGCAGGCACGCAAGAAAGCTTGTTGACGACGCACGCGCCCGATGTCGCCTTCTTCAGAATCACGATAGCGCACGTATTCAATCGCACTCTGCCCGTCGAGATGTTGAATGCCCTGCTTGAAGTCGATGACAAGTCCGCCGTTGTCGTCCCAGGGATCTTCGTAGTGCATGTCGCGTTCGACGTAAATATCAATGCCGCCGAGTGCGTCAATCACGTCGACGAATCGCGCCTTGTTAATCGTGACGTAGTGATTGATTTCAATGCCGAGAAATTCTTCAACGGTCTTGCGTGACAATTTCTCGCCGCCGTAAGCATAAGCCGCGTTGATTTTTTCGTAGCCGTGCTTTTCAATGTAAACCATGGTGTCGCGCGGGATTGTTAAAAGTGACGCAGAATCTTTGGACAGCCGCAAAATCATCAGCGTATCGGAGCGACCAACGTCATCTTTGCGTTCGTCGACGCCCATCAAAATTATCGTCGTCGGTTTGCGGAATGTCGGCAAAACATTTTCGGGCGCGATTTTTGATTTCAAGTCCTCTTTGATTCGCGTGAAGTCCGAATTAAATCCCATGTGAGCAAGTGAGCCGACGATTATCAACGCGCAAATTATCAGCGACCAAAAAATTCTGCGGTTGCGCATTTTCCGTTCCAAATCGCCGCGTTTTTTCTCAAGACGTTCGCGCATTGAGTCACCACCGTTCTAACAATTAGGAATGAGGAATTAGGAATGTGGAATTAAAAATTTTTACACGTCAAAATCTAATGGACGCTTTGAACTTTGTCAAGTCAATGCTCGTTTGAATTTCGGGATGTTTGCGCAGGAAATGTTGTTCGACTTCGGGCGCGGCGACGAAATTTTTTAGGCGACCTACCTTCACGAAACATTTGCGCACAGCTTTATCAACGTTCGGATCGTTAATCGTTAGACAAGCTTTTGAAACGACAGGCTCCTTGCCGCGATTGGCGATAAAATTTACGTGCAGTTCGACTTGCGGTTCATCCTCGCCGCTTGAATAGTAGACGCCCAAACTTTTGTCGGCATAAGGATTGAGCACGTTGAACAAAATATCCATGAGCATTGACAAATCCATTTTTTTTGGATTGAATTCGATTTCGATGCCCGTGACGTTTTCAAGCGTCTGCAATTCGGGATTAACATAGCTGTGAACGTTACGCGCGGAAATTTTTCCAATCAATACATTCACGACGCCGGGCAAGTCACTAAAAATTTCTTGCAGCTCGTGAACATTCTCGCCGCTGAAATAAATTTTCTTCGTGTACAAAATCATCGCTCCTTTCGATAAAAAATTTTCGTGTCCGCCAATGAAATTCCTGCCGAAAGTATTTATAATTGACTTCTCAAACAGGAGGTGCGTTGAAATGGTTTTGCTGGTGACTTTGATTGTTATTGTGGCATTTGTTATCGCGTGGGTGTATTTTCGCGGCGGCGGTTCAGATGGCGGCAACGGCATTGACTTTGACGACGACAACGACAGCGACGGCGGAGACGGCGGAGATTGAAAAATTTTTCTGCACGGGAGATGCATTGCGATGAATTTGTTTTTGATTTTGATGGCAATGGTCGCTGTAGCATGGATTTGTTTTCACGACGACGATGACGACGACGATGATTGCGGCGGAGACGATGACGGCGGCTATTAAAAAAAATTTTACAAAATATTTCCGCGCGAGTATAATCATTGCGTTTTGAACCGGAAGGAGGAATTTTAATTTGACAAACGACGTAATGATTATCAATGCTTTCGTGCTGTATATCGGCGTGATGATGGGCATCGGCGTCTATTACTATCGGCAGACCAAAAACATGAGCGATTATTTTCTCGGCAACCGCAAACTCGGCGCGTGGGTAACGTCGCTGAGTGCTGAAGCGTCCGACATGAGCGGCTGGATGTTGATGGGCGTACCGGGCTTTGCTTATCTTGCAGGACTTAACGCAGGATGGATCGCTGTCGGCATTGCTATCGGCACGTGGGCGAATTGGCACTTCGTGGCGGCGCGACTCCGTCAATACACCGAACTTGCCGGAAACGCGTTGACACTGCCCGAATTTTTGCAGAATCGCTATAAAGACACGAGCAACTTGCTCCGAATCGTGCCCGCAATTTTTATTCTGATATTCTTCATTCTGTACACGTCAAGCGGTTTCGTTGCGGCAGGAAAACTTTTTGAAACTGTCTTCGGTATGCCGTTCCAATACGCGATATTTCTCGGCGCAGGCTCCGTCGTCTTCTACACGTTGATTGGCGGTTTTCTCGCGGTCAGTCGCACAGATTTTATTCAAGGCGTGATGATGTTCTTTGCAATTTTAATCGTTCCAATCTGCGCGGCGATGAGTTTGGGCGGCTTCGGCGAAACGGTCTTGAAAATAATCGAATACAAAGAAACACTGTTTGAGCCTTTCCTTAAACCGGACGGCACGACGCTCGGCACGATCGAATTAATCTCGTTATTGGCTTGGGGCATCGGCTATTTCGGACAACCGCACATTTTGGTCAGGTTTATGGCTATCAAATCGACAAGTGAATTGCCGCAAGCAACACGAATCGCAATGACTTGGGTAACATTGAGCTTAGCAGCGGCAGTTTCTATCGGAATGGTCGGCACAGTTTACGTTACGACTCTGAAACGGTCTTCCTGGTGATGACGAATCAGCTTTTCCCGCCGATTGTCGCAGGTTTGGTTTTGAGCGCGGTTTTGGCGGCGATAATGTCCACGGCGTCAAGTCAACTGCTCGTCGCGGCGTCGGCATTCGCCCAAGACTTTTACAAAACGCTGATTCGCAAGGACGCCAATCAAACGGAACTCGTGTGGATTTCGCGGGCATCGGTGCTGATTATCGCATCAATCGCCGTATTTTTAGGCTTCAATCCCGACAGCTTTATCCTTGACATGGTCGCCTATGCATGGGCAGGATTCGGCGCGGCGTTCGGCCCGGTTGTGCTGATGAGTTTGTTTTGGCGCAGAACTACTCGTCGCGGCGTCATTGCGGGAATAATCGTCGGCGGCGTCACGGTCATTGCATGGAAACAACTTGCGCTCTTCGGGCTGTATGAAATTGTTCCGGGATTTTTATTCGCGCTGATTGCAATTTACATTGTCAGCAAATTCGACGCTGAACCCGAAAAAGAAATTTTGGAGACGTTCGACAAAGTCGGCGAGAGCAAAATCTGAACAAAAAAAATTTCCCGCGACTAAGTGTCGTGGGATTTTTTTTTTCAATCTTCAATCAATGTAAGTCTGTAACGTCTCCAAATATCTCTTGCAGGTTTCATTCTGGCGAGTTCTTCATCTGTCAGCGGCGGTATATCGCTGTAATCGATGTCTTCATCGCTCATCTCTGCCAATTTTGCAAGTTCTGCCTTCTGTTCAGGCGTCAATTCCGGTTTTTGTCCCTTAATCAGGAAGAAACTGCCCATAATAATCATTCCTTTCTTTTTTATTCGCACGTCTAGCCGATATTATCCTTAATTTCTCTTTTCGTTCAGTATAAATCACAACTAAAACCTCGTCAACTTTACCGATAACTTTTATCCTGTCTTCGTCGTCACTATGCTTATAATCATAATCCTCAAAAAGAAATTCATCAAAAAATACAAGCATAGCAACTTCAAACCTTACTCCGTGTTTTTTAAGATTAATTTTCGCCTTTTCGTCGTCCCACTCGAATTCAATACCTCTAAGTTCAACTTCTCCCATGAAAAATCGCCTCCGAGCGAAGATTATCACAAACATTTTCCGCCGTCAAAATCGCCGAAAAATTTTTAGTCGCGACGAGTTTTAGCCGAAATATTTACGGGAAAAAATTTTTCGATAACGGAGGTGCCGCGATGAAAAAAATTTTGCTTACCGTGACGATTTTACTTTGCATAACCTGCGCGGGCTGTTTGGAAGGCGAATCGAATCTGATTATCACCGACGACGGCGAAGTTTATATGCGCAACCGATTAACCGGCGTGCCGTTAATCGCTGAACACGTCGAATCCTTCCGCAAAAGCTACGAAAACAATCCAAACGCCGAAATTTCTCCTGTCGCCGAAAACAACATGAGCGGCTACGAAATTCGCGTGCACTATCCGAGCATTGAAACTTTCGCGGCGGAAAGCAACGAACTTTACACGACGCACGACAAATGCAAGGGCATTCAACGGCGCAAAAGCTGGTTCTTCGACGCGTACAACTTCGATTTGATGATGACGGGCGACAAAAAATTTTCTCCGAGTGAAGCCGCCGCCGTTCAAAGCATGTTGTCGCAGGTCTCGTTTAATCTCGTGATTGAGCTGCCTTACGCCGCCGATAAGCACAACGCCGACAAATTCGACGCCGAAAACAAAATCTTGACGTGGCAACTTGCGCCCGTTATTATCGGCAGTACCGCTGATAAACACATGCGCGCGCAATTCAAAATCTGGCACCGTGACAAAATCGCGCTGACAATTTTCGTCGGCGTGCTGTTGATTGCGGCGACAATTTTTTTCCACGTCAAAGCCCGTGCCGAAGAATCGGAGAGCGTCGCAAAGGATTTGAATTTTAAACGCAACGTCTTCGCGGGAATTTTTATCGCGCTGATGTTTATCGCGGCTTATCTGCTCTTCGCGAACGTAAATTTCACGGACGCCGACATAATTTCAGTTAGGAGCTAAAATTTGATGCTAATCGCCAAAGTTTGCGTGAACGTTACGAGCAACGCTGTCGACAAAAATTATACATACCGCGTGCCCGACGACTTGAAGTTTTTAACGGCAGGTTGGCGCGTAATAATTCCGTTTGGAAGGCAAAAAACCGATGGATTTGTGATAAGCGTTCACGAAATCGACGACTCGACGACATTTGAATTCACGCTGAAAGATATTGCAGGAGTTTTTGACGATGAACCGTGGTTTACGCCCACAATGATGAATTCAGCGCGATGGCTGTCGGAATTTTACATGTGTCCGTTGTCGCAGACGATGAGTTTGTTTATGCCGGGTCAGCACGTGAAAAAAATTTCCGCACGCTTTGAACGCGTCTTTAAACTCGCGGGCACCTTCGACGAAAAAAAATTCTCCAACAAACGCTCACAGCTGAAACTTTTGCGACTGCTTGAAGAGCGCGGCGAATTGTCTTCCGCTGAACTCAAGGAGCACAAAATTTTAACGTCGACGGCGAAAATTTTAATCGATGCGGGCTTAATCACGGTTGAACAGCGAAGAATTTTGCGCGACAGCTATTCACAGATAAAGTCGTTGCCGAGAGAATTCGATTTGACGGCAGAACAAGCCGCCGCGATTCAAGCGATCGAAAAATTTTTGTCCGCGCAGAAATTTCAAGGCGTCCTGCTTAACGGCGTGACAGGTTCCGGCAAAACTCAAGTTTACGTCGAGCTGACAAAAATAACCCGGCAACTTGGTCGGCGAGTGATAATTCTCGTGCCGGAGATCGCGTTGACGGGTCAAGCAGTTGCAAATTTCAAAGCACATTTCGCGGACGTGGCGGTAATTCACAGCAGATTGAGCATTGCCGAACGAAACGACACTTTTTACAGGATTCGTAGCGGTGAAATTGGAATTGTCATTGGTGCACGCTCCGCATTGTTCACGCCGATTGAAAATGTCGGCTTGATTGTCGTTGATGAAGAACAGGACACGTCTTATAAGCAGGACAAAAATCCGCCGCGCTATCACGCACGCATTGTCGCCGAAGAATTTGCCAAATTTCACGACGCGGTTATAGTTTTCGGTTCAGCGACGCCGAGCCTGGAAAATTTTTATCGCGCACTTAACGGCGAGCTGATTCTATTAAAAATGCCGCATCGTGTGCTGGATAATCCGTTGCCCGAAGTAAAATGCGTCGACATGCGCGGAGAACTCAAAGCCGGCAACAAATCGGTCTTGAGTCGTGAATTGACGGAGCTGCTTAGAAAAACGGTTGCAGAAAATCAGCAGGCGATTTTGCTTTTGAATCGGCGCGGCTGGTCAACGGTTGTGATGTGTCGTTCATGCGGCGCGGTGTCCACTTGTCCCGATTGCGGCTTGCCAATGACTTATCACGCGGACGGGAAATTGCGTTGTCACCGTTGCGAAGTCGAATCAATTCCGCCGACGATTTGTCCGACTTGCGGCAGTAAGCACATAAAATTTTTGGGCACGGGAACGGAGAAACTTGAACGCGCGTTGAAAACTTCGTTGCCCGAAGCAAGAGTTTTGCGCATGGACAGAGATTCGACCGGCGGAAAATTCGGGCACCAAAAAATTCTGGACGCTTTTGCCGCTCACGAATACGATATTCTTTTCGGAACGCAGATGGTTGCAAAAGGTCACGACATCAGCGGCGTTACGACGGTCGGCATTTTGAGTGCGGACGCGGCGTTGAGCTTTTCAAACTTTCGGGCGGCGGAAACGTGTTTTGAACTGATAACTCAAGCGGCGGGTCGTGCGGGACGTGCTGATTTGCCGGGCAAAGTCATCGTGCAAGCTTACAACGTCGACGCGGCGGCTATCAGATTCGGTTGCGAGCAGGACTACGAAAAATTTTGCGCGAGTGAATTGCCGCAACGTGAAGAAGTTTTTTTTCCGCCGTTTTGCAGATTGGTCAAGCTTATTTTCACGGGCAAGGATGAACTTAAAACTAAAACTCGTGCCAAAGAAATTGCCAAAGCTTTCCGCGCCGAAGTCGTTCAAAATTCCCGCAAGCGTCAAGAAATTTTCGGTCCGATACCCGCCGCAATCGCTCACTTGCGCGAAAATTTCAGATTCGTTGTGCTGATTAAGTCGGAAGATTTATCGAGCGTCAGAAATTTTTTGCGTGCTCACGATTTGCACAGGCGCGACGACGTTCAGCTTGACATTGACCCGACGACTACCGATTGAACACTTGAAAAATTTTTCGTGCCGTGATATTATTCGCGCAGTCAATGAGACAAAACGAAAGGCAGGGCGTCGGATTTATCGCGTCGACTCCCTCCCGATTGATAGAACTACGTTAATCCGTTAGAAGCCGCCCGCTAGCGGCTTTTTTCGTACCTTATTTATCCAGATACATGAGCAATGCCACGATGGTCTGAATCAAGTTGAGCACAAGCATCAACCAATCGAATTTATCCATGACATCACCCCCCTCTCTTTTCGAGAGGAAGCCGAGCTACCTAGCCCTGTCTTTCGCACCGAATAATATCACGTGTCAAAAATTTTTTCAGGATAATTTTCAGCCAGCGTCACTGTCGAGCGGCAGTGATTTATTTTTTTTCAACGCCGTCAATGAACGCGAACACTTTATCGAAATAAGCGGCGGGATTCGTGCTTTTGGCGTCAGCGTGACCGGCACCGGCAACGATAAATTTTTCCTTTGGAGCCGCGCAGACGTCGAACAATCTGCTCATCATCGCGAAAGGAACAAGTCCGTCAGCGTCGCCGTGAATGAACAGCACGGGCACTTTGATTTTGTCGACAACTTCAATCGGTGCAGCGTCAGAAATTTTTATGCCGGTCTTGAGCTTGCAAACCAAATTCGCGCAAGGCATAACGGGATATTCAGGCAAACTAAAAATTTTTTCGAGTTGCGCGGTGAACATCTCGTAAGCGGAAGTGTAGCCGCAATCTTCGACGACGGCAATCAAATTGGACGGTTCAAGCGCGGCAGTCAACATCACAGTTGCGGCACCCATTGACACGCCATGCAAGATAATTTCAGCGTCGGGATGAGCGTCGGAAATTTTTTTTGCCCAATCGAAAACATCACGACTTTCCAACGCACCCATCGTGATAAATTCGCCGTCACTCTTGCCGCTCGCACGCAGATCGGGAACTACGACATTCCAGCCGCGTTTGAGATATTCTTCAGCGTAATCGAAGGCAAAAGTTCCGTCGCGCCCGTAGCCGTGCACGAGAATCGCCCAACGATTTGACGGCTCGGCAGGTGAAAAATTCCACGCGTGAAGTTTGAGACCGTCGAAACTTTCAAGCGTCCATTCATCGGCAGGATAATTCGGTGCGGGCGGAGCTTTCAAATTCGGGTCGGCAATGTTCGCGCAAGCTTTCGGCGGCGACAAATCCTCGCCACGGTGCAACGCGAAATCTACGAAATAATTTCCGACACCATAGCCCGCGCAGATTAGCAGAACAATCACCGCGATAAAAAATTTTTTCATGACAACACCTTCTCAATATCGTTTTGTTCAACGATTGTCGTTTCAATATCGCCGTCGATTTTATCAACGTCAACTACGTAAGCCGTCTCGCCCGTCTTCAATAAAACTTTGTCGAATTCTTTTATTTCCAAAGCGCAACCTCATAAAAATTTTTTTCATAATGACTCCTTGAATCAAATACGTAAGTTCAATACAACGCGAAAGGCGGAAGCTTTGAGCCTCCGCCTGAAAATGTCAGTGTTGGTCGGGATGACAGGACTTGAACCTGCGACCTCATCGTCCCGAACGATGCGCGCTACCAAACTGTGCTACATCCCGAAAACGTTTGCAATTTTAGCAGATTGACTTTCAAATTGCAAGCGTTTTTTTATAGCAAAATTATTTTGCGGCTTTGGTGGTTGTCAAATCTTTGACGGGCTTTGCTTTGAGAACGTTCTTCGGGATGTCGAATTTCTTTTTGGCGGCGGGATCGGCAGGATAAGTCGTGTAAGCGCGAATCTCGCTGTAATAGGCGACGGTTTCAAGCATGTTGCTGATTTCGTCGGGCCATTGCTGATTCGGATCGTTAAGTGCGGCGCGTGCAAGTTCCTGGATGATGCCGGAGAAATTGTATTGCATTTGAACGGTGTGCCAATCGCGTTTGTCAATCGTCCACATGTACCAGACGTCCGCTTTGCGCAGAGCCGTATCCATATATTTTAAGAACGTTTCTTGCATTGCGCTGTCCTCGGCGGTGCCTTTGTCGGCAGGATTTTCAGCGGAAAGTTTCTTGAGCGAATTGGCAACATAATCTCCGTTGAGCGTGACGAGCATTGTGCGGCGATAACGATTGTCTTGCAGGATTGTAACTTCTTTTGTGCCCGCGATAATTTCTTCAATCTCGGCGTCGGTCGGCGTGGCAACAATATCGGTGATGGCGGCGGCAATGCTCGGCGTGGTGAATTTTTGCCACTGCTTATCGGGCTTGAAATAAATCGTCATGTCTTTTTCGTTTTGCACAAGGTAATAAGGGATAATCGTCTCTTCCTCGGAGCCGTCGTCTTTGTAAAACCAAATCGACAAATCGCCGGTCGAACGGAATTCTGTGCCATTGACAATGCCGTAAATGTCAAGCTCACTCATGATGAACGGAGACGCGAAGAAAATGTCCTGTCGGAAAATTCTGTCCGCCGCGTCCGAATCTTTCGTCAACGCTTGACGGAAAGCCTGTATACCCTCCGATTCGGGATTGTCCGCCGCGAATGACTTTGCGGGAAAGATCACTGCGCCGAGCACCAGCAATGCTACGCTCAAGCGCGCGACCAGGTTAAAAAATTTTTTCACAAAAATTCCTCCTTACATATCATCTGATTTTTTTGCCGACGTCTTCAAAGAACGAATGAGCAATTCTGCCGAGCATTCCCTTTTGTGCTTGATAATCTTCGCGGTCACGAACATCTTTACGGGCGAAAACGAGATCGCCGTTTCTTGCCTCGTGAAGTTCAAGCGTCATCTGAATGGAAGTCACATCAACGCGGCGCGGCGGATAATTCACGGGCACTTGGATGTAACGAGTTTCTTCGCGGCGATTGCCATATCTGTCGCGATAAGTGCGGGTATCACGTCTGGACTCCCAAACAGTGTGCGCGGGTTGAACGTAGTAAGTGTTCTCCATGTTGTCGACGTTGCCGATAATCCAAGCGTCGGCGATCGTGTAGGCGTTTTGCATGATGATTCGTCGCGCCTCCAATGGATTGGAATAGGCAAGCGAATCAAGATTCATGCCGATTCGATAGCCGATTTCACGACGAGCTTGAGCTTCTGTTATGACGTTGCATTTGAGTTTGCCGGAATCTTGCATGAAACTGTCTTGCAGGTTGCGCATCTCAATCGAATAATCGTAGCCCAAATCTTGGCTGAACGTTGCGTCGAAAACGATAATGCTTCTGATGTTGCGAAAGTTAAAGCCTCTGTCGTACCAGTCGGTTTTTTCGGCGCAGACTGTTTGCGGCAAAATTAAAATCGCCGTCAAAAGCATCACGCCGAAAAATTTTTTGATAAGCATAAATTCACCTCCGATAATTTTAATTGACAAAGCCGACACTCTGCGCGAGAAGAATATTTTTCGCGTCAGAGATTTTGGCGACCTTTGCGAATTTGGCGCGATTGATTGAGCCGCGCACGCAGTTGCCGAGACCTTCAGTTTGTGCGGCAAGAGCAACACTTTGCACCATTGCACCGACTGAAATGTTCGCAAACGAGACTTGAGCCTCACGCGGCGGAGTTTGTTTGGCATTTGACCAAACGTCCGGCGTTTCAACATAAACCAGATTGACAGCAGCCTTTGCAACGAAACTTTGACCTGTCGTCGTCAATGCGCGGAAATCGCCTTCGGCAACGAGATTGAGCTTGTGATTCGCGGCGTCGTAAAGGTAAATTCCTTCGCGGGTGACGGCGTAGACTTCTACGGAATAGACGCCCAGAGCCGCAGGATTGACGCGCTTTTGAGTGTCGTAGCGATTGACGCCGTTCGCCGCCCAAAGAATTTTCGAGAGCTGTTCGGACGTTAAATCTTTGTCGACGAAATTTCTGTTGCTTGCACGCTGATTGAGAGCCGCCATAACAGAGAGTTCGCTGTTCAAATTGAGTGCAGGCAAATTTATTTCGCTCTGCGCGGCAAAGGAAGTCGTCGGCAGGAAAAATGTCGTCGCCATAATCGTCGCGGTTAGAAATTTTTTCATGGCTTATCTCCCCAACGTGTAATAGCCGCCTGCGTCAAGAAATCTGCAGTATTCTTCAACGGCGATAACAAAATTCGTGAAACCGCCCTTATATCCTGCCGCCGTCAAATTTTTCATGTCGGCTTCGGTGAAACTCTGATACTTGCCGCGCAGTTCGTCGGGAAAGTCGCAATAAGTCGTTCGCATTTTTGAATGCATGGACTCAATCATTGCTTTAGCCGCGGCGTTGAAAGTGTGCGCGTGACCGGTGCCGCAGTTGTAAATTCCGTTGGCAACGTCGCTTTCGAGACACCACAGATTGATTTTCGCAACGTCCTTGACGTAAATAAAATCGCGTTTCTGTTCGCCGTCGCCGTAGCCGTCAGTGCCTTTGAAAAGTCGCGGGCCTCCGCCGAGTTTCATGCGCTTGTAAATTTGATAGAAAATCGACGCCATTTTACCTTTGTGACTTTCCTGCGGACCAAAGACGTTGAAATATCTCAAGCCGATAATTTTGCTCTTTGCCGCGTTGAAAAATTGTCGTGCATAACGATCGAACATCAGCTTTGAAAACGCGTAGGGATTGAGCGGCATTTCGCAAGCCTCGTCCTCGCGAAAACCTTTCTTGCCCATGCCGTAAACCGACGCACTCGACGCATAAATCAGCGGAATTTGTTTGCGAATGCAGAATCGGAGCAATTCCTTTGAGTAGTCGTAATTCGTCCGCATCATTAAGTTCACGTCGTATTCCATCGTATCAGAACACGCGCCTTGATGAAAAATTGCCTCGACGTTTGAGCCGAAAGCAGCGTTGCCGGTCACGAGCTTTAGGAAGTCGTCTTTGTGCTGATAATCCATGAAACGCAGTCCGACGAGATTTTTGTATTTGTCGCCGCCGTTCAAATCGTCAACAATCATGATGTCGGTACGACTGCGTTCGTTGAGTGCGCGGACGATATTTGAGCCGATAAATCCTGCGCCGCCGGTCACGATAATCATAAAGCTTTGCCTCCTTTAATCAACGTCTTCTTTGACGTATTGAATATATTTTTCGCCTATACGTTCTTTGCACGCCGCGACAATCGGTTCCAAAATTTTCAAAGCCTCGTCGTGATTTTTAGCCGCCGCCGTCACGCGAACAATGCAACCGTCTTCCTTGGCATATGTGGCGACAGTCGGATTGACGCCGTCCAAAAGTTCGTTCAATCTGTCGGCAACGGGCGACTCTCCGACAATGGAAATCGGCGCGTCGAATTTGCTCACGCACTTAATTATAATCGACACGAAAATTTTATCGCGCTTGCCGTTGAGATAAAGCTCGCAACATTCCTCAAACATGGGTTGCATTTCTTTCGGCGGGCCGGGCAACAGAATACAAATTTTTTCGTCGCGTTCCATTACGCAACCGGGCGCGGTGCCGTGATGATTGTACAGAATCAGCGAATCGGCGGGAACAATCGCTTGCTTTTTCATGCCGTCGGAAAGTTTTTCAAAGCCTCTTGCACGCGCACGTTCTTCTAAAAAATTCAAAACTTGCTCATCAACAACGGGACGCTTGCCGAAATATTCCATGAGCATTTCTTTTGTCAAGTCGTCTTTCGTAGGACCAAGACCGCCGGTCATTATGACGGCATCAGCCCGCGAATATGCAACATCAAGCGCAGATTTGATACGCGCGGGATTGTCGCCGACGACTGTTTGAAAGTGGCAGTCGAATCCGAGATGAGCAAGACGTTTCGCCAAATATTGAGCATTCGTGTTGATGATGTTGCCCATCAAAATTTCCGTGCCGACGCTGATAATTTCCACGATCATTTGAATCACCGCCGAAAAATTTTATTGCCGCCAAGCGTTTGAAAATGTCAGTTCAATCCGAGATGAGCAAGACGTTTCGCCCAAAAAATTGAGCGTTCGTGTTGACGATGTTGCCCATCAAAATTTCCGTGCCGACGCTGATAATTTCTACGACCATTTAAATCACCGCCGAAAAATTTTTTTATCATGTGCGAACGAGTTTAACCGAAAGGCTACATTTTTTCAAGCGTTTTTTGCCCGCGCGCAACAGCACTCAAGAATTGCTGATTGACATTTCGGGCGATAATAGATATATTCGCCTATGAATTAATATTGCGTTAGAAATTTTCTTGCGCACAAAAGCTTGCGACGTTTGGAAAGGAGAGTGTCAGCAAAAAACTGATGGCTCGAAAAATGGCAGAGCATAGAAAAATCTTACGTTCCGAAATGGAGTTGAAAGACTTGCAAAGATTGTTCATGAAATTATTTTTAATTATCTTGACCGCAATTTTAATCGCACCGTGCACGGCTCTTGCCATGCCGGAAATTTTTCCTTTCGATCGGTTGCAAAACGGAATGACCGGCAAAGCTTATACCGTCGTCGACAGCTCCGGCAAGATTGAAAATTTTGACGTGCAAATTGTCGGTTTTACGAACGAAAGTAAAGGCACGAAACGATATATCTTGGCGAAAGCTTCGGGCGAAGTCGTGAAACGCACGGGCGGCATTTTGCAGGGAATGAGCGGCAGTCCGTTTTACATTGACGGCAAACTCGTCGGTGCACTTGCCGCCACGCTCAAAGACATGGACACTTACACCGTTTTAATCACGCCGATTGAAGATATGCTTGAGCTTTGGAATTTGCCCGACCCGAAAGCGCAGGTCAATTTCCCTCGAAGAATTTCAGTCGATTCGGAAAAAGCTGACGAAAATAAACCCGCCGAGGACGCGTCCGCAAATGACGACTCCGCCGATAAAAGCGCGACTCTTACCGACAAATTGACTGTGCCCGAAGTCGAAAAGCTCAACGCATTTTATTTGAGCGGCTTCGACGTGAACGGCGCACAATTTTTGCAACAAGAACTTAAACCGTTCGGCTTGAATAATTTGCAAACGTCGTCCAAAAACATCGAACACGGTTTGGATTTCAACGCCACGCTTGAACCCGGTTCTGCGCTGGGTGTTGCCATTGTCTACGGCGATTTTTCGCTCGGTGCGACAGGCACGGTCACTGCCGTTGACGACAAAAAAATTCTTGCCTTTGGACATTCGTTTATGCATTCGGGCAACGTCAACTATTTCATGACGGATGCCTCCGTTATCGGCTCTATCAGCGGGCTCACCGGCAACGGTGTTAAAGTCGCGGATGTCAAGCACATTATCGGGCGCGTCAATCAAGATCGCGATTCGGGCATAGCGGGCACTTTGGGAACATTCCCTGCCGTCGTGCCGGTCACCGTCAACGTTAAAAACAACGAATCCAACAAGCAAGAAAGTTTCAACGTGGTTATCGCCTACAACGAAAATCTCATTCCAAAACTCGGCGCGACTGTTGCCTATGGTGCGCTCAGCAGAATGGCTGATTCGTTGGCAGAGAGCACCGTTGATTTTGAATTCTGCATAAAGACAAACGTCGTTGAAGGCGGCAAATTTGTGCGCAAAAATGTTTTCTACAATGGCTCGGACGTCGGGCAAGTCGCTGTAGTTGAACTCATGCAGGCGTTGAATCTTATCTGCTCAAACACCAAGGAAGAGTCGAATATTTTTGGCGTGGACGTGAACATCGCTTTTGATACGGAGCGTCGCACTGCCTCAATCATCGACATCACGCCCGAAAAAAAGAATGTCAAACCCGGCGAGACGGTCAATTTGGTCGTCGAACTGCAACCCTATCGCAAACCCGTTGAAAAAGTCATTGTGCCCTACACCGTGCCTTTGACGGTCGGTCCCGGACTTCATTCTCTTGAAATTCACGGCGGCGGACTTGTACCAGTAAATCAATCGGCGTCTTCGGGAACAATCAGCGCGGACTCCAATCAAAGCTACGAAGACAAGATCAAAAAAATTCTCAACGCCGGCAGAAACAATCAGCTCGTCGTGGAAGTCGTTTCGTCGGGCACAAAGAGAACCGATAAGGAAATTCGCAAGGGCATTGCTCAAGCAAAACGCTTGCAGGAACGTTTGAAGAAAGAAGGCAAAACTTTCAAGAAATCCGACAGCA
The DNA here is from genome assembly GCA_905234395.1 of uncultured Selenomonadaceae bacterium. GTDB lineage: Bacteria > Bacillota > Negativicutes > Selenomonadales > Selenomonadaceae > Quinella. The sequence continues at coordinate 38,143 of CAJOHG010000013.1, forward strand.
AGGTTGACACGAACTATATAATCGACAACGTCATGCGCACGACTTTCAATGTGGAAAAAGTTTAGGTTGTTGGTGCCAATTTCCCGATAACCTGACAAGGAGGTTTGAAATTTTGGAGAGACTTGTCATAAAGGGCGGCAACAGATTGAGCGGCACCGTTAAAATCAGCGGCGCGAAAAATGCTGTCCTGCCCGTCATTGCGGCAACGCTCCTCGGTCAAGACAAAGAAACTTGCTTGGACGAGGTGCCAAACCTTGATGACGTTCGCACAATCAGTGAAGTTCTTCGGACGCTCGGCGTGACTGTTCGCCACGAGCCCGCTAAAGGTCAACTCTTCGTCGACGCCTCGACGATTGAAAATATAACCGCGCCTTATGATCTCGTTCGCAAAATGCGTGCATCGTTTTTGATTATGGGCCCGTTGCTCGCACGACTCGGCAGAGCAAAAATTTCATTGCCCGGCGGTTGCGCGATTGGCACTCGTCCGATTGATTTGCACTTGAAAGGTTTTGAGGCTCTCGGCGCAAAAATTTCTATCGGGCACGGCTACATCGAGGCTGTTGCTCCCGACGGCTTGAAAGGTGCTCAAATTTATCTTGACTTCCCGTCCGTCGGCGCGACGGAAAATATTTTGATGGCTGCGTCAATGGCACAAGGTCAAACCGTCATCGAAAATCCCGCGCAGGAGCCGGAGATTGTCGACCTTGCAAATTATCTTAATCTTATGGGCGCAAAAATTCGCGGAGCAGGCACCAACGTCATCAAAGTCGAAGGCGCGAAAAAATTAATTGCCCGCGACTACACGATAATTCCCGACCGAATTGAAGCAGGAACTTACATGATAGCCGCCGCAATGACGCAGGGCGACGTTTACATTGCCAACGCCATCAGCGAACATCTAAAGCCCGTTATCGCCAAACTCAAGGAAGCAGGCGTCAAAGTCATTGAAGACGTTGACGGAATTCGCGTCATCTGCGACAAACGCCCGCGTGCCGTCGACATCAAGACGTTGCCTTATCCCGGCTTTCCGACCGATATGCAGGCGCAGTTCATGGCAATGTTGACAATCTCCGAAGGTACAAGCGTCGTCACGGAAACTGTCTTCGAGAATCGTTTTATGCACGTCGACGAACTGAGACGCATGGGCGCGAAAATCAAAATTGACGGGCGCAGTGCCGTTGTCCACGGTCAAGACAAGTTGACGGGCTGCCAAGTCAAAGCGACTGATTTGCGTGCAGGTGCGGCGATTGTTTTGGCGGCACTCATCGCGGAAGGCGAAACTCAAGTAGGTTACATTCATCACATCGATCGCGGCTACGATAATCTCGTTCAAAAGCTGGTCAAGCTCGGCGCGGACATCAAACGCGTTGACAACTGAAAAATTTTTTGCAAACTAAAAGCCCGGCTGTCATCAAAGACGGTCGAGCTTTTTTAGTTTGGAGTTTTAATTTCTAATTCCTCATTTGATTGCGTTAAACTTTCTTGTTGCCGAATTTGCGAAGCTCAAGCCACAGCGGTCCGGCAATGAAGATTGATGAGTAACAACCGCTCATGAAACCGACAATCAGCGCGAACGCAAAATCTTTTGTCGTCTCGCCGCCGAAGAAAAACAGTGCAAACGTCGTAAACAGGCACGTGAAGACCGTGTACAGCGAACGAGTCAGCGTCTGATAAATGGAGCGGTTGACCAATTCGACGACGTTGCCGCCGCGTCTGAAGTGCAGTTTCAAATTCTCGCGTATCCTGTCAAAGATAACAATCGTGTCGTTGATTGAGTAGCCGACGACCGTCAACAATGCCGCGACGAACGACGAATCGACTTGCCGTTGCGTGAATGAGAAAAATGCCAGAACGATTAAAATGTCGTGAACGAGAGCCAATACCGCCGCCACGCCGAATCGCCATTCAAAACGATAAGCGATGTACAAAATTATCAGTGCCCACGAAATGACGAGCGCAAGTACCGCGTTCATGATGAGTTCGCCGCCGATAACCGCACCGACTTTTTCCTCGCGCAGAACTTCGTAGCCGCCGACTTTCTCGCGAATTGCCGCCATAACTTCTTTGCGCTGAACTTCTTCCAAATCAACCGTGCGAATCATTACGTCCGTTGAAGTTTCAACGTCGGAAGTCTCGCCGGAAAGTTGAATCGTCGCTCCGTCAAGTCCAAACGGTTTCAAACTTTCGCGGACTTGAGCAATCGCGACGGGCTGTTCAAATTTCAAATCGATAATCGTGCCGCCCGTGAAGTCAATCCCGAAGTTGAAGCCGCGCGTCAACATTGAAATGAGACCCGGAACAATTACGAGCAGCGAAATGATAAACCACATCTTGCCGCGCCCGGCAATGTCAAATTTCGGCATCACGACTTCACCTCCTTGGCAACGTCAAACAAAACGAAACCGTCCGCGCCGTATATCGACGGACTTTCCACGACCTTTGAATTGACCAAAAGTTTCAGCAAGAATTGCGTTAAAGTTATCGCCGTGAACATTGAGAGCAAAACTCCGAGTCCCAACGTTATTGCGAAGCCGCGAATCGTGCCCGTGCCGAACATGAACAGAACTCCCGCCGCGATAATCGTCGTGATGTTCGAGTCGAAAATTGTCGTGAAGGCGCGCTTAAATCCTGCGTCCATTGCCAGACGAATCGATTTGCCCATGCGGAATTCTTCCTTGAAATGTTCAAAGATGAGCACGTTCGCATCGACAGCCATACCGATTGACAAAATTATTCCCGCAACGCCCGGCAATGTCAACGTCGCGTCGAGACCCTTCAGCGTGCCCAAAAGCATTAACGTATACGCCATCAAGCTGATGTCCGCGATAAAGCCCGGCAGTCGATAGAAAAGAATCATGAAGATTAAAACCGCCGCGATGCCGACAACGAACGCGAATTCCGATTTGTCTTTTGAATCTTGACCGAGCGACGGGCCGACGGTGCGCGTTTCGATGATGTTGACTTTCACGGGCAATGCGCCGCTCCTCAAAAGCACTGCGAGACGTTGAGCCTCTTCAAGGTCGCGTTGACCGGAAATTTCAGCTTTGCCGCCGAGAATCGGTTCACGCACAACGGGATTGGTTAAAATTTCTCCGTCGAGCAGGATTGCGATTGTTCTGCCGACATTATCAAGCGTGGCGTCCGCAAATTTTTGAGCACCTTCGTCGCTGAATTCGAGATTGACAACGCATTGACCGTTCTGTTGATTCATGGCGGCTTGCGCGTCTTTAAGGTCGGTGCCCGTCAAAAGCGTGTTGCCGGCGTCGTCTTTGAACTCCAACATTGCGGTCTTGCCAATCGTCTCAATCGCCTTGTCCGGGTCTTTAATGCCGGGCAATTCGATAATCACACGACGTTCGCCTTCGCGCTGAATAATCGGTTCCGTTAAGCCCAACTCGTTTATGCGCCGCTCCATGATTGAAACGACGCGTTGCATTGCGTCTTCGTCGACTTTGGCAATTTCGGTGTCCTCGGCTTGAAGTACGACATGCGTGCCGCCCTGCAAGTCAAGTCCTTGTCGAATCGAATTGGCGAGCGGGCGAATAAAAATCACAAACACTGCCACGATTGCCACCAGACAAATCAGCAGCTTGATTAAACTGTTCGTCCTCACAAAAAATGTTCTCCCTTCAAATTTTCATGTTCGCACGTCAATATACTGCAAAGCCGTTTGAAAGGCAAGCCGCCCGTAATTTTCGACAAGAAAAATTTTCCGAAGTTCAACGAATTGTCCGCTCAATCGCTTGTCAATTCCACGTTGTACAGTTGAAAATTCTCTGTTATAATCGCGCCGATGCTACGACTCTCGTCAGGCAGAACAACTTGCGAGAGGAGGTGAGCATTATGTTCAGTATCGTGACGATGCTGGCAGTAGGTGTGGTCTCGACCGCCGTCGGAACCGTTATCGGAACCGTCGTTGGCGTCTACATCTGCAACCGCTGGCTCAAGAAGTAGCAGGCGTATCCACTCCTGCGCCATTTGACTGAGTAGCGTTCAGTTATGGCAAACGAAAACTCCCTGGACGATGTAGCGTTTCGTTTCAGGGAGTTTTTCGTTTGGTGAAACATCATGTTCAGTATCTCGTGTGAATTTCTTAAGTAGCGTTGACAATTTATCACAGAATCAATCGCTTGTCAATTCCGCGTTGCCCGGCTGAAAATTTCCTGCTATAATCGCGCCAATGCCGCACCTCACAAGCGGTAAGTTCACGCTTGAGGAGGGAGGTGAGATTTATGCTGGAGAGCCTTTCGCAATTCGGCTGGGACGTTCTGGCGATCGTGGTCGGAGGTATGATCCTCGACTACATTATCAACAGACGTCGCTAAGCGGCAGCAAACTCTAACCAGTTGCCCAAGATAATCGCATCACCCTGCGGTTAGGCAAAACGAAGCCCCCGTGCAGTTCACCCTTCTGCGCGGGGGTTTTTCGTTCGGTGATACTCATGCCGGAACTGCGAGCCTTTCATTTCACAGTTGTTGCCTTTTGTCAACGCTGTAAATTTATCACAGAATCAATCGCTTGTCAATTCCACGTTGTACAGTTGAAAATTCTCTGTTATAATCGCGCCGATGCTACGACTCTCGGTCAGGCATGAATCCACGACGAGAGGAGGTGTCAATTATGCTTAGCATTTGCACGATGCTGGCAGTAGGTGTGGTCTCGACCGCTATCGGTACCGCCATTGGAACCGTAATAGGCGTCTACATCTGCAACCGCTGGCTCAAGAAGTAGCAGGCATATCGTCTCCTGCGCCCTCTAACTGAAGTCGCGTTTGGTTATGGCAAACGAAAACTCCCTTGACGGCGTCGCGTTCCGTTTCAGGGAGTTTTTCGTTTGGTGTCAACATGCTTAGCATTTCATGTGTATTTCTTAAGTAGCGTTGACAATTTATCACAGAATCAATCGCTTGTCAATTCCACGTTGCCCGGCTGAAAATTTCCTGTTATAATCGCGCCGATGCTACGACTCCTCGAACACTTCAGCAGAACTTCTTCGAGAGGAGGTGAGCACAATGATCAGTATTCTGGTCACGCTGGCAGTGGGTGTGGTCTCGACCGCTATCGGTACCGCCATTGGAACCGTAATCGGCGTCTACATCTGCAATCGTCGACAAAAGAAGTAGCAGGCGTATCCACTCTTTCGCCCTCTAACTGAAGTCACGTTTGGTTATGGCAAACGAAAACTCCCTTGACGGCGTCACGTTCCGTTTCAGGGAGTTTTTCGTTTGTGAGCCAATGATCAGCATTCTCACGAATATCTTCTAAATTCTGGTCGCGGCTAATCTATCACACAATCAATCGCTTGTCAATTCCACGTAGCGATTCATCAGCTCGCCGACAATTTTTGCCTCGTCGTCCAAAATGTTTTCAAAGCCGTAAGCCAAAGCAACTGCCTTGTCATTTTCGCGATGAGCTTTTCTCAAATCGGCGGGCATTGTCAATTCGTCGTACAAATCGGCAAGCGTAGAGTCGGGATAATTTTTTCGCGCGTCCAAAATTTTTTGCGCAGTCGTTTCAATCGCTCGACGCCGGTTATCTGTCGGCTCGCACCACGGAAAATTATTATAAACCACGTTGCTTGAATAGCGATAACTCGTTCCAAGGTAGCCGCAGACCGTTCGCATCCAAGCCATATGAATTGACGACGTTAAAATTCCAAAGTGATACAGCGTCGCGTTCGGGATAATCAAATTTGCATTGCTCGCGATAATATCAGGTGATACAAATCCCATTGGAATATATTTTCGTCCGCCCGATGAATGACACGGAATTAAAATGTATTCAGTTGTCGGTTGTGATATGAAGAAAAATTTATGCGGCGTCTCTGCAGTCTTTCTAGTTGCAGCTGAAGTGCTAGCCTCGCGCATTTTTCTGACGGCATCAACTCGCCGATAAAGTTCTTTGCTTTTGCGAAGTTCCTTAGGCGTCGCGTTGACAAGCCATAAGCAATAACGTTCGATGTTGTTGATGAATTCGTTGCCGCCGACGTAACGGAAGATAAATTTTTCAAGTGCAGGCTCGCGTTGAAGAATCTCTTTGCGTTCGGCAGGCGACAGAATCAAATTTCCGCCGTCACTCGGTTTGTTGCCTAAAATAATTCGCGGCACGAAGTCTTGAAGATGTTTTGCACGGCTCTCGATAAAAATTGTCGGCGCGTCGCACAGGTAAGGATTGATATTTTTCGCGCTGATGATTTCGTCGCCGTCAAAGATTTTCTTTTCGACGGGCAAAGACTTATCGGCAATGCAGATAACGACGCAATGAACGCTTGCCTTGTCGAGAGATTCGCTGTCCCATTTGAAAGTTCGGCGTGCGAAAATGATTTGCATGTTGTATTCGTCGAAAACCTTTTTCCAAAGCGGAGCGAGCTGTTCGCCCTGCGTGATAGAGTTCGTGCTTACAAAGGCGGCTTTGATGTTGGTGCCGGTCATGAATTTTGCGGCGAGATGATACCACGCGCCAACGTAGTCGACGCTGTTAGAGAGTTTGACTTTGCCGAAAATCTTGACGGCTTCGGCTTTCTGCGCGGCGTTCATCATGCTTGCACCGACGAAAGGCGGATTTCCGATGATGTAATTCGGTTGCGGACAAATTTTTTGCCAGTCGATTTTCAAAGCGTTGCCTTCGTGAATGTTTGAATAACTTTTCAGCGGCAGAAAGTCTAAGTCGCGGTGAATAATCTCTCGCGTGTCCTGCATCATTTGCAATTCAGCGATCCACAATGCAGTTTGCGCGACGGCTACAGCAAAGTCGTTGATTTCGATGCCGTAAAATTGTCCGATTGAAACTTTTATCGGGTTGACGAGTTCGCCGAGCTGAATTTGACTGCCGAGCAATTCCTTGAGCAATTCGTTTTCAAGTCGACGCAACGACAGATAACTTTCCGTCAAAAAATTCCCGGAGCCGCACGCAGGATCGAAAATTTTCAACGACGCAAGCTTATCTTGGAACGCGAGCAAATTTTTCTTGCGGTTACGTGACGGAATTTTGGCGATGTCAAATTCGGCTTTAAGTTCGTCCAAAAATAACGGGTCGATGACTTTGTGGATGTTTTCAATCGCCGTGTAGTGCATGCCGCCGGCGCGTCGAGTTTCGGGATTCAACGTCGATTCAAACACTGCGCCGAATATCGTCGGACTGATTCCGCTCCAGTTGAAACCGCTTGACGCTTCTTCAAACAACAGCTCGCGAATTTTGGGCGTGAAGTTCGGAATTTCGATTGAGCCGCTGAAAAGTCCGCCGTTGACGTAAGGAAATTTTTTCAACGTGTCGTCAAGATACGGGTCGCGCTCATCAATCGGAGTGTTCAGCACGTCAAACAGATGAATCAAATCCCAACGAATATTTCTTGCCAGTCGCGGAAAATTTTGTGCTTGCCGAAAATGCCCGATGACTCGGCGTAAAGACAAAAGACCAATCGGACGCAGAGCTTGTTGAGACTGGCTTGACTTTCCGCAGAATTCGGATTGACGTATTGCGCGAGCAAAGCGTTGTAAAGTTTGCCGACGATTTCGCCCGCCTTCAAGCTCAATTCCAACTCAATGCGAATCTTGTTGCGTTCCTTGTCAATCAGAAAATCCAGCGCGTGAAATTTTTCGGGCAACTCTTCGAGCAAAATTTTAATCGGCGGCTTCAAAGTTTCCATGTCGTAAATCAGAAACTCTTTGAAATTGCACGTGATGATTTTTTTCGGGTGCATTGAGACCGGCAAGCCGATAACATACCGCCGCGCCTGTTCGTAAGGTGTGAGCTTCGTTCCGTCCGATTGCGTGATTTCCTTTTCCAAATCGACGCCGCAAGCTTTCTGCTCAATCAAAACGTTTGTGTCGGGAAAATAGCCGTCGATAAAACTTTTGTGCGCGAGCTGAACTGGCACTTCAAAGTTTATAAAATTTTCGGGCTTGTCGATGTCGAAAACGTCACGAATCAGCGTGAGCCAAAATTTTTGATAATCAGCACGTTCATTGGCGACAACGTTTGAGCGCGGCTTATCGGTTGAAATTTTTTGAAACTCCGTCGCGTCCGCTGTTCCGTCGCTTTTAAAGCGACCACGTTCGCCGTTGACTTCGCGCCACTGCTTGACAAAATTTTTTACGTTCAAGCTAAAACCTCCTTCCGCACCGATTATATCACATTTAAACGTTTCGTCGATTCAAAGATTTTATTCCGACAAACAACTTGCAAGTGAGATGATTAAATGCTAAAATCAGCCAAAATTTATTGGGAGGAATTTCTATGTTGGAAGGATTTGTGGAGATACCGATTTTGCAAGGGAGTTCGTTCCTTTCTGTGACAGACAACGGCTTGAATTTCAACAAAAACGTTGTGAAACACATGCGACGGGCGGAGAGCATTAAAATCTTTTGCAATTCGTCCAAGAAACAACTTGCCATTCAAAAATGCGACAAGAACGCCGAAAATTCCATTCCGTTTTACCGTGACGAGAAAAATTTGACAAACGGCGTAAGATTCAACAATCGCGAAGTTCAACAGATGATTGCAACGTTGATGGATTGGAATTTAAGCGAATACAATTACAGAGCAGACGGCTTTCTTGCTGACGACGGTGAAACTATGATATTCAATTTAAATTGTGTCAGGAAATTCTCTAAAAAGAACAAGACTGTAACAAATACTTAACAAAAGACGATTTGACGTTTAAGCTTAAGCTCGTAAAGGAGTGATGCGATTGCTTGAGTGTAAATTCGTCTCGACAAAGTAAAAAAATTACGCCGACAAAGTGGATTGTCAACGCTAATTGCAAAATATATAAGTTCAAAAACATTTTAACACATTTATAAAAAATAGCAATGGCTTTTGGCAATTCCTCTTTTGGCGTGGAAATTTCAAAGGAGGAATTAATCATGGCTAACGAAAAGAAAATTAGTGCTGATTGCAAAGACGTTTGGAACGCATTCATGGTGAGAAGTGCAGATTTTCCGCAGAATGGTATTGGCATTCCGTTTTGCCCGACGACCGCGAAAGAAATTCCGTGCGAACTCATCTCCTACACCGAAGCGAGAGCTACTTACAATCGGCAGATGAAGCGCGACAACAAAAATTTTTTCGTGAACTCTTTTGTTCACTTCTATCAACATGATCGCAAATTCGACGGTAAACGTTGCGGGATATGGTTTCAACCTCGGAGAGCCGCAGAAATTTTTCGGCACTTCGCGGGCATCATTACTCCCGACTTCTCGACCAATCTCGATTTCCCGTTCCCGTGGAAAATTTTCAACACCTATCGAATGCGGGCGTTCGGCTATTGGTACGGCACACTCGGCGGCGCGGTCATTAACAATGTTCGTTGGGGCGAAGAGGATACTTTCAGCTGGTGCTTTGAGGGTATAGCGCACAACAGTATCGTTTCAATCGGAACGGTTGCGAGCGGACTTCGTGATTTTGAAAATCGTAAACTTTTTGAGACCGGCTTTTTCAAGATGATTGAAGTGTTGCGCCCGCATACAATAATTGTTTACGGCTCGGACAAATATTCATGCATTGAAAGCGTGCGTCAGCAAATCAAAATTGTACAATTCGACAGCGAACGCGCCCTTGCCTTTGCGGAGAAAAATCATGTCTAAGCCGGACAGCGGACATTTTCATGGCGCGAACGGCAAAGGCGGCGGCTCAACTTCTCCGCTCTTCAACAACGGACATGTGACTTATGAAAGCATTGAGGCGCACCGCGAAGAATTCATGGGCAAAACTGTCGAACAAATCGCTGAACTGCTCAGTCAAAACGGTTATAAGTTTAATATTCGCCCGTCAAAAAATCGTGAGAAAACCGGCTCGACAGCTCAAATAATCGAAATAACCAATGCATCAAAAGATCGCAATATTAAGCAAGTCCAAGTTTCGCCTGACGGGAGCAGTCGACACGGCAATGTTCCTTATGTAAAAATCAGCACGTCAAACGAGAGTAAAATTAAAGTTATCGACGGAACACCAGAAAAATATATACCTGGCGATAACGAAAAAGCGCGTTTAATTTTCTGGAGGGATAGCGAATGATTGATTTAACCACGCCGATTATTCCTTACGTTGGCACGGGAATTTTTAAGCTTGATTCTTCTTATAATGAAATCAAATCTCTTCTTGCAGAGCACAACATTTCGTATAAAGAGGAAATTTGGGAAGCAACTGACGTTGATCCGCCGTGGCATATCATCGGTATATCTAGAGTCGGCGAAGAATACGATGCATTAAGCCTTACTTTTGCCAAGAACAGACTCTTCAGGATTTGTCTTTACGAGGATTTCTACGGGAAATTGCCGAATGGGATTCATACTAACATGACGATTGAAGAAGCTTTGATTATTGATAAAAACTTGTACTATAATGATGACAATGATGAACTTTATGAATCACCTGACGGCTATTGGCTCGATTATCACAGAGGTACAAGAAAAATTTTGACAATCATTATTTTCATTCCGGCACTTGAGAGCGACGATTTCTTCGATTACAACTGGTAAGCGACTTTACAAAAAAATTTTTCCCCGCCAAATTTCTGACGGGGATTTTTTTATTTGCTCGCGTGTTGTTCGTAGAGTTTGAGCAACTTTACGGCTAAAGTCGGCTCGTCGTCCAAAAATTTTTCCCAACCGTAAGCTTTTGCCACTGCCAAATCGTTTTCGCGATGAGCTTTTCTCAATTCATACGGCATGGAAACTTCATCATACAAAGCGGCAAGCGTCGACTTCGGATAATTTTTTCGTGCATCCAAAATATTCTGCGCGAACTGCTCGACAGCAAGGCGTTGCGTTTCTGTCGGCTCAATCCACACAAAATTATTGTACACCACGTCTTTTGAGTAGAGATAATCACTTTTCAAACGACCGCCGACCGTTCTAAGCCACGCCATGTGTATTGAACTCGTCAAAATTTTAAAATGATACAATGTAAAGTTGGGAATTTCAATCTTTCCGCTGAAAAGTCCGCCGTTGACGTATGGAAATTTTTTCAACGTGTCGTCAAGATACGGGTCGCGCTCATCAATCGGAGTGTTCAGCACGTCAAACAGATGAATCAAATCCCAACGAATATTTCTTGTGCTTGCCGAAAAAGATGCCCGAAGACTCGGCGTAAAGACAAAAGACCAATCGGACGCAGAGCTTGTTGAGACTGGCTTGACTTTCCGCAGAATTCGGATTGACGTATTGGGCGAGCAAGGCGTTGTAAAGTTTGCCGACGATTTCGCCTGCTTTAAGCGAAAGTTCAACTTCAATGCGGAGCTTGTTGCGTTCCTTGTCAATCAGAAAATCCAGCGCGTGAAATTTTTCCGGGCAACTCTTCGAGCAAAATTTTCGTCGGTGCCGCGAGCGTTTCCATATCGTAAATCAGAAACTCTTTGAAATTGCACGTGACGATTTTTTTCGGGTGCATGGAGACCGGCAAGCCGATAACATATCGTCGCGCCTGTTCATAAGGTGTGAGCTTCGAGCCGTCGGACTGCGTGATTTCCTTTTCCAAATCGACACCGCAAGCTTTCTGCTCAATCAAAACGTTTGTGTCGGGAAAATAGCCGTCGATAAAACTTTTGTGCGCGAGCTGAACGGGCACTTCAAAGTTTATAAAATTTTCGGGCTTGTCGATGTCGAACACGTCGCGAATCAACGTGAGCCAAAATTTTTGATAGTTTGCGCGTTCGCCGCTGACGTGTGCCCATTGCTTGACAAAATTTTTTATGTCGCTCATTTCACTGCCTCACGTCTCGAACAAATCAACTTTTTTCTGCGCGGCACGTTTAATGTCGAAGAGCTTCACGAGTTCGGCAACGGCTTGCGTCGGCGAAATGACACCGTTCAAAACGGCTTCTTTGATTTCGGGCATACGACCTGTAACCATCGCGTCGCCGAAAAATAAATTGTGCAAATGCTCATCAATCATCGCGTGCATCCAATCGAGCAGTTGCGAATCTCTGCGCCGTTGAAATACGCCGCTTTCAGTCGTCGTCTTCTTGAAAATTTGAATGACCTGCCACAATTCGGGCAAGCCAAGCTTCGTGACGGCACTGGCAAGGTAAGCGTGAGTATTCCAACCTTCAGTCGCGGGACGTATAAATTCCGTCATGCGCTCATATTCGCCGCGAGTGACTTTCGCGCGAACAAGGTTATCACCGTCAGCTTTATTGACGACAATCGCATCGGCAAGCTCCATGATTCCTTTCTTAATGCCCTGCAATTCGTCACCTGCGCCGGTCAAGACGACGAGCATAAAAAAATCCACCATCGAACGAACGGTAGTTTCAGATTGTCCGACGCCGACAGTCTCAATCAAAATCACGTCGTAACCTGCCGCTTCGCACATCAACATCGTTTCGCGACTTTTACGGGCAACACCGCCCAAAGTTCCGCCTGCGGGACTTGGTCTGATAAAAGCTTCGGGACGACGGCTTAAAGTTCCCATGCGAGTTTTGTCGCCGAGAATTGAGCCTTTCGTTATGGAGCTTGTAGGATCGATTGACAGCACCGCGACTTTGTGACCTTCATCGCAGAGCATGTTGCCGAACGCTTCGATTATCGTTGATTTGCCCGCACCGGGAACGCCCGTTATTCCGATTCGCAAAGCATTGCCTGTTCGCGGCAGGAGTCGTTGCAAAACTCTTTGCGCCTTCGCGAAATGTTTTGGGCTGTTGCTTTCAATCAGAGTTATTGCCCGCGAGAGAATCATTCTGTCGGAGCGTGTCACACCGTCAACGAGTTCATCTTCCGTCAATGTCATGCGACGTTTCGGCTTGAACGCGCCCGACGTAAACGCAGGATTGATGTTGCCGACCGTGGTATCTTTTATGCCTTCAATGCCGCTCATCACCGCCGATTGATTTGAGACCGCCCAATCGGGTGTCGTCGTCGTATAATTTGCCATGCGCTCAACTCCTCTGCTTATCATTTTGCCGATAAGTATAAGTTACGACGCGGTTAATTGCAACTTGAAAGGTTTATGGAAAAATTTTTGCTTGAAAAAAATTTTCGACTGTGTTATATTCTGCGCGGTTTGAAGTTGCGGCAACAGGAGCCGGACATTTTGAGGAAACACGGCCACTCAAGTTTGAAAGTCTCCTAAGCCGAAATCAAAAGCCACAAAAGCATTCATCAATTAATTTTATCGGCGGTTTGAAGTTGCGGCGACAGGAGCCCGACATTTTGAGGAAACACGGCCACTCAAGCTTGAAAGTCTCCTGCACCAATGCCAAAAACCACCAAGGCATTTATCGGTTAATTTATCGGAGGTTTTCAAAATGAAAAAGTCAGTAGTAGCAGCTCTTGCGGCGGCAGTTGTCGTCGGAGCAAGTTCAACCACATTCGCAGCGACAAATCCTTTCAGCGAAGTCCCGGCAGGGCACTGGGCTTATCAAGCAGTCACGTCTCTTTCACAGAGCGGTATCGTTGAAGGTTACGGCGACGGCACCTATCGCGGCGAACGTCAAATCACCCGCTATGAAATGGCGCAGATGATCGCCAAAGCTCTTGCCAGAACCGATGAAATGTTCGACAGAGAAGCAAGACAGTATGAGAATCGCGGCACCGGCGGCTCCAAAGTTGCAAAAAACTATCACGCAACCAAAGCCGATTTGGCAGAACTTCAACGTCTCGTGGAAGAATTCCGTCCCGAACTTGAAAGACTCGGCGTTCTCGAAGAGAGAGTCGACGAGATGTGGAAGTATCACGACAAAGTCACGTGGACAGGCGAACTTCGTTACCGCTATTACAACGACAAAGAAGATCGCAAAGGCACCAGCGACAAGAAGAGAACCAATAACCAACTTCAACTCCGTCTCTTCCCCACGGCTGAAGTCAATAAGCACTTGAAAATTAAAGCCCGTTTGACGGCAAGCAACAACATGAAAACCAACACGTCGGGCGACTTCAAACTTACTTATGCTTTCGCTGAAGGCAAATTCGGCAAACTGCAAGTCAACGTCGGTAAAATGCCGTTCTACACCAACGTCGACGACGGTCTCGTAATGGATGACTTCTTCAGCGGCGTGGCGGCGGTTTACGGCGACAAATTCAAAGTTGCGTTGATGGCAGGTCGTTGGGATTTGGACAGTGCAAACCTCAATCTGCCCGCAGATGCAACTCTTAGCGATAATGCCGCAAGCTATCAAGGTGCCGAAATTTCTTACGACAACGACAAACTTTATCTCGGCGCAGGTTATCATCATTTCCGCAGCGACGACTTCCGCAACCTGCCCGGCTACAAGAATAATAAGAATGCCAATGTCTGGACTGTCGGCGCACGTTACAACTTCAGCGATTTCGGTATCGGCGGTGCATATGCTCAAAACACCAAAGCTGATGATTTCAAGCGTTCGTGGTGGGCAGGTCTCTCCTACAAAGGCGCAAATCGCAAAGAAGCCGGCACGTGGGGCATCAGTGCCGCTTATCGCTACGTCGGTCAAAACGTCAGCTTGGCTCCCACTTATGACACCTTCTCTTTGAGAACCAATAAAAAAGGTGTCGACATTGGTGTTGACTGGTCGCCGTGGACGAACACCTACGCGCAACTCGGTTATTTCTGGGGCAAGACGCTCGACACTCATCAAGACGACAGGACTTTCTTCGGACGTTTCAGCTGGTTCTTCTAAGAAATTCTCATCGGTCACACGACAGATATAAAAGGCTCCTCTGCTTATCGGCAGGGGAGTTTTTCGTTGCGCATGGTATCTTCGCCGACTTTGCTTGCAAAATTTAACTTTTATGTTAAACTGTATTCGGCAACAGCCACGATAAAAAATAACACGGAAATGTGGGTGTATGTGCAAGAAGTGACAAATAAAACTACTGAAAACACAAAAAGCCCTCCTTGTGGAGGGTAAATTTTTAGGGAGGGCAGTTTTATGGTTCATATAGTCGGAGCGGGACCGGGCGATCCCGAACTCATCACAATCAAAGGGCAAAGACTTTTGAGCGAGGCGGACGTCGTAATTTTCGCCGGCTCACTCGTCAACGAAGAGATTCTGAAATTCTGCAAGCCCGAAGCAGAAATTTACAACTCCGCGCAAATGATGTTCAACGAAATTATTCACCTCATCACTTTGGCGGAAAAGGCGGGTAAAACGACCGTGCGACTGCATACGGGCGACCCGTCACTTTACGGCGCAATTCAAGAGCAAATGGACGCAATGACCGAACGCGGCATCGAATTCGACGTGACACCGGGCGTAAGTTCATTCTTGGCGGCGGCGGCGGCTCTCAAGCAGGAATACACATTGCCGGGCATTTCGCAGACGGTCATCATCACGCGGCGCGGCGGACGT
The DNA here is from genome assembly GCA_905234395.1 of uncultured Selenomonadaceae bacterium. Classification (GTDB taxonomy): domain Bacteria; phylum Bacillota; class Negativicutes; order Selenomonadales; family Selenomonadaceae; genus Quinella. The sequence goes on from CAJOHG010000013.1 coordinate 53,407, forward strand.
ACACCTGTTCCCGACAGCGAATCGCTCAAAAAATTGGCGCAACATCAAACGACGCTTTGTATATTCCTGTCCGTGAATTTGTTGGCGGAAGTCAAGCAAGACTTACTTTCAGCGGGATTCAAATCGTCAACGCCGGTCGCAGTGGTTTATAAAGCGTCGTGGCCCGGTGAAGAGAAAATCATTCGCGGACGGCTCGATACAATCGTTAATCAAGTCAAGGAAGCGAATATCGAACGCACGGCAATGATCGTCGTCGGGCACTGCTTGAATTCAAAGAAAGAGCCCTATCAAATGTCAAACCTTTATTCATCAAAATTCAGTCATATTTTCAGGCAGGCGAGATTTTAAATTGAGAACAGCAATTATTTCATTGACGGCGAACGGAGCACGCATCGCCACAAAAATTTCCGAGAAAGTCGGCGGGCAAATGTTCGCCAAAGGAAAAGAATTCACTAACCTTGCCGAAATTGTCGCCGAGATTTTTGGCAAGTTTGACGGACTGATTTTTGTTTGCGCGGCGGGAATTGTCGTGCGAATGATCGCGCCGCATATCGTCAGCAAATTGAGTGACCCGGCAGTTTTGGTCGTCGACGAACGCGGGCAAAACGTCATCAGCCTTTTGAGCGGACACATCGGACGCGCGAACGAGCTCACCGTTGAAATTGCCAAAGCGTTGGAAGCAAATCCGGTCATCACGACGGCGACGGATGTTTTGGGAAAATTTTCAATCGACGGCATCGCGTCAAGGCTCGGACTCGTTCCCGAACCTAAAGAGGCGATTAAAGCGATTAACTCTGCGATTCTGCGCGGCGAAGATGTTTTCGTGACGGCGGGCGACGTGCGCTTGAATTTGATTCCGCAAAACCTAATCGCGGGCATCGGTTGTCGGCGCGGAACATCATCGCTGAAAATTTTCGAGGCACTGCAACGGGCTTGCGCAATGATTCATCAGCCGATAGAACGCGTGAAACTTTTGGCAAGCGTCGACGCAAAGAGCGAAGAGCACGGACTTATCGCGTTGGCGGAAGTGATGGGACTTGAGCTGAAATTTTTCTCCGTTGCCGAACTGAAAAAGAAAATCGACGAGTACAAACTTGCCGAATCAAAATTTGTCATGCGTTCAATCGGTGTCAGCAACGTCTGCGAAGCGGCGGCATTATGTTGCGTGGACAATGCACGATTCGCCCTGCCAAAGACTTCCTTCCAAGGCGTGACGGTCGCATTGCTCTGGGAACGGTAAATTCAATTAGGAATGAGGAATGAGCAATTAGGAATGAACAATCTTGCTCCCAAACTTGAACGCGAAATTATTTTTCAGGCGCGACGTTGCGGCGTGAAGAAATTGATTTTATTCGGCTCACGGGCACGCGGAACGAATCACGAACGCAGCGACATTGACCTTGCGGCGTCGGGCGGAGACATTGCGGAATTCGCGGAAGCTCTTGAAGAACTCGACACCTTGCTTAGATTTGACGTGATTAATCTTGACGCAAAACTTGACGCAGATTTTCAAGCGGAGATTGACCGCGACGGAATTATTTTATATTTGGAGGTGCCCGCCGCCGTGAAAAAGTTTGACGCCTTTGCAAAATGTTTGAAAGTTTTACTCGACGCCGACAGAACTCGAACGGACGAAATTTATCATATGGGAATCATCAGACAGTTTCATTTGACGTTTGAACTTGCGTGGAAGGCGTTGCGGGAAGTTCTTTTGATTCACGGCGTCAACGAGGCTAAGACCGGCTCACCGCGCGAAATTCTCAAGGCGGGCTACAAATTTTATTTCATTTCCGACGAAGAGCTTTGGCTCGAAATGCTCAAGCGACGCAACGAGGCAATTCACATTTACGACGCGAACATTGCGGCGGAGCTCGTCAACTTGATTTTCGATAAATATATGGCGGCATTCATCAAACTGCGCGACGAATTGAACAGACGGCTTAACGTTTGATAATCGACGGCGCGACGATAGCCAACATAACCAAAATTATTCCGATTGATTCAACGGCTCCGAATGCTGTCCCGAAAATTAGCCAACTGATTATCACGGACGCGGCAGGTTCAGTCGTGGCGGTTATCGACGCTTCTTCCGGCGTCAAAAATTTCAAGCCCGCGTTGAAACATTGAAAGGCGGCGACTGTCCCGAAAAGAATTATCCAGCTCACGTCGAAGAGCACGTCCGAATTCAGAAACGGCAACCAATTTGAATCGTCAATCACCGCGAACGTCGACAGCCCGCCGATAAACATTCCTGTGCCCGTCAAAAAGTACGGGTCTATTTTTTTTGCGAACAAATGTTTCGGGAAAATCGCGCTGAATGCAAATGCCGCACCGCTTAGCAAACTCCAGACGACGCAACCGATTGGCACGAGCAATTTTGTCGGGTTGCCGCCGGTCACCAATAAAAAGACGCCGCTCATTGCCAAAATCACCGCGATAACTTCGCCGCGCTTGGGAAGTCGTCGGTTATAAAAACTTTCCCAAATCACGACCATTGCCGGGCAAGCGTAGCAGATGACGGTTGTTGCCGCCGCGCCGCCGATTGAGATTGCTTGAAAATACGTGAACTGCATGAACACGACGCCGATAACGCCGTAGATTATCAAGTCGAGCCAAAGTCGCGGTTGATTGTTCAGCAATCGGAATGACAGCCGAAAATTTTTCCGCCGCAACGAAATCAGAATCAGTATTGCGCCCGCCGTGCACATGCGGATATTTGTCAGCTCCATTGCCGATTTTGTCGAGTGCGCAAAAAAATCTTGTACTGCGACGCCCGAACTTGCCCAAAAAATTCCCGCGAGTCCGACGACGATTAATGCCAACGTTTTGCTCAAAATTTACACCTGCTTTGGAGCTTTAAGCTTTAAGGAAAAATCGTCAATCCTTACAGCTCAAAGCTTAAAGCTACTTTATGAATCGCGGCTTTAAAATCAGCGTCACGAAATAAATTGTCGCCGCACAAACTACAATCGTTGCGCCCGCCGCCGAATTCAATTCATAAGCCGCAAGCAAGCCGACCAGTCCCGAAATCAGCGCGATTAAAACGCTCAAAACGTGATAACTTTTCACGGAATTTGTGACGTTACGAGCCGCAGCCGCCGGTAAAACCAACAGCGCATTGATTATCAGGATGCCGACCCATTGAATGCTTAACGCAACGACGATTGCCAACAGCACCGCGAAGATTGATTCGACTGCTTGAGTTTTTATTCCGCGAGAGCGTGCCAGAGTTTGATTCACCGACAAAATCAGCAGACGGTTGAATAAAATTGCCCAACTTGTCACGACGATTAAAAACACTGCCGCCAACGAGAACAAATCGTCGCGAGTGATGCTTAAAAGGTCTCCGATTAGGAAGCGCGAAAATTTGTTGAACTGCCCGCCTGCCGACATCAACATTAAGCCGAGAGCAATCGCCGTCGAACTGAACACGCCGATAACCGTATCCGCGCCCGCGTGCGATTTATTTTTTATCAACGTTATCAGCAACGCGAAGATTATCGAAAATCCCAGCAGCCCGAAAATTTCAGAGCCGACGCCGAGCAATGCGCCGAGTGCTATTCCCGTGAATGCTCCGTGACCGAGCGAGTCCGAGAAAAATGCCATGCGATTTGACACGACCATTGTCGACAGCAGACCGAAAAGCGGCGTCACCATTAGCACGGCGATTAAAGCGTTGCGCATGAATTCATATTCAAACAAAGTCATCAACCCGATTAAAAATTTTTAACGCGCAGATTTTAGCAACCAACGGCGAAGTTGTAAAGAATCGGCGGCTTGAGCGGCTACGGTATCTTCAAGGTAAGTAAGTGCCCGAAAAGTGCGTACTTGTTTTTTTGCGCCGTTCCGATACAATGACAGAAAAATTTTACGGAGTGTGATTCACATGCTGAACGAAATTAATTGGACGCAAGAATATTTGCCGGGCACAACCGACAACTTCGCCTCGAACGAAATTATCATCAAGGGCATCACCGCCGCTGAAGTCTTCGCCAATCTGATTGACACGTCGATTTGGCAGACTTACTACGATAACGTCGCGGACATTCATTTTTATTCAGACGGTGCGCCGATTCTCAAAGCCGATACGCGTTTCAGATTCTCGACGTTTGGTTTTCCGATTGAAGCGCAAGTCGTTGAGTTTGAGCCGCCGCACGACGATAAGCCCGGACGTTTATCTTGGCACGGTTGGGCTGAAGGTGATGCCGATCATCGCCTTGACGTGATTCATGCGTGGCTGATTGAGGATTTGCCTTTCGAGCGCGTGCGAATTTTGACGCAGGAGTCGCAGAAAGGTAAGCCCGCAAAAGATTTGTTCAACACCAAGCCCGACATCATGAATCAAGGTCATCAAGACTGGATTAAAGGTCTGGCGCGCACTGTCCTTGCAAAAAAATGACGGCGGAAAAAAATTTTGATTGTCCGATCGACGCGGCGTTGAAATTCATCGGCGGCAAATACAAACCGATTATTCTGTATCATCTCTTGCACCGCACCTTGAGATTCAGTCAGTTGCAAAAATTAATTCCGCGAGCCACGCAAAAAGTTTTGACGCAACAGCTTAGAGAATTGGAACGCGACGGAATCATTCACCGCGAAGTTTATCCTGTCGTGCCGCCGAAAACCGAATACTCAATCACGGAATTTGGCAAGACGCTCCGACCGATTATCGCCGCAATGTCCGAGTTCGGCAAACAATTTCTTCGTGAGAAAGGTTGAATTGCAATGGCAAACGTTGGAAAAGATTTGGCTCTCATCAGTGCCGGCACTTCCGAAAATTTCAACGCCATGACGATAATGTATGGCGCAGTCGGCATGCTTTGGAGCAAAGACGTTTATTTTGCCTTCGTGAAGCCCGAACGTTACACTTTCGACTTCATCAAGGCGAACGAATATTTCACGGTCTCTTATTTCCCGAAAGAGTTCAACAAGATTCACAAAGTCTTCGGCTTTAAGTCGGGCAGAGACACGGATAAAATCGCCGCGACGGGTATCACGCCCGAATTCTTCGATAACGCCGTCACTTTCAAAGAGGCTAATGAAATTTTCATCTGCAAAAAGATTTACTTCAAGCAGATGGACAAAAATTTTGAGCCTGCAGACGTTGTAGCAAAATATTCCGACCCGAAAGATATAATCTACGGCGAATCGCATTACGCGCTTATCGGCGAGATTGAAAAGCACATCGTCAGATGATTCACGAAAAATTTTTCGGACTTTGAACTGTCAACGGTCTCCTGTGATAAAATTGCGGGAGATTTTTTTTATGTCGAAGTTGCGTTGAAAATTTTTAGTCGAAAGGAAATCAAACGTTATGAAAAAAATTTTGCTCATCGTCGCCGCAACAATGGCACTGTTCACGTTGACGAGTTCGCCGAAAATTTTTGTCGGCACGGAGAATTTAACAGTCGCAGTCGTCGACGCACGAGAAAATTTGCCGTTCACGATAGAATTTATGCATTCGGTGCAGAAGACGCCCGTCATTGAGGAATTGACGTTTCACGCGGACGAATTTATTTTGCGTCGCACGAAATACAAATCGCAAGGCGTCGGACTGCCCTTTGACGCGTCGGACGGAAATTTTCATCGCGAAGGCGAATGGTTCATCATGGACGACATGAATCGCCCGATAAAAAATCTTGAGTTGCGCACGGGCAAAGGCACGCGTTTGAAAATCACGTTGGACGGTCGCGAATTCAAGCTCTACGAAAAATTTCCGCTCGGCACAAAAATTTTCGTCAGAACTTTTTGACAGCGTTAAGAATTGCAATTTCGCCGCCGCTGTTATATCATGTTAAAGCTTTAAGCTGTAAGCTGTAAGCTTTAAGGAAAAAACCTAAAAGCTCAAAGCTCCAAGCTCAAAGCTCAAAGCTCAAGGTTGCGGAGTGATTTTCTTTGGTGTACCTTTTGAAATTCGGAGCGAGTTGGATTTTGCCGCCGGGAATTTTCATTTTGCTGATGCTTGCGCTGTGTGTCAAGCTCTTGAAATTCAGCAAGAAACTTTCGATAACGGTGCTCGTCGTCACGCTGATTTTCTATCTGCTGTGCACAAGTCTCGTTGCGGAAAGATTTATGGGTTGGCTTGAAGAAATGCATTCGCCGCCCGCGCAGGTCGAAACGTCCGGTGCCGATGTGATCGTCTTGCTCGGCGGCGGAGCAATAAGTCAAGTTCCCGACGTTGACGGCGTGGGAGCATTGTGTGCAAGTCCCGCGAATCGATTGTTGACGGCGGTCAGACTGCAAAAACTTTTGAACGTGCCGATAATCGTAAGCGGCGGACAAGTTTACAGCGATTCGGGTGCGGAGGCAGAAATTTCCGCGAGAATTTTAAAAACGCTCGGCGTGCCCGAAGACAAAATCCTAACCGAAACGAAAAGCGTCAACACGTCGCAGAACGCCCGCTACACCGCCGCATTGATGCGCGAAAAAAATTTTAAGAAGCCGCTGCTCGTGACGAGTGCCTTTCACATGAACCGCGCCATGCTAAATTTCAGCCTGCACCGATTCAAGCCGATAGCCTACCCGACCGATTTCACCGTGGCGCACAATTCGACTTTCCACTACACGAAACTGCGCCCGCAAGCCGAAGCTCTCTTGCTCAACGTGACGGTCATGCAGGAACTTTTGCGCACTTGTGTCACGGAAATTTTCGGCGTATGAGGTGACAACATGAAAAAATTTTTGCTGATATTGTCGACGATAATTTTGTTGAGCAGTTCAATCTGCGCAGCTGAAGATTTGAGATTCATCGACGCGCTTGACGACACCGGCTATTACTACGACGCCGAAAGCGTTCAAACTGAAAGTGACGGCGTTATCAAAGTACAAATGGCGGTCATCAAAGCGAGTCTCAATCGCATGTACACCTACGACGTGCGAATCACTCATACGGAAAAAACTTACGAGATTTTGTCGTCGAAGATTCTTTCCTACGACACGCGCGCCGTGATTGAAATTAACGATAATCGACGTTCACCGCGAGGATATTCCGACCGTTCAGAGATGGGACAAATGGTCAGTCTGATTCTTTACGGCAGATGATTGAATCTTGTTGACAAAAAATTTCCCGCGTGTTAAACTGCGTCAACTTGTATGCAAAGGGGATGTAATGGTTTCGACGGGAATGGATGAAGTTTGATAAGCGAGTGCCGGGCTCCTCGAACCGGCTCAACAAGGGGAAACTCAAACAATAACTGCGGATAACGATTTCGCACTGGCGGCTTAAACGCCACGTCGCCTGATTGATTCTTCCCGTCAGATCAGAGTCGACGCCAATAACGGGATACCGCACTTGAGAGCACTGCAGAGTTGCGGGAACTTCCAAAGTGCTTGACGTTGCAAAGGTTGTCATTGAACTTTGCGCCGTTGAAATTGATCAATGACTGCACTCGGAGAAAATCTTGCGGCATCATTTTCGGACAGGAGTTCGATTCTCCTCATCTCCATCAATAAAACAGCCCGTCGGCTTAAGCCTTCGGGTTGTTTTGATTTCTGACGCAATAATTTTGATTTTATTCATTGTGACATTTGATAGCTTAATGCGCTCAAGCCGATTGATAAGTCCTCGTTAAAAAGCGATACTTCGGGCGGCACGGAAAGTTTTATCGGCGCGAAATTCCAAATGCCTTTGACGCCCGCCGCCACAAGCAAATCAGCCACATCTTGAGCTTCACCGGCCGGCACGGTAATGACACCAATATCAACAGCCGCTTCCGCAATAACCGCGTTCATTTCAATTACATTGTTGACTTTGATGCCGTTAATCGCGCTGCCAATGACCGAACTGTTCTTGTCGAAGAGAGCCACGACTGAAAAGCCCAGCGACGAAAAGTTTGTATAGTTGGCAAGTGCGCCGCCCAAATGACCTACGCCGACGATAGCCAGCCGCCAATGATTCTGCAGACCCAAGATATTGCCGATTTGTTCTTTTAACTCGTGCACGTCGTAACCTATGCCCTTCTTGCCGAATTGTCCGAACGTCGCCAAATCCTTGCGTATTTGTTCGGGCGTGATGTCGAGTTTGCGTCCCAGTTCGTCCGAAGAAATGATCTTATTTTCCTCGCTCTCCATAAGACGCAGTGTTCGGAAATACAGCGGCAATCGGTCAATCGTTGCTTGCGAAATTGTTTTCTTCAAATGTGTCACCTCCCGGTCTCAATCGTCGCGCTCAATGCGCCCAGTTGCCACATAAGCATTGAACTGGGAATGTTGAACAGCAAATCGTCCGTGAAGCCGTTTAAAGCCATCGACAGAAATGCAAGCCCAATTCCCAATCTGAAGCCTTCCAAAAATTTTTTATCGTCGAGTTTCGTCACGTCGCTGAAGTCAACAATAGGTTTGTCAACGTCCGAATTATCTGCCGTGTCGAGAGGCGTGTCAAGCTTGACGATTTTGGCGGAAATTTTTTCGCCGCCTACAGAAATTTTTTCAACCGAGGCAATGTTTTCGTCGTCCGAATTTGATTGATGACTTCTGCCGCGTCGACTGCTCAATTTCAATTCGTCGTGGTGAACAAGCTCAACGTCCGAACGGCGAACTTTCTTGACTTTGACGGGCGGCGAATTTTTTTTGCTGAAAAGATTTATGACCGCGTCGGAAAAGGCGGCAAGTTTGTCGTTAATCACCTGCGCAAGTTCAGATAAGTATTGCAGGAAAGAATTGCTCTCGAAAATTTTTTTAACGCGCACCGTGAAAGAATCGTCGCCTTCCGAGCTGAAACTCACGCCGAACGACATAAACATTGTCCCGAAAAAATACCAGAAAAATGCCAGCGCACCGACAATGCCGATTTCTGCCGCGTAGTTGAGATAAATGTTGTGCGCGTGATAGATGATGATGTTCGGGTCGGCGACGTAGTAATTGTATTGCGGATAGACGAATTGATAAGCACCCCAACCGATTCCGGCGAACGGATGATCGCTTATCATTGCGACTGTGCTGACCCAAATTCCTACGCGCACGCCCTCGGAAGTGTCGCCCATCGTGAATGCCGATAAAATTCTGTCGATAAAAGTTGCGTCGTTGTAAGCGATTAATCCCGTGACCGCCGCGAACAAAATCAGCACGTGCCAATCTTTCAGCACGCCGAAAATCGCAAAGACAATCGCTATCGACAGGAACGCGCCGCGCGAATAAGTCATTGCCAAACATGCCGCGAACATCACAATCGCGCCGATTAGAACAATTCTTTGCGAGCGACGTTCGACTTTTGCGAGCAGACCTAACGCCAGGCAGATGAACACGTCCAAATATCCCGCGAGCACGTTTGGATTTTCCAGCGTCGAGAAAATTCTTTTGCGCAATTCGGGAAAGGCATCGGGATCTGTCCATTTCACGTCCGCCGCGTCCACGCCGAAGATAAATTGGAAAAATCCCCACAGCACGACTAAAATTGCCGACGCGCCGAGAGCTTGAGCGACTTGCCGAATCTGCGCGGGCGTGTGAATCGTTTGACCGACGATTAGATACGTTAAGCCGTAAACTCCGACGAGTGAGCAATAATTGTAAATCAGCTCAAGACTTCGCGCGGACGACAGAAAGACGCTTGCCGCACCGATTAGCAGGAAAATCGCGACGGGCACATCAAACGGCAGGCTCCGCATTTTGTATTTGTTGTCGATTCGACTGCGAAGGAACCACGTCATCACGCCGAAGACGACCGCTGCAGCAGCGATTGTCGGACTGAGCGCGAGAAAAAATGCCTCCGTCAAAATGGCGTAGAGTGTCCATTGCTCAAGATTTTTGATACGCTGTCTTCGGGCGAAAACGCTGATCCTGTCCACTTAACAATTCCTCATTCCAAATTTTCGCGTGTCTTAATCCGGGATAATTATTTCCGCGCCGTCTTGCGAATCTGTTCTGTCGATAAGAGATTGCTCCGAATCTTTCGGGAAACGTGCGCGGAATTTGGCGATCTCCTCGCGGAATTGCGGAATGTATTTACCGATTCGCGCCGCCGCCTCCTTAGTCAATTCGGGCAAACGTGCAAGCAATTCGCGATACCAATCCAATCGCTCCTCGTAATGCTGACTCATCAGCCTTTCAAAGCGCACGTAGTCATAAGCTTTTTCCGCAACCATGCGCCGCAAATTTTTATTCTTAATCAGCAGATTGAGCTTGTTTGTAAATTCGCGCTCGTCCCGGTAAATGAAACCGGTTTTGCCCTCGTCGATTGAGTTTGCATAGACGACCGGCGACGCTAAAACAACCGTACCATTGCCAGCGCATTCGATGAACTTCAAGTCGGATTTTGAGCGATTGAATTCATTATCGCGCAACGGCAAAATCGCAATGTCCGAATCGCGAATTGCCGCCTCGTATTCGTCGTAGGAAACGAATTGCCCTTCGTATTTGCGCATGTCGCCGATAAAAGTTTTGTTGTCTGATTCGAGCGCGTCGAAAAGATTTTTGCGCGACAAAATTTTGAACGCGAGCTTGTTGCCGTATTGCTTGGCGAGTTTGTTGAGCATCGGCAAAATTTCTATAAAGTCACCGTCACGATTGAGCGCGCCGAAAAAAATCGTCGTAGTCTTTTTCTTTTTGAATTCGGCATCAAAATCGCGCGGAGGCGGCAGTCGTCGCAACTGATTGGCAAAAACTGTCACGTGCGGATTGAATTGGCTGAGGAAGTCCGCAAGATAAGGCGTCGACGTTTGAATGGCGTGCACTGCCCGGAAATTTATCCACGCGGTTTTTTCGTATTCGCTTTCCCACAGCACGGGATGATCGTCCATTTCCGAAATAAAAAGTATTTCTTTTTCGCGCAGCACGTTGAAAAAATCCAAGCCGACTGCAAACGACGGGAAACACATTCGCTGATTGATGAAGATTCGCTGATCGAATTGCTCCTGCTCAAAAAGTTTGTATGGCTTGCCGACGGGCGACGACACGATAAAAACATTTTGCTCCGTCATGAAGAAGGAATTCGGTATGTGCACACGAGTCGGTGCGCAAACTGTTCCTTCGCCGATTAGCGTTTGAATCAGAGTTTTTTTTGGCGGAACGTTTTTGCACGCAGTGAAGATGTACACGAAGACAGCCATATCCGTTTGCAAAAGGTCAGCGAGTTGACGTTTGACTTTGACGCCGCGACCGGCATTGAGTGAGCGCAAAACGTTCAAGCCTGCCTCTTCAATCGCCTCTTGCAATTCATCGCGCGTGATTGTGACTCTGAATTTCGGCGGCTTGCCTTCCATCAATGCTGCGATGTTATCCGCGTGACCGATGTTGTCGAGCGTGAAAATCAGCGTGCCGTTGTCTTTTATGTGTTTGGCGACTTTCTTTAGGAGCGGAACGAGTTTTTTTTGTGACAGCGTGCCGACGAACGGACTTTGAATCAAAATCGCGTCGAAAGTGCCCGTGACCTTGTTCAAGTCTTCGGCGACGGTGTAAGAGCATTCGGGCTGTATCTCTAAAAATTTTTCTTCCGTCGTTTCAAAATCCGGCGGCGCGTCTCCGATTAGTTCAAGGACAAATTTCGCCCGCGCAGGAATAAAAGTTTCAAAAGTCATCGCGGTGACCTCGCTTTAACGAACCATGCGGTACATCAAATCTTCTTGCGCCTTCATGCATTTCATCAGCTCAAATCGTTCCAAAATCGTTTCGCGAGCCGCCGCGCCGAGTTTCCGTGCACGTTCGGGATCGTCGAGTTGCTCTTCAATCTTTCGCGCAATGTGATAAGGTGAGCGGAACTCTGCAAGCAAACCGTTGACGCCGTCTTCCATGACTTCTTGCACAGGCGGAGTTTTTGAGCCGACCATCGGACAAGCAAAACTCATTGCCTCAAGACACGACCAACTTAAAACGAATGGACGCGTCAAATAAACGTGACAGCTTGACGCACGCAAAATTTTCTGATAGTCGCCGCGATTTCTCAAGCCGACGAAATGCACACGGTCTGTTGGGTAGCCGCCCTTCTTCTCTTCTTCCTTAAGATAAGTCGTGTCCTTGAGTTGCGCGCCGTAACAGATTCTGTCCTTGCCGACAACAACAACATGAGTATTCGGGCGACGAGCCAACACGTGGCGAATCGCGTCCATGAAATACGGGAAGCCGCGATAAATTTCAAAGCCGCGAGCAACGTAAGTGATAATTTCTGTGCCTTCGGGCAGGTTAAGTTGAACGTCGTCAAGCACAAGTCCGGGACGTTTGCCGCTGGGATCGGGCGAACAAAATCTCGTGTCGATGCCCTCGTGAATGATGTTGAGCTTAGGCTTGTACTCTTCCGGGAATTGCGAATACTGCCACTTAGTCGGACAAATTCCGGCGTCACACAGCTGCAAATTCATCAAGTGATGAGCGTTGCGCGTGCGAATGGAAATGCGGTTGCCGACTTGCGGAATTTCATCGGGCCACCAATAACAATCGCTGTCCTCAACGAGATAATACCACTCGAAATAGCCGATAATCGGAACGTTCGGATACATGTCCTTACAATAGAGCGTCGATCCCCAACCTGTGTGACCGATAATCACGTCGGGCTTGACGTTCTTTTCTTTGGCGAGCCAATCCATTGCGCGAAGAACAGATTGCCCTTCAACGACAGCCTCTGCCGCCGGACGCAACGGGCCGCAAGTTTTAATCCACTCGTCGGATTTTTCATTCGGCTTTGGATAAAGTGCAAGCGTCACGCCTTTGAGTTGCGCGTTGATAGAATTTTCCTTCGACAGGAAGTAAACGTTGTTTTCGGGATTGCTTGCCAGATACGGCGCGATATTGAGATACTGCGCGGGAAACGACGGGTGCAGAATAAAAATATTCACGATAGATTCTCTCCTTTTGCAAACTCATTAAAAATATTGTCCAACTCATTGTTACTTGCGGCGCGAATCACTCTGTCACGAATCGCGCTCTTTGACATATCCAGCCGCGTGAAAATTTTTTGTCCGAGTATATTTTTTTCGCGAATCAGTTGCAACCTTCCGACTTTGGAATTTTCTTCGGCGTAAACGGCGAGAGCTTTTGCCTTGCCGATATTGTCTCTGAAGTTTGAATCATGCGGCTCCAAAATATCAACGACGTAAGCATTTTCATTGCGGCGCACGATTAAAAAATCCGGGTAAAAAAGTTTTGTATTGCCGTGCTCGTCTTGATAGGGAATGCTCAATGACCACGGCGCGCGTTGACAATTTCTTAACCAACAGACAAAATCCTTGCAACGTTGCTCTTCATGCAGGATACTTTCTTCCCAACCGTTGAGCTTAATCGTTGCCGTGCCCGTCGCCGCATCAACGAACAAATGATCCGAATAACTTTTGCCGTCAACATCATGCGTCATTGAAATTGTCATCGGCAGTTCAAAATTGTGCGTGCTGACTTCGTCGCCATTTGAAACAATTTTATCATATTCATTTTTCGTTGCGGACGGCAAGCCGATAATTTCGCGTCGGAATTTGTCGCACAGCGCATGAAATTTTTCTTTGGCGAAACGTTCAAGCTTGATAAGATTGTCGGCGTCCTTCACAAAAAGAATCACGTCAATCTTGCCGTCGTCAAGGTTATCGGGCGGAAAAAAATTCGTCAAATATCTGTTGGCAACGCCCGCACTTTTCAACGTCTTCTCTGCCTGTCGAAATTGCCGCTCAATGTCAGTGTCGGTCGTCACGAAAAGATTTTGACTCACAGCTTGATTAACTCCTTCACCGAACGCGTCAAAAATCTGCGCGGACAATTTGAACTCTCTGGCTTGACGATTGAGCGCGTCATATTTGCCCGCAGACTTCAGCTCGTCAATGTACTGTCGAATGAACGCGGCAACGTCATCAAGCGCGGTATCGAATGCCTCGCGGAATAAATTGCTCCACATGAGAAAATGCGCCATGTTTAAAAAAGATTGCAAAGCGTCGTTGATTTGCGCACGATTTATTTTGTAAGTCGACAATCCCAACGCGTTGACGGCTTTGACAATTTCCTCGCGGTCGAAAGAAATTTGCGCGTTAAAATTTTTTGCGACATCCTGAACGCCTTCCGAAGCCAACGTAAAATTTTCAAGCGGCGTCGAATTGACGGCAGAAAAATTTTCAACGGGCGTCCGCGCAGATATTTTTGCAACGCCTTTGACTGTCAACGGAACGATTTTTTTCGCACCGAGACTTTCGCCGACAATCTCCGCAGGAATTTCTCCGTTCTCCGATTTGTGAAGCTTGTCGACAATTTCTTGAACGGTGCTCTCGTCGAAATGCGGCAAATACAATCGGACTTCGTTCAAAGTGTCGTCCTCATCAATGCGGCGTTGCAACGGCGTGCGAATCATTCTGCCCAAAAGTTGAGCGATATACGTTGCGTCGACTGCGCGGCGGAAAGACATCATCGTTTCGGCTTTCGGACAGTCCCAGCCCGTTGAAAGATTTTCTTTAAAGAACACCACGCGAATATTGTCCCTGCCCGAAATTTTTGACGGCTCAACATGATTGACGCGCAGACCGTTTATCGTCAAGTCAGCTGTCTCTCCGAACGTGTGAACGACTTCGCCAAGTTTAAATTCAATGCCCGTGCGCTGTGAAATTTTCTTCAAGCAGTCGTCCAAATCGGTATCGGAAATTTTTTTCGCGGAACTGTTCTCGACTTGCACGACAAAAATCGGATTGAAACTCTTATCGCCGAGATATTGCCGCCAATGTTCGCATTTGCTCTTCCAATCGTCAGCCGCCGCCTCAAGAATCGCCATATCCTTTGCAACGGAAATGCTCGTTCGCTCGTCGGGATAAATGACGACAATTCGCTCCTTGAGCAAGCCGGACGCTTTGACTTCGGCATTGGTCACGATAACGCGTTGAATCGTCGCAGAACTTTTCGCAACCAAATTGTTGAATCGTTCAATCGTCGCGCTCATGCCAATCACTACGGGCACGGGCTTAAAGTTGTCGTCAACGCTGCCCTTGATGAATTTTTGCATGATGGTCGTCGCACGTCCTGCCGCAACGCCTTTCATGCCGCGATGTGCCTCGTCAATGATGAAATAAATTTTGTCAGTCTTGGCTTTGATTGTGTTGCTCAACGTCTCCCAAATCGTGTACTGTCGAAAATCGGAGTGGCGCGTCAAATTGCTGCCCTTACCGAGTTTTTGCGTGTTCAGAAAATAAATCTTGCCGTCGTCCAAAGTTTGCGCGTCAAAAGTTTCATCTTCAATCATCACAAGTTGCGAATGATTTATACCGTCGGCATTGAAATAAAATTTGTCAAGCGACTGCCGATTGAGTTCGGGCGAATCACTCAACCAAACAAAAATCGCGTCGGGCTGTGCAAGATAATTTTCGTCGCCGCAATAAACTCTTTCAACCAATGACGCCAACATTATCGTTTTGCCCGCGCCCGTCGGTGCTGTGAATGAAATTGCCTGCGGAATTTTTCTGCGCAAATACAATTCCTGCGCGTCGTACAGATAATCCCGCAATTCCCGCACGGCGTTCATTTGGAAAGGGAGCAGTTCAATTTTCATTTCGTCACCCGCTGATTCTGAAATTTTCCAAGTAGTCGCGATAAAGTTGGTAAGTCGTCTTGTCGCCGAAATTTTTTATCATGGCGCGATAACCGTACTCCGAATCCGTGATTATAAAAATCGTGTCAATGCCCGGCTGATTGAGAACCTCGCGTTCAAAGTCGGCAAAAAATTTTTCGTCAATCAACACGGCAAAATTATTCGCGGGCAAAATCATCATCGGCGGCAAATTTTCATCGACAGTCGGACACTTGCCGCGACAACCGGCTTTGAACCACAGCACCGGCAAAAGTTCCTTAAACTGCCTGCCGAGCGCAACAAAATCTTTGTCGAGGAAACCGAGCTTGAAAAATGCAACGTTGGCTTTGAAACCGTCAGCCATCGCAAAATCCGTGCCGAGATAATTTCCTTTGAGCGGCGCGCCGTTGATGTCGTGACCTTCGATACTGCAAACCGTTCGTTGCCACGTGACATATCGGGCGACACCGAGTTTTTGCCACTCAATATCGGCGGGCGTGAATCCTTGCTTGCGAAGAGATTTTTCCTCCGCGTCGGAAACTTCATTGTTCGTGACGAGTATGCATCGACGTTGACCGCCGTCCTCGGCATTGAGCAGATTGACCGCGTGAAGTGTCGTGCCGCTGCCCGCAAAAAAATCGACAATCAGAGAATTTTTATTCGTTGCCTGTTGCAAAATATACTTGAGCATTCCTAATGGTTTTGGCGTATTAAAAAATCCCTTACCTAAAATTTTTTTTAAAGTCAAAGTGCCGGACTCCGCAGAAAATTCTGTTCCCATCCAAAATGATTTCGGTTTAACTCTTCGCGTTCCGTCCTTTGGCAAATAATCTTTTTGAAAGATGTCAAATTCGCCACGACCTTTAACTTTCTGAACGACTAATTCATCAAGACGTTCACGAGCGGTATCTTTGCCCCAACGCCAGCAACCATCGTTTCCGTCCGATAAATGCGGCAAAATTTCTATCGAATCGGGCAGTTCGTCAACGGACAAGACGTCGCTTTTTTCGTCGTAGAAAAATGGATAAAACATATTCGGGCGGTCTTCGCGCCGAGAATTTGCTCCTCGTTTTCGTAAGCCTTGCAATCGATACTTGCCGTTTTCGTCTTCGAGCTTATATTCTTTCAAGTATTCTTCGGGAATCGGTACGCCGTTGGTAACAAAATTTTTCTTGCAATATATCAGTAAACTTTCGTGAGCCGTGGCAATATATTTGTCATCACTTCGCCCTTTAAAATTATTTATCACGGCAATGTTTGCAACAAAGCTGTTTACGCCAAAAATTTCGTCGCAGAGAAGTTTCAACCTTGCCTGCTCGTTATCGTCAATGGAAATGAAAATTGCGCCGCTGTCAGACAAAAGCTCTTTGGCAAGCTTGAGCCGCCGTTCCATCATCGAAAGCCATTTGCTGTGACGATATTCGTTGCTCGCGTCGACATAATCATTGTTGTATTTCCAATCGCGTGCGCCTGTGTTATAAGGCGGGTCTATGTAAATGCAATCGACTTTGCCGCCGTAAAGATATTTGAGCAGTTGGAGCGCGTGATAGTTGTCCGATTCAATGAGCGCGTGCCACAAATTCGATTCGGGCGCATTGCAGACAGAATCAATCGGTTGCAGATACGGATAAATCGGCGTGCCGAATTGAGCGACGCTGATTAAGTCGTCAACGCGACAAATCATTTGCTCACCGTCGGCAAGTCGTATGCAATTTGCGTTGTCGCCGTCAATTTTCATGACGCAATAAACATCGTCGACCTTGCCGGCTTTGAGCGCGACGAGAGATTTTTTCTTGACGGGAACATCATAAAGCGGAGTACATTCGGGATTTTGCGGCTCGAAGACCAATCCGAATTTCTTTGAACGTTTCAGAGCGGCAATTTCCTTTTCGATACGACGCCGCAAATTTTCATCGGCAATTTCGCGAATCAGCTCGTCCAACGCGGACATAACAATCACTCCGTATCAACCCATTTGCGCTTGATGAAGTTTGGCATAGACGCCGTTGCGTTTGATAAGCTCGTCGTGAGTGCCGGCTTCGATAATGCGTCCTTTGTCGATAACGATAATCGCATCACAATCGCGGACAGTCGACAGACGGTGAGCGATCATTAACATTGTGCGCCCGCGTGCAATCGGCTCGATGTTATTCATGATGATATTTTCGGATTCGTAGTCAAGTGCACTCGTTGCCTCGTCGAAAATCAGAATGCGCGGGTTGGACAATAACGCACGAGCAATGGCGACGCGTTGACGTTGACCGCCGCTCAAAAGACTGCCGCGTTCACCGACGAAAGTATCGTAACCGTGCGGAAATTGACTGACGAATTCATCTGCGCCCGCCAATTTCGCCGCGTTGACAATTTCCTCGTGAGTGGCGTTCGGGCAGGCAATGCGAATGTTTTCTTCAATAGAACCGCTGAAAAGTTTGCTGTCCTGCAACACGACGCCGATTTGTCGACGCAACCACGCAGGCTCAACTTGAGCAATGTCCACGCCGTCAATCAAAATTCGTCCCGTGTCGGGCAAATAGAGTCGTTGAATCAATTTCGTTAGCGTTGACTTGCCGGAGCCTGAACGACCGACGATACCGACTTTCATGCCGGCGGGAATTCTGATGTTTACGTTGTCCAAAACCTTGCCGCCTTCAACGGAATAACTGAACGCCAATTTTTCCAACGCGATATCGCCGCGCAAACTCGGAAGTGTCGTGCGGGAAGGATTGAATGTGGGCTCGGTATCCTCGTCCATGATGTCGGAGAGTCGATCCATTGAAACGCGAACTTGCTGGAAATGTTGCCACTGATTGATAAGTCTCATAACGGGCGCAATTAATTGACCGGCAATCATTTGGAAAGCTATCAATTCGCCGACGGTAATTTCGCCGTCCATGACGTAGTAGGCACCAATCCACAGAATCACGAGATTGAACATGCTGAAGAAGAACGAGCCGATTGAATTGGCGACGTTGGCAAGATTGACGACGGCAAGGGATGACTTGACTAAACGGGCGAGCATCTCTTCGTAGCGGCGAATGAATTGGCTTTCGACGCTGGAGGATTTGACGGTGTGAATGCCGGTTATCGTCTCGATAAGGAAGGAGCGATTTTCACTGCCGATTAAGAATTTGTCGTTGATTAAGCGTTTGAAAATCGGTGCGGCGATTAAATTCAGAATCACGAACAGCGGAATCATCAGCAACACGACGTAGCTTAAGATTTGGCTGTAGAGGAACATTGCGGCGAAGTAAACGATGGCGAAGACGATATCCAAGACGATTGTCAAGCTGTTGCCCGTCATGAATCCGCGCAACGTTTCAAGCTCACCTGTACGCGAGACGACGTCACCGACCTGCCATTTTTGAAAGTAGCTTATCGGCAAGGAAGCGATGTTTTTGAACAGACGCGAGGAGAGCGTCACGTCCATTTTGCTGGTAATGTTCGTAAAGAGGTAAGTTCGCACACCGAGCATAAAATTTTGGAAGATTGTGCACAAAACCATGCCCAAAACCAAAATGTCAAGCGCGTCTGCCGCACGGTGCACCAAAACTTTATCGATGATGTTTTGCACGAAGACAGGCGACGCCAAACCTAACAGTTGCAACAGGAGCGACAAGAAGAGCACGTTCTTTAAAAGCGGCATGTATTTGCCGATGACCGGGATGAACCATTTGAAACCGAATTTGCTTTTCTTGCGGTCAAGTTCATAGCGGCGCGTGAAGAGAATCGCATCGCCCGTCCAATCCATCAAAAGTTTGTAGCGATCGACTTGCACGGGATGTTGAGAAAATGCGGGATCCATCACGTAAATATTTCCGTCGCGAATTGTCGTGATGACGACGCTTCTGCCGGAGTGGAGCTTAATCAGCGCGGGATAAACCAGTTTGTCCAAATCCTCTTCCTTCAAGCCCTCGTATTTGCGTGCTTTCAATTTCAGCTCACGAGCGGCACGGACAAGCGTCGTAAAGTCGACGGCACCTTCTTTCAGAACATAGGCACGTTCGAGTTGGCGATATTCGGCGGGAATGTTGTAGTATTTTGCGATTGAAATTAAGCAAGCAAGTCCTGTGTCAATGCCGTTGACGACGCCGCCTTCTTCGGGCTTGACGTTGGTATCGAGAGCTTGACCTTTGGCTTGATCGGCGGGAACTTTTTTGAGCGGGATTTTGCCCAAAGCTTTGCCGCCGGGCTTTTGAGGTGCCTGTCCGCCGGAAGGGACAAGATTTTTATTGTCGGGAGTCCGATTTTTATTTTCTGCCATAAATTACCGCTCCCTTAAAGCTTCGGAAGTGTAGCGGCGGAACGGGTCAAGGAAGAAGTCGATAATGCGTTTTTCCTTGATTTTAATTTCCGCTACGACACTCATGCCGATTTCGATTTTCGCCGGCTCACCGTAGACGTTGATGTCGTTGCTCGTCGGGTCAAGAATGAGCTTAAACTTTTTGTCCTGTTGAGGATTGCTCGGCTCGTTGACGGCGTCCGCACTGATTTCCAAGACTTCCGCCTTGTACATGCCGAATTTTTGAAAGTTGAACGTCTCGAATTTGACTTCGGCTTCCTGCCCGACTTTGATAAAGCCGATGTCTTTGTTGTCGGCATAAACTTCAAACTCAAGCTTTGCATCTTCGGGAACGATTTGCATCAAAGGTTGCGCGTCAGTGACGATGCCGCCGAGCGTGTGAATGTTGAGATTGTAAACGCGCCCGGTGATTGGTGCGTAAATCGTCGCCATGCGCGAATCCTCATCAGCCTTTTTAATCGCCTCGGTGACGGTGTAATATTCCTTTTTCGCTTCAACCATCGCGGTCATGATGTCTTTGTGATAGCTCGCGTCGACGTTGGCAAGATTTTGTTGAGCTTCGGCGATTTCCGCGCGAATGCTGTTGATTGAGTCGAGTTCCGATTGAGCGTTTTTGGCGTATTGAATCGTGGTGCTCTGCTGTTCAAGCAATTGGAATTCGGAAATGGCGTCCTGCTCCATCAAATCGGTAAGACGCGCCTCTTTCTCCTGCTCAATCGCCAAGACCTGCGCATATTTTTCGTAAGTTGCCTGCGTCGCTTGAAGTCTTGCCATTTTCTGTTCAATGACATCAATGCGGCTTTGACGTTGCGTTTGATAATCGGACGTGCGAGATTGATAAAGAGCCATTTCCGCCGCCAAATCGTGCGGTTCAAGGTCGGGATCTTCTTCCGGCGTGAAAGGTTGTTGGGTAAGTTCGGCGGTTAATCGTTGCAAATCCAATTTGTAATAAGCCGCGCGTTTCTTCAAACTGTCGTAGTCGGCGGAAGTCACCGTCGGGTCAAGGATAACTACAACGTCGCCTTCATTGACGAATTGCCCTTCCTCAACCAGAATTTCTTTGACGATGCCTTTGTTCTTAACTTGAACGGTTTTGACTTGCCCGGAAGGAATGACTTTGCCGGCGGCTACCGCGACCTCGTTGATGTGCCCCAAAAATGACCAGGCGAGCACTGCGACAACCAATATCAAAATCAGCCACATGATAATTCGTCCCGTGGGTGATGGCGGCGTCTCCGTCACTTCGAGTATTGCCGGCAAGAATTCTGTTTCTTTTTCACGTTCTTCGCCGTGAAGAAGCCATTGGAAAAAATTTTTCAATCTTTTTCTCATTGCGCTTACCCTCTGCTTTCTTGCTGATCGTGTAGATAACGATAGAGTCCGCCGAGATTCATCAACTGTTCATGCGTGCCGCTCTCGACGATCTGACCTTTGTCGACGACGATGATTTTATCGCAACGACGAACCGCGCTCAATCTGTGCGCAATGATAAGCATTGTCCTGTTTGCGCCGATTGCCTCCATGTTGTTGAAAATGATTCGTTCGGATTCGTAGTCGAGTGCGCTCGTTGCCTCGTCGAAAATCAAAATCGGCGGGTTTGCAAGCAGAGCACGAGCTATCGCCACGCGTTGACGTTGACCGCCGGAAAGAGAATCGCCGCGTTCGCCGACTTTGGTATCGTAACCTTCTTTAAGCTCCAAAATAAAATCGTGAGCACCTGCAAGACGCGCCGCGCGAATAATTTCGTCCATTGTTGCAGTCGGGCGGCTTATGGCAATGTTGTCGCGCACGCTGGAGTTGAACAGGTAATTTTCCTGCATGACGACGCCGATTTGATCTCGCAGCCACGAAAGATTTGCCTCGCGGGTGTCGATACCGCCGATTACGATGTGACCTTCTTCGGGTATGTAAAGATTTTGGACAAGGTTCGTTAAAGTTGATTTGCCGGAGCCTGAACGACCGACGATTCCGATTTTTTGACCGGGCAGGACTTTTAAGTTGATGTTCTTCAAGACGAGCGGCAAGTCAACGCGATAACGGAAGGATACGCCGGAGATGTCAATTCCGCCGTCGATTCTGCGTTCGCCGCGTTTGCCCATTTCAGCGACAACAGGTTCCATTGGCGTGTTCAAAATGTCGCCGACGAGTTTCAACGCGAATTTCAGCATGAACAGGTGCCACCACATCATCAAAATGCTTGTCAAAGGACCGAGTGCCTGTTTGGAGATCATTTGGAAAGCGATTAATTGACCGAGCGTCAATTCTCCGTCCATAACCATGTGACCGCCATACCACAGAATTGCCATCGATACAAAGGATTCAGCCATTGATCTGAAAGTATGGATAAACAGACGGAACTTTGACATTTCAAAGTGGTTGCGGACATAACGGGCGATAAGATTTTCCCATTTGTTGACGAATTGCGGCTCGACTGCCAATGCTTTGATTGTCTCGACGTTCGTGATTGATTCGACCATGAAGGAGTTGCACGCCACTCTTGCACGCCACATACCTTGGAGTTTGCCTCTTATTATCGGCATTGCAAAGAGCTGAATAATATAAATCGGGATTATGCTTAGCGCGACCCACGTCAACGGCACCGAATACCAAAACATGAATCCGACGAATACAAAGGAAAATAAAGCGTCAAGGACAGCCAATAAGCCCGGACCGGTCAAAAAGCTGCGAACGCGTTCCAATGCATCGACACGCAATAACGTTTCGCCGACGCGTCGCTGTTCATGATAAGGTAACGGCAACGAAATCA
Organism: uncultured Selenomonadaceae bacterium; assembly: GCA_905234395.1. GTDB lineage: Bacteria > Bacillota > Negativicutes > Selenomonadales > Selenomonadaceae > Quinella. The sequence goes on from CAJOHG010000013.1 coordinate 75,928, forward strand.
GATGGTGAAAAAGACGCGCACCCAAAATTGCGTCAAGTTTGTTTGTCGTGTGGTTTAATATGTAAGTCTTCAAGGCGGTCAAAAGCGACTGCATGAAAAAGAAGACAACCATACTGCACCCGATAACCATCAGCGTCGACATGCCGTTGTTGCCTATGACTTTGTCGATAATAACCTGCGTTATGAGCGGGAAAACAATTCCCATCACCTGTATAAAAAACGACGCCGACAAAACCTCAATCAGTTGCTTTTTATAGCGAATGACGACCTTCATGAACCAATCGAGGTTGTGCAACTTTTTGAAGTATGACCAGTTGAATTCCGCCGAAAAAGTCAAAAGTTCATTTGACCAACTTTCCAGGAATTCTTTCATTGGAATTGCCTGCGGTTTGTTTTCGCGCGGGTCAATCGCCAAAACGACTTCTTCATTCAAACTGCCGATTGCGATAAATGCTCCGTCGTTCATTCGGGCAATGGCGGGATATTCTATCTCGCGCAATTCGTCGACGGTCGGTCGAACAAGCGTGCTGCCGATTTTATGTTTCTTTGCCAGCTTGCGCAGTTTTTCCCAGTCGACTTGATCGTCAGTTTCGGGGTTTTCATCATAAATTTTTTGCAAATCCTTAACGCCGAAATGTTGCAGGATTTTTATGACGGAAACTATCCCTGTGCGATTTTTGGGCGGCAAGGATTTATTTTCGGGCATGTTTCAGACCAGTCTCCCTTCTGATATGATGCGTAAAAACGTTTGACGTTTTGCTTATACAGCATGATTATTAAGAGTATATTAAAAATTTGTTTCATAACAAAAGCCGCCGTCAATCCGCAAGGAAGACAGCGGCCTTTTCTATTTGTCTGATAAGGATTAACGATACTTCCGCTTGCGAGCCGCCTCCGATTTTTTCTTGCGGCGAACGCTGGGCTTTTCGTAATGTTCACGCTTGCGAACCTCGGCGAGCGTGCCCGCTTTTTGACAGGTACGCTTAAAGCGGCGGAGAGCACTGTCTATGGATTCGTTTTTCCCAACTTTGACTTCATTGGCCATTCAATATGACTGCCCGCGTATTTTAGCACGCAACTTTTCAACCGTCAACAGGAAAGTATTTGGCGGCGATTTGTGATGTTGATTCAGTGTGTAATTGTTTTTTATATTTAGGATCTACTTTTTCTTTGCTCGCCCAAAGAAAAAGTAGCAAAAAGAAAGTGCGCCTCGCAGGGGCGATAGTCGTAATGGCTTCAACGTCGAGACCACCCGTGCCGCAAGTGCCCGCTGTGAAACATCCTGTTTCAAACGCGGGCGGTGCGCGTCCATGCGCACCTCTCAATTACTCATTGTTAATTGCTCATTGTCAATCAGCCGTCGAATTCCAAAAGCCCGTAAGCTCCGGCGTGGCGTTTATAGACGACGCAAATTTGCTCGGTCTGCGCGTCGCGGAAGACAAAGAACGTGTGGTTTAGTAAATTCATCTGCATGATGGCTTCTTGAACGTCCATGGGTTTCACGACAAAATGTTTCGTCTTGACGATTGGGAATTCGCCGTCGTCGTGTTCGACTTGAACTTTTGATTCGGCGAAGGCTTCCGTGCGCATACCGCCATTGCGAAAACGACGTTCCAAACGCGTTTTTTGCTTGTGAATTTGACGTTCGAGTTTTTCGACGACCAGATCAATCGAAGTGTACATGTCGCCCGTCGATTCTTGTCCGCGAAGAATGAGTCCGCCGCGTCCGACTTCCGCCGTGACCTCG
>CAJOHG010000014.1 GCA_905234395.1 uncultured Selenomonadaceae bacterium
AGCGGAAGCTCCTTTTTTATGCCTGTTGTTAATCCAAGCATAATACAAAGGAGCCGTTTTATCTTTAATTTTTGTCACTCATCTATTGTAATCCTACAGTGAATACGCTCCGGTGATTAGTCGATTTTATCATGCGGTCAATGATTTTCAAGAAATCGTCGGCATTTTCCGCACGATTGAACAAATTCCTAAGTTCCGCGCCGCCCGTCAAGCCCTTTGTATACCACGCGGCATGGGCACGCATTTCACGGACGCCGACACGTTCGCCCTTGTAAAAAATAATTTTTTCCAAGTGACGGCGCATAACATCAGCGCGTTCAATCAAAGTCGGCGGAGGAAGTTTCTCGCCCGTCAAAAAATATTTCAGCAGACGATTGATAATCCACGGGTTGCCCTGTGCGCCGCGACCAATCATCACGCCGGCAGCTTGAGTTGTCGCTAAAATTTTGTCGAGCGAATCAAAATCTTTAACGTCGCCGTTTGCAATGACGGGAATTTTCACGGCGGCTTTGACTTTGGCGATCTCGTTCCAATTTGCCGCGCCCGAATAAAATTGTTCGCGAGTTCTGCCGTGCACAGCGATAAAATCCACGCCTGCCGATTCCGCACGTTTGGCAATTTCCACGGCGTTAATTTGATTTGCGTTGACGCCGAGCCGAATCTTGACGCTCACGGGCAAGCTCACGGATTTTTTCACTGCGGAAAGAATTTTTTCGACGAGCACGGGATTTTTCATCAGAGCGGAGCCTTCGCCGTTGTTGAAGATTTTCGGAGCAGGACAGCCGCAATTAAAATCGATGACATCAGCCGAGCCGAGTTGTTCAATGTAAGCCGCCGCTTCCGCGCAGATTGTCGGGTCGGAGCCGAAAATTTGAATTGCCACGGGACGTTCCGCCGCGACAGTCTCAAGCATTGCCAAAGTTTTTTTGTTGCGGTAATGGACGCCGGTCGCGCTGACCATTTCCGAAAACATCAGCAGATTTTTTTTTGCGCAGTCGTCGTCAATCAATTCACGCACCAAAATTCTGAACGCCGTATCGGTGACGCCTGCCATTGGAGCAAGAAAAATTGGCGTGCGAAAAATTTCAGCGGTTGTCATGTTGAATTTCTCTCGTGAAGGACGCGCAATCCCGACAGCGTTAGGAAATGGTCGATTTTGTCAATCGTCTTTGATTCGCGATAAATCATTTTCGCAAGCCCGCCCGTCGCGATAACTTTTGCCTTCCAGTCCGTGCCCATTTCGGAACGAATTTTTTCGACAATCGTATCAATCTGCCCGACGAAGCCGTAAATTATTCCCGACTGCATACAGCTGATCGTGTTGTGCCCGATGACATTTTTGGGCGGAACGAGTTCAATGCGCGGCAATTTGGCGGTGGAAGTGAAAAGCGATTCGGAACTGGCGACAATGCCCGGTGCAATGACGCCGCCCAAAAAGTCGCCCGTCTCCGAGACAACATCAAAGGTCGTTGCGGTGCCAATGTCAATGACAATCAGCGGGCCGCCGTAATGCTCAAACGCTCCGACGACGTTGACAATCCTGTCCGCGCCGATTGCTCGCGGGTTTTCGTAATTGAGTTTGATGCCGGTTTTGATGCCCGGTCCGACGACGAGCGGCTTGATTCGGAAATAACGTTCGCACATTTTTGTAAGCGGCACGACAAGCGGCGGCACGACGGAAGAAATTATGATGTCTTTCACGTCGGAAATTTTCACGCCTTGATAGCGGAACAGGTCGTTAATCAGCATTCCGTATTCGTCGCCGGTCTTTTGACGGTCGGTCGAAATGCGCCAATGTTTCATCAAATTTTTTCCGCTGTAAGTGCCCATGACGATGTTGCTGTTGCCAATGTCGATAACGAGTAACAAAAAATCACTTCCCAAAATTTTTTTCGTTCAAGCGCGGCGATAAGCTGAAAATTTTTGACGGCTCAATCGCGTCCGTTGGATACAACGTCACGTTGCTTTTAGCAGTCGTTGCAGATAATCCAGCTCGACAAAATCTTTCCACATGTTGTTTAGGTGCATGACGTTCATAAGTTGCGGGATAATGTTTATGACGGCAGCGCATAAATCTTTCACGGCGGGATAAGGCAGGCTCAACAGGTCGGGCAGTTCACGAATCAAAAGCAGTGCGTCGGCGAAACTCATTCCGTTGAACGCTTTGATAATCGCTTTGATTGACGCTTCCTCAAAAAATTTTGCGGGCGCGTCGTCGACGAGCTTTGATTTGAGCATTGAGCTGACGGCGCGGCACGTCAGGAACGTTTCCATTTTCCCGCGATAAAATTCCGGCGGAGTCGTCGGCAAAAGCGTCGGCGACAAATTTTTTACCAGAGCATTGAACATTCTTTCGACAGCATGAGATTTGTCGGGCGGCTGATAAATTTTTTTGCGGTCGTCACGATATTTTAAAATGCCGTCATCGAATTCTTCGTTGCGGTCATACAAATCAAAAGCTTTCATGTTGTAATTACTGATGGGCATATCGGCTCGTCCACGTTGAATTTTATCTGTAAATTCTTCGCGAGATTTTGGGTAATAATGATTGATTATAATTTTGTCCGCACTGGGAGGAATGTTAAATCACTTAACAATGGTGCCGTATTCATTAACAGCACAAAGCCCTTCAAAGTAAGTAGGACAATGGATTCCGGAAACGGATATGGCACGAGGATTGGTAATGGTCTTAACGTGAGGATTGCCTCCTACGGGCTGTGAGTTCAAAATAAACGACCAGTCATTTGGAGCACGGCGAGTGAAACGTTCGAGCACGCCTTTGGAATAATCGGCAGTCTCGTGACCATTGGAACCGAAGCAATGCCAGTTAATTGCCAAGCCCGCCGCGTTTGCATTGCCCGATAAAATTTCGTCGACAACTTCAACGATTGAACGATTCGTTTTCGGATAAATGAATTCGTCACCGTCAATGAACGCAATGTAGCGAGCAAAAAATTTGAAACGATTGACGGCGTCGTTATAAGCAACAAATTGCATAGCTTTGCCGGGCAACGAAATGTAATCGACGAGACCAGCGTCAATGTAAGGTTTGGCGACTTCGGCTTGATTGTCCGGGCTGTCGTTGTCGTAAAGGTAAAAATGATCTACGCCGGCAAACAAATGATAATCGAGCCATTCCTTCAGATAATGACCTTCATTTTTGAGAATCGCGACGAGTGCCAGATCGTGCAGAAATAAATTTTTGTCGACAGCCATAAAAATCACTTCCTAAAATTTTTCAACGTTCAAGCGCGGCAGATGATTCAAGTTGTCGTGAACTCAATCGCGACCGCCGGATGCCTCGTCACGTTGCTTTCAGCAGTCGTTGCAGGTTGTTCAGCTCGACGAAATTTCTCCAGAGTTCGTTCTCGCGCATGAAGTTCATAAGCTGTGAAATGACTTCGATTGATGCAAGGCGCAGTTCGTCGACGACGGAATAAGGCAGGCTTAACAGGTCGGGCAGTTCGCTCAAAAGGAGTTGCGCGTCGGAAAATTTCAGCCCGTCGATTGAATTCAGCACTGCCGCAAGCGATGCTTCCTCGCAAACTTTCAAGCGATCGTTGTCGGGAAATTGATTGCGCAGATAAGTTGCGACTGCTCTGCACGTCAACGCCGTTTCCAATTTATCTGCAACTTCAACGCCCGATGCAAATGCGGACAAATTTTTATTCAGCGCGGTGAACATGCGATTGAGCCGTTGATTCTCGTACTCAAGCGAAAAATTTTCGGCGCGTGCAGAACGATAAGTCAAAATGCCGTCGTCAAAAACCTCGTTGCGGTCGTACATGTCAAACCACGTCGCGTCAATGCAGTTGGCACCTTTATCGGCAAGTTCCTTTGCAATGCCGCCTTTGTCCGCACGCCCGCGCAGGACTTTGGCAACGTGTTCCTCGCGACTTTTAACGTTGTAATGATTGATGACGAGCCGTTCCGCCGTGACAGGATTATTGCAATAAGAATCAATGCGATCGCCGCGCTCATTGACAGAGTAATTGCCTTCAAAATAATTCGGGAAATGCGAGCTGCCGAACGCGAAAATTCTGCGCGGGTTGGCAATCGTTTTGACTTGAGCATTGCCGCCGGGAATATCGCGGTGAGGAATCGGCACGACCCAATCAACGGGAGCACGACGCGTAAAACGTTCCAATACACCATGCGAATAATCGGCAGTCTCGTGACCGTTCGAGCCGTAAAGTTGCCAATTAACCGCCAAGCCCGATGCGTCGGGAAAATTTTTCAGCACATCGTCAAGCGTCGCCGTCACAGAATCAGTCGTATCTTTCGGCAGAAGAAATTCGTCCAAATCGATGAACGCGGCATATCGACAGCTGAAACGATGATCTGTAATGGCAAGATTGTAAGCGGCATATTGCGCGGAACCGCCCGGAAAATAAACGCTTGTGACCAAATTCGCCGCGACGTATGGCGCAATAATCTCGTTGTAGTCGTCGGTGCTGTCGTTGTCAAAAAGATAAAAGTGGTCGACTCCGGCAAGCAAATGATAGTCGAGCCACTCTTTTAAATAATGTCCTTCGTTTTTGAGAATCGCCACGATAGCCAAATCGTAACGAAATAAATTTTTGTCAACCATAAATTATCACCTGCGCCGCCGAAGTTTCGATTCAATGAACGACAAGCCGTCTTCCGTGATATTCGGTTTGCTGATGTAACCTGCCGCCTTTGACCGTTCAATTTCGCTTAGTATCTTGAAGTCGCGCGAATCCGTCATGATTATCACGGGAATGTGTTTGAGCTTGGCGTTCTCGTTGACGAGTTCAAGAAACCTTAGCCCGTTGACGAACGGCATATCCAAACTTACGAGAATCAAATCCGCGCCGTTATTTTCCAAAATTCTCATGCCGTCCATCGCGCTTTGTGCCGACGTAATTTTGCAGGGCAATCTGTTCTGAAGTCGATCGCGTTCTTGCCGCAAATCAAAAATGTCGTCGTCGATTAGCAGAATATTGAACGCCGTCTTCGATTGAGCTTCGGCGGCGGACGAATTGTCTTCCGTGACGTTCAAAATTTTGTTGACTCTGTCGACGAGATTTTTCGGAGCGAAAGGTTTCGTAATGTAATCTTGCACGCCGAGCGAAAAGACCATTGCGACAAGGTCTCGTTCCGTGGAGCCGGACATCATCATCACGGGCACGTCTTTAAATTTTTCGTCGTCGCGAATTCGGCGCAACATGTCAATTCCGTTGTAATCGGCGTCCAAAATCACCAAGCTGACTTCACGGCTGACGAGCGTGTTAATCGCGTTGAGAGTGTTGTTCGTCGCCAAAATTTTGCATTCGGGCAAGCCGCGTTCCAAAATAATTTTCGTGAGGCTTAAATTGCGTTCGTCGTTAACGACAATCAGCACGACGACTTCGCGCCGTTCCTGCACGACTTTTTTCAAAGATTGACTTTTCATCAGCTCCATGTGCCGAACTTGCGTTTTGGCGCGTTCACGAAATTTTTCAAGACAATCGGAGCAATAAAGTCCGCTGTATATGATTTTGCCGCAACCGGCGCACGGACGTCCGTTTGGACGGTTTCTGCTGTCGGAAGTTCCTCTTCTTATCATTTCAGCCTCCTTATTTAAACAATTCCCAAATAACCGTTGCGACCAACAGCGAAGATTTGCCCGAAGGCGGAACCTCGACGCGCAGACCGCCCGGTTTTGCCAATATTTCCATGCCGTTCAAGCCGTAGGGCAATCGGCAATAAGTTGTTTCCGGCAATACGTCCGCCTTGCCGCACCTTGCCGAAAGATGTAAATATCCGGTGCAACAGGCTTTCAAAGTCGACAAAACTTTTATCTTCGCGCAAATCGAGAATCCCTTGATCAGAACCGTCATAAGTGTCGGGCAAATTGTCAATGCCGGTTACGGTCATGCCTTCCGCTTGAGTCAACTTGTCGGAAAATAAAAGCGTTGCTCTGTGGCAAGCCGTCGTTTTCATAGTTTTTTGTAAGTCAAATTCTTCAACAGACTTTTGAACTTCGGGTTGCAAGTCGCGGAACAAAATACGCGGATATTTCATTTTCGGAATATGCAACAACTTAGGCTCGCGTTTGAAAATTTTTTCGTCGTCGTGAATCGGATACAACACTTTGCCCGTCGTTTCCGCATCTCTCGTTCGCGACAAGACGGTTTCGCGTCCGACGCGGTCGAAACTGCCTGAATAAAAATTTTTCAGTCGGCGGCTGATTGAAAGTACGGGTGCGGTTATCGCAGGTGTATCTTCGGGCAGGATAAAAAATTTCATCGCCGCCTTGTGCAAAGGACGACAGATCTGTTGCTTTTTGATAGCGGAGGCTTCCGGATCAATGTAAGCGTCAAGTGCGCTGTCCGTCTCGTACTGACCGAACGCCATATCCATAAATTTTCGCGACATGCCGCCCGGCGGACTGCAATTAACTTCAATCAGCACGGGATCTTTCTCGTCAATCATATATTCGCCGTGAATCGGATCGTACTTGATGCCGATTGCGTCGGCAACCTTGAAGGCATAGCGAATAAGGCGCGAGTGACCGATTTTCAATTCGTTGACGGTCTCGGTGTAATTGTAAGCGTTCGTGCCGTTGGACATTTTAAGCTTGTCATATTCCCGGACGGAAACAAGACGGTGTTCTCCGTTGCAGGAAACAGTATTCACGATAAATTCCCGCCCGTTAATGTGTTCTTGAATCAACGCGTCGCTTTTTTCCGTGCTCATGTCAACGTTTTTATTCAGTTCGGTTTCGACGGCTTGGAGAAGATCCTCACGGTTGTCGCAAAGCTGAAGACCTTGATTAGCGGCACCTCGCGTGCGTTTCACGACGATACCTTTTGCGCCGATTGCATCATAAAAGTCCGCCGCCTCTTGCACAGACTTTACAATTTTACCGTGAATGTATCTGATTCCGTGCGCCTTCAATGCCTCGTGCATCGCGTCTTTTTGAGTCATGGCAGGCAAGCTTTTTATCGGGTTGCCGGGAAGTCTCAAATCATGTGCCAAACGAACCGTCAACAGTACGCCGAATTCGTTGCCCGTGATTATATGCAAAGGCTGAACTTCCCGCACTTGCCGCAAAATTTCTTCGTAGTCGGGATTCTCGCGGATTATCTTTATGTTCGGCGGAAGTTTCTTTTGCGTCGCGTCATGTACTTGCCGCAAAACGGCGACATCTGCTTCCGTGCCGATTTGCCGGGCTTCAACTATTACCGGCTCATAGCCGCGCTTGATTAAATCTTCCACATAGTTTACGCCTGTTGACATACATTCCACAAGTACAATTTTTTCCTTCATGCCTGAGCCTCCTTTGTTCGCGCCAAGATAATTTTTCGTGCTCTTAATTCCCATTATGACGAATACTTAACGTGTCGTCGTTTTCTGCTTCATTTAACGGGTTGAAAGAATTACCCGAACTGCGAAAATTTATTTCAATGCGGTCGCTGTTAAATTTTGTCAAAATGTCTGTCGGCAACTGCGAATTCATGTGATTTGCTTGTCATTGTAAAAGCTCAAATTTGCTCCGCCTGTTCGTCGTGTTCAGAACGCAAAAGTCACGTGTAAAAATTTTTTCGGACGAGATGATTATTCCAAAGCAAAGATATCGACAAAGAGAATCGCGTTGTTCAAAAGGTAAGTCCGGCAAAGACCGTCCGAAACCATGAAGTGACACATTATCCGCGCCGGCGGAACAATTCCCGCGAAACCATCGAACAGGCTTATAATCATCGCGTAAGATTTTTTCCGCAGGATTTGCAAATAATATATGAAGGTTATGCACAGACTGCGCGGGATAAATGACGCGCGAAAATTTGCAAACCGCCCACAGCCAACGCTACTGCTCCGGAGTCTGTGATGTTGTAAATTTTGCGGCTTGCTGTGGTGCGACTTCAAAGCAAATAACGAATGCCGAAACAATTAACAACTCGAACAGCAGAGAAATTTTCAGCACGTAAATTAAAAACGGAACGGAAAATATCAGCGTGTGGAATACGGAGCAAAGTTCACCGCCAAAGTTTTTTCGTTGCAAAGGAGCGAGATAAAAACATCAGGGAAAATTTTTCCGACTGCAAACATGATTAAGTTGCAGAGAGTTGCCGCCGTCAACGACAGGAATAATACCTTGCCGGCTTTGACGGTTTGACGTTCGCCCAAGAAAATTGCGTACAAAGTTGCGCCGCCCGTGCCGAAAAGCGTGTAGATCGTCGCCATGAGCAACATGACGGGAAAGCCTAAATTCACAATGCCCATTGCTTCCGCGCCGAGCAAATTCGCAACCAACATACTGTCAACAAATTCGTTCAGCGACAAGACAATAGTCGTTATCATTGTTGGGAAAAGATAACGGACAAATTTATTGAGTAAAATTTTGTAGTTTCGTTGCAAGTGCCGTTCAGCCAAAAATTCTTCCATCGCTTAGAAACACTTCCGTTATAATTTCCAATGTTCTTTAGTGTACTAAAATTCGCCGATATGTCAATAAAAAAATCCAAGTCGGCGGTGACAAAGGACTCTGCCAATTTTTTTGTTGATAGAGTATTCACCGTGTAAGGACGGTAATCATAATTAACACAAACGAAAAACTCCCTGAAACGGAACGTGACGCCGTCAAGGGAGTTTTCGTTTTGCCTAATCGGTTGACAAAGACTTGAAGGTTTGATAACATATCTGCGTTTAACAGAGTATTCACCGTGTAAGGACGGTAATCATAATTAACACAAACGAAAAACTCCCTGAAACGGAACGCTACGCCGTCAAGGGAGTTTTCGTTTTGCCATAACCGAACGCTACTCAGTTAGCGGGCGAAAGAGTGGATACGTCTGCTACTTCTTGAGCCAGCGGTCATAGATGTAGTTGCCGATAACAGTTCCGATAGCGGTCGAGACCACACCAACTGCCAGCGTCGTAAGGACGATAATCATTATTAACACCTCCTCTCGTCGGAAATTAATGCCGTCACGAGAGTGGTAGCATTGGCGCGAGTATAACAGAAAATTTTCAGCCGGACAAGGCAACATAATATGATATAATCGGCGCAAAAAATTTTCGGAGCTTGAGCGATGACAACTTCCTTGGCAGTTCTGGTGGTGATGATTCAACTTTGCGATTCTTATCTGCATTATCTGTCGTTCCGCGACGCAATGACTTCGGCGGAGCAAAAAAATTTATCGATACGGTTTTTAATTTGGAGCGTCGTCTGCACGGCGATTTATGATTTTCTCTTTCGCGAATTCTCAATGACGGCGTCGCTTTTCAAAGGCATGTTGATGATCGGTTGGATTCCGTGGCTTGCGATTATGATTCTTACCGTGCGCCGCGAAATTTCACAGCACATTTTTGTTTTCGGCATGATGAAAATTTGGAGTCTCATGCAACACAACTGGTCGGCGATAATCGTCGTGCTTGTCGGGCTTGAGGCACCGAATTTTTTCTTCGCGCATTCCGTCGTTTATCTGTTGCTGTTCGCGATATGCCTGCCGATTGAAAGAAGTTGCTTTGTAAAACTTCTGCCGCCCAAAAAATTTTTCGACGACTACGGAAAACACGTTGCCTTCCTGCCGTTCATGATGATTTTAAGCGTCGTGATTCTCTGGGCGCAGGAGCCGCTGATTCATTCGTGGGCAGAAAGATTTTCGCGATTCTATTTGCCGTTCGTATTCTTCTTTTTCTATCGACACGTGCTGATAACGACGGAGCAACTTTATGAGCGGCGATTGACGAATCAAACTTTGCGGCTTATGAAAAATCAACTCGGCGCGTTGAGCGAATACAATCGATTAATGCAGGAAGGTCGCGAAAAAGTTGCGGTTATGCGTCACGATTTGCGGCACAGTTATCGGCTGATTCATGCGATGTTGCAGGCGCAAGACTTCGACGCGGCTAAAGATTACATTGCCACGCAGGAAAAGTTGCTCGGCAAAACGTTCGTGAAAAATTTTTGCAGTCCGCCGCTGATTAACGCCGCATTGTCCGTTTACATTCGCCGCGCAGAAAATCTCGGCATCAAAGTCCGCCACAGAATCAATCTGCCGTCAAAGCTCAACATCGATGAGAGCGATTTTGCGTTGCTGATTTCAAATCTGCTGGAGAACGCCATTAACGCGAGCACTCGTCAACCGATTAATCGCCGCGAAATTTCCGTCACGATTCAAAATGTCGGTGAGCAATGCGTCTTGGAAATTTCAAATCTCTGCGACGAAACGATTGCCCTTGACGAAAAAAATATGCCGCACACTTCGCGCGAAGGTCACGGCTTGGGTATGGTCTCCGTTAAAATTTTCGCCGATAAATACGACGCGTACACGGACTTTCAACAATCAAACGGCGTCTTCAAAGCAACCATGTATTGGACGAGCCGACGCTGATTAGGTGCGCCATGTACTTCAACTTCGCGGACTTACTCTTGCGCTTGCTAATCGGCACGCTGTCGCCGTCAACGAGAACAAAATTGTCGCTTTCCATGCGCCTGATAAAATCCATGTTGACGATGACGCGATGATAGCACTCGACGAAACGCGAATCACTTTCCAGCGCGCTGGCAATTTCCTCGTAAGTCGTCGTCGTGGAAATTTTTTTGTCGGAAAGGTGAATGCAAACGTGATGCTTGTCCGCAATGTCGACGTAGTGAATATTTTTGTGCGGAACGACAACTTCAACGCCGCCTGCACGCACGATCAATCTTTTCTGATTGTCGCAGAGCTTCGGGAAGATGTAATAAAAAATTTTGTCGAACTGGTCGGCATTGTCAACGAGCGGCTTGAGAAAATATCCGACGGCGAAAACTTTGTAGCCTTCCAAAATATAATCCTCGCTGCTCGTCAAAAAAATTATCGCAACGTCCCGATCCGATTCGCGAACACTTTGCGCCACTTGAATTCCGTTGAGCGGCTTCATGAAAATATCGAGAATCAGCAAATCGTAACTGTTCGGCACAAAGTCGCGCAGGAACTCTTCGGGATTGGAAAAAGTTTCGATGTGAACTGATTGCGCCGTCTCCGAAAAATTTTTCGCGATGTATTTTTTTATGAACGTCGCCGCAACTCGCAAGTCGGCGATTTGGTCATCAACGATGGCGATTAACATAGCGTCTCCTTAAACGGGAAAAGCCGGACGAAATTTCGTATCCGACTTTTTTTGTTGGGCAGGTAAAGCGGTGTCAAAGTCCGTGCGTATTAAAACATAAAATTTTCCGCGTGAAAACCTTTGCGCGAAAAGTGGTCGCTTTTCTCAAAAAGTGTTGGTAGGATACACACGCTCGCGGTTGAATATTTTCGCAACGGAGGTGTGAAATTATGGACAAGAAATTTTTTCAAGACTGGGAAATTCTAAAGAGCGGTCGGCGCGCTGACTTCGTGATAATTATCGCCATCACCGTAATTTTTTTGCTTGACCGCTTGATATTCAAAATCACATCGAATCAAACGGAAGAGATCGGACAAACTCAACTTGAAGTCATACGCTCGGATTTTCAAGGCGCGATTCAAACGGCGGAAGGTGCCACGTTGCGAATGGCAATGGAAGCTGAACAAATGTTGAAGTCCGGCGCGACACGTGAGCAGCTTGAACAATTTTTTTATCGGCGCAAACGTGAGCAAAAGGATTTGACTAACGGCGTCTGTTTCAACGCTTACATTTACGTTGCCGACAAAGATTGGGCGATTATTCCCGATTTCGATATGCCGACAGATTATCACGCGAAGGAGCGGCTTTGGTACAAAGGAGCGATTGAAAATCCCGGCGGCGTGTCTATCACCGAGCCTTATCTCGACGCGATGACCGAAACAATGTGCTACACGATGTCGAAGACGCTTTCGGACGGCAAAACCGTTGTCGCGCTCGACTTCAATTTTTCCGACGTTCAAGCTTTAATAAAACGCATGAGCGAGATTGGCAAAAGAAATTCGCTCGTCGTCACGAAAAGCGGAATGATTATCGGCTATACCGACATGAATCTCGTTGGCGAAAAAGTTTCAGCGAAGTTGCCCGACTACGAAGAAATTATCAATCACATTATTCAAGCGGACAATCACGAAAGTTTTGTTGCGCAACTTGACGGCGGAGAGCATACGATTTTCAGCAGCGAGACGGCGAACGGTTGGCTGATGATTCTAAGCGTGGACAATCGCGCGTTTTACAAGGACAGCTACAAGCAAATTATCGTAACGACGCTTTTAAGTTTGATTATGATGTTGGCGATAATTTTTTTCTACCTCAACGCGATGAAAAACGGTCTGAAGGCTGAAACGGCGTTGCGCGTCAAGGAAGAATTTTTATCGCGGCTTAGTCGTGAACTGCGCGACCCGTTGAAAAAAATTTTGAACTTGTCAAGCGTGGAGACCGTGACGACGGAAAACAATCCCGCCGAAATTGCCGCCAAGGTTCGCGAATCGGCACTGAAACTTTCCGACATGATGGACAATCTCTTTTCATTCTCGACGATTGTATCACGCGACAAGAAAAAACTTTCCGAAGAAAAAATTTTCCAGGACAAGGAGCTTTCGCGAGTCAGTCGTTATGCTCGTTCGGGAATCATAATCGTTTTAATCGCGGCGATGACTTTTGCGTTCGGAATTTGTTTTTCAACGACAATGAGTTGGGGCGATACAAAGATGACCGGCGAGATTAATCACTACGAACATCAGCTGAACGTTTGGCTGGAGAATCAGCGCAGTATCTTGAGCATGTTCGTTAATCTTTTGCGCGAGCATCCCGAATTGATGAACGATTATCCTTCCGCCGTCAAGTTTTTGAACGATTTGGCGAAACACTATCCCGAAATTTCCGTTTGCTATCTTGCCAATCCTTACAAGCCGCATCAAGTCATCATGAACAACGGCTGGGAGTCGACAGATCCGAATTGGCGCGTGGAAAAGCGTCCGTGGTACATTGAAACTGAACACTCGGCGGCAGGCTTCAGCGTGTCGTCGCCGTATTATGATTCGCAAACCGGTCAATACTGCGTGACGATGGCGCAAATAGTTTTCAGCAACAAAAATGAGTTCGTCGGTATTTTCGCGATTGATTTTTACATTGACCGCTTGACGCAAGTTTTGGGCACGAGCTACACGCGGGACGGTTACGCCTTCCTCGTCGACCGCAACGGAATAATCATCAATCATCCGAACGACAATTATCAGCTGTCCAAGAGCCGCATGACTGACATTTCCGGCACGGAATATTCTGCGGTTTACGGCGGCGAAGGCGTCAAAACTTTGCACGACTACACCGGCGATTTTGTCGCGTGTCTGTCCAAAAAAAATAAGACGTCGAGTTTCACGGTCGTCGTTGCAAATAATTGGTGGAACATTTACGGCAACAATATCTTGCTCGGCGGAATTTTTGTCGTGCTGCTGATGATTTGCGTTGCGATTGTCAACACGCTGATTAGTCGGCTCCTGCGTTGGCAAGAAACGGTAAACAATCAACTTAAAGCGGCGTCTGATACGGCAATGGCGGCGAATAAAGCAAAGTCGCAATTCCTCGCGCAGATGTCTCACGAGATTAGAACGCCGATTAACGCTGTGCTCGGCATGAACGAAATGATTCTGCGTGAAAGTCGCAACGCTGACATTTTGGACTACGCGGCGAACATTCAGAGCGCGGGCAGAACTTTGTTGACGCTGATAAATTCGATCCTCGACTTCAGCAAGATTGAAGACGGCAAAATGGAAATTGTTCCCGTGCGATATGAAACGGTGACTTTGATTGACGACCTCGCCAACATGATTTCGGAGAAGGCTCGCAAGAAAGGTCTCGACTTCAAGACGAAAATCAATCCGACGCTTCCGAAAAGTCTTTACGGCGACGACGTGCGCTTGAGACAAATCATCACGAACATTTTAACGAACGCCGTCAAATACACGCACGAAGGCTACGTTACGTTGCAAATCGGCGGAAAAATTCTCGACGCGGACACTTACGAATTGCGAGTTGCCGTCAACGACACGGGCATTGGCATTCGCAAGGAAGACATGGGCAAACTTTTCCAATCGTTCCAACGTCTTGACGAAGAGCGCAACCACAACATTGAGGGCACGGGCTTAGGTATCGCGATTGTTCAGAAATTGCTTGGCATGATGGAAAGTCGGCTTGAAGTCGTCAGCGAATACGGCATGGGCTCGACGTTCTCGTTCAAGTTGAGGCAAAAGATTATCGACAACAATCCAATCGGCAATTACGACGAACTTCACGTTAAGCACATCGCCGACGCGGAGAAAAAATATTTGACGGCGGAAGGCGCGAAAGTTCTTGCAGTCGACGATAACAGCATGAATTTGAAAGTCATCAGCGGACTTTTGAAGCGCAACAAAATTTTTCCCGACCTTGCCGAGAGCGGACGAGAAGGCATTGAAATGGCGAAGAAAAATTTTTACAATATAATCTTTCTTGATAACATGATGCCCGGCATGAGCGGCATTGAGACGTTGAAGGTTATGCAGCGCGAAAAAATTTTGAGCGACAAAACGAAAGTTGTCATGCTCACTGCCAGCGCGATTGCCGGTATGCGTGAAATTTATCTGCGCGAAGGTTTCGACGACTACTTGAGCAAGCCGATTGACGTTGGCGAACTCGAATCGATTTTGGAAAGACATTTGCCCGCCGAAATGATTTCGTTCGTTGATGAGCAGACTTCGGAAAAAATTTCGCCGCCCGAAGAAGTTGCCGACGTTGAAGAGACAGAAGAAATTTCGGACGGAGACACGTTCACCAATCGCGAGAAAAAAATTTTCGCCGACATTTGCCCGGACATCAACCTTGACATCGGCTTGACTTACTGCATGGAACTCAAGAGCTTGTACGTTGACATTTTGCGAGACTTCAAAGCCGACGAGAAGGCTCAAAAAATTCAGGCGGCATTTGATTCGCGGAACATCAAAGATTATCAAATTCTCGTTCACGCGCTAAAGTCAACGGCACTTTCAATCGGCGCAGAAAATTTGAGCGAGCAGGCAAGGAATTTGGAATTCGCGGCGAAAGATAACGATGTCGAAAAAATTTTGGCGAATCACGCTGACTTGATGGCGTCTTACAAAAAAGTTCGTGAGCAAATCGCCAAATGGTTGGAAAGCAGGAACTAGCATTCATTCCACATTCCTAATTCCTCATTCCTAATTGTTAAAAGGTTGGAGGACAATCCATGAGCAAGATTTTGATTGTGGACGACGAACGAATCATGCTGCTTTTGGGACGGCGAATTCTGTCGTCAAAGTATGACGTTGTCACGGCAATGAGCGGCGCAGAGGCTATCGAAATTTTCGAGCGCGAACGACCCGATTTAATTCTGTCCGATTTGATGATGCCGCAGATGAACGGCTACGAAATGCACAAAATCTTGCAAGAAAAATTTTCGGAGACGGTGCCGATAATTTTTATGACGGCGGACGAGAGCGACGAATCGGAAAGCAAAGGCTTCGCGGCGGGCGCGGCTGATTACATTCGCAAACCGATTAAGCCCGATATTTTGCTTCGGCGCGTCGAAAATATTTTGAACAACCTGCATAAAATTCAAAACCTCAAAGTTGCGTCGACGACCGATCCGATGACGGGACTGCTTAACAAAATCGCCGCGCAGAATGAAATTGGCGAGCTTGTCAAAAAAACTTCGGGCGCACTGTTGATGATTGATTTGGACAGCTTTAAACTCGTCAACGACCTTTACGGGCACGGCATGGGCGACAAAGTTTTGATTCTCTTCGCGAAGTTGATTCGGAAAATTATTCGTGAAAGTGATTTGGCGGGACGAATCGGCGGCGACGAATTCATTGCTTATTTGCAGAACGTCGACGATGAAAAAATTCTGCGCAACAAAGTCATTTACCTCAACGACCAACTTTTAATCGCCGCGAAAAATTTCATGGGCAGCGACATGAACATTCCGTTGGGTACGAGCGTCGGAGCAGTTTTCGTTCCCGACGAGGGCACCGATTTTGCCGCACTCTGTGAAAAAGCTGACAATGCCCTTTACGACGTGAAACACCACGGCAAGCACGGTCTGGCGATTTACGGCACGCATCACGCGAAAAATTCAACGGTCTCCGGGATTTCGCAAATGCGCATGATTCTTGGCGAACGCAACGTTGAGCCCGGCGCGTACCTTGTCGACTTCGAGACGTTCAAGAAAATTTATCGGCTGCTCGCGCGAATGAGTGACAACTACAAGAAAGGCTTGACGCTCCTGCAATTCACGTTGAGCGATGAAAATTTTGCGGACGAGTTCAAAGAAATTTTGATTCACGCGTTGCGAAAAAGCGATTGTGTCACGCAGAACGGCGATAAATTTCTTGTGCTGCTGATGGAAGCGACCGAGGCTGAAAGTGACGGCGTGAAGGACAGAATTTTTTCGCGACTCAAGCCGACTTCCGTTGAAAAAATTTCCTTCGAGCGAGAAGACGTTTTCCTATGATTTACGTGCACATTCCTTTTTGCCGGCGCAAATGCAATTACTGCGCGTTCAATTCCAAAATCGGCTCCGTTGCGGAAAAATCTGCTTACGTCGACGCTTTGACACGTGAAATTAATTTACGCGGCGATGATTCTGCGGTTGAGACGATTTATTTCGGCGGAGGCACTCCAACGACGTTGACGCTTGCCGAACTGGAAAAAATTCTTCGCGCGATTGACACGAGCTTTAACGTTGAAAGTCACGTTGAGCTGACGATTGAGGCTAATCCCGGCACCGTTGATGAAAATTATCTGCGCGGACTGAAATCGTTGGGATTCAATCGTTTAAGTTTGGGCGTTCAGAGTTTCAACGACGCGCTGTTAAAAATTTTGGGACGGATTCACGATTCGCGGGCGGCGATTGAAACTATCACGCTCGCGAAAAATTTTTTTGACAATGTCAGCATTGATTTGATGTACGGACTGCCGACGCAAACTCTTGACGACGTTCGCCGCGACATTGAGCACGTGAAAATTTTGGACGTTCAGCACGTGTCGATTTACGGTCTTGAAGTCGAGGACGGCACGAAATTTTTTGAACTTGCCCGCGCAGGAAAACTTGACTTGCCCGCCGAAAATGCTTGCGCCGATATGTACGACTTCATCACGGAAACTTTGCCCGCGATTGGTTATCGACGCTACGAGATCAGCAACTTTGCCCGTGAAAATTTTTTCAGTCGCCACAACGTCGGCTATTGGACGGGAAAAAAATATTTCGGCTTCGGAGCGGGTGCGCACAGTTTCGACGGCAAATTGAGAACTTCAAACGTTCGCGACGTTGCAACTTATTGCGCCGGCAAAAATATTTCGGTCGTTGAGGAAGTCGTCACGCGGCGTGCGGCTATGGAAGAATTTTGTTTCCTGGG
The DNA here is from genome assembly GCA_905234395.1 of uncultured Selenomonadaceae bacterium. Classification (GTDB taxonomy): domain Bacteria; phylum Bacillota; class Negativicutes; order Selenomonadales; family Selenomonadaceae; genus Quinella. Next base: position 17,286 of record CAJOHG010000014.1, read on the forward strand.
CTTGCGGCTTGTCGACGGGATTGACGCTCGGACTTTTGAAAAAAATTTCGGCGTGAAAATTTTTGACGTGTTCGGTGCGGTCATCGACAAAAATCAACGGCGCGGCTTGCTGACGGTTGACGGCGACAAAATTTTTCTGACTAAGCGCGGAATGAGTTTGGGCAATGAAGTTTTCGCTGACTTTCTGCTTGAACAATGAATCAAGGAGGTTATTTGCATGAAAAATTTTTTGACGCGTTCGGCGCAGTCATCGACAAAAATCAACGGCGCGGCTTGCTGACGGTTGACGGCGACAAAATTTTTCTGACTAAGCGCGGAATGAGTTTGGGCAATGAAGTTTTTGCTGACTTTCTGCTCAATCAATGAATCAAGGAGGTTTTTTCGCATGAAAAAAATTTTTCTGATGATATTGTTGCTGATATTCGCGACAGTGCCTTTGACTGTGAATGCCGCAGTTTATCAACAGGGTGTCGTCTATGTGATTTATGACGCGACGGGCGAAAATGCTCCCAAAAATATGACGGATGCAAATTCAAACGGCGTGCCCGATATGGTTGAAGATGTCGCCACGCAGGTTAATGCCGCCCGCGAATTGTTCAACGGTGAGTTCAATTTCCCTGACCCGCTCAAATCTTCACGCTTTAAAAACGTAACGTGCATTGAAGTCGATATTCTGTCGAAGACCAACATGAAAAATCGCAACGGCGTTGCTTATGGCGGCGCACGCAAAGCAAAGCACAATCCCGCCGAACGAGCGATACACATCAAAATTGCCAACACGCTCAATCCGCACAAAAATTCTACGCCGGCGCACGAATACTTTCATTTGATTCAATATGGCGCAACGTATTTTCGGAACAAGTGGTTTTTGGAAGGCATGGCGCGTTGGTCGCAGGATGCAGTTCAAAAGACAGACAAATATCCCGACGGCAGAAATTTTCCGCAAACTTTGAACAGCTCGGCGGCGGAGAATAAAATTTTTCAAGGCAGTTACGATACGGCAAATTCGCTGTGGTATCCTTTGGCGGTGAACATGAACGATAAGGCGAAAATTCCTGCGCGGCTTGTAAATAAATATCGCTACGTTGACGGGAGCCGAGTGTTTCATGATGATGTTTTTTACGGACCGAACGTGATGCGCGAGACGTTGAATGTTATGAAGTCTAAGGAAGAATTTGCGGCGAATTCGGAACAATATGCCAACGTCGGCGAGTGGCGCAAAAAAGGTCAGCGCGACCAACGTAACAACAAAATTATCATGGATTGCGTAAAAGAAGTTTACGGCTCGAATAAGTAGGCATGAACGATGACGAATTTCAAAACCGTTGCGAACGGAAAAATTTTCGATGCGGCTTACGAGGTCAACAAGTCGAAATTTTTGGCGCATGTTATGCACGTCGACGACGAAATTTCTGCGCGAGACTTTCTGCAGACGATTCGCAAAAAATATTTCGACGCGACGCATAATTGTTCGGCGTGGATTTTGTGTGAACGCGGCGATAAACAAAAGTCTAATGATGACGGCGAACCGGGCGGCACTGCGGGCAATCCAATTCTTGAGACGATTAAAAAGAATGAGTTGACGAACGTTGCGATTGTCGTGACGCGCTATTTCGGCGGAATAAAACTCGGTGCGGGCGGATTGATTCGGGCGTATTCTCATACCGCCGCGCTCGGTATCAATGCCGCTCAAATCGTGCAAATGACTGCCTTCCGAAAAATTTCCGTGACGCTCGAATACAATTTCCTGGCGACGGTCGAAAATTATCTGCGCAATAAAAAAATCCGCGTCGTGAGCACGGACTATGCTGAGGTCGTGACGCTGGAGCTTTTGCTTTTGCCGGAACAGACGCGAAATTTTTTGTCGGAGCTGAACGATTTGACTGCGGCGAATTTTTTGTACGAGGAGCTTGGCGAAGTGATTCTGCCCGTCGAAATTCCGCGATGAAATTTTTTGGCGTCGTTGACGCCATTTTTTTTTCAGCTTTTTTTGACAAGGCGGCGTTGCGAAATTATAATCATGTAGAATTCATTTCGCTAAGGAGAGATGCATTTGAACTTGAAAAAATTTTGGGCGGCACTGACTTTGACGGCGTTGATATTTGTCGGTGCTGAAGCGGCACCTAAGGGACAAATGCCCGCCTCTGAACTCCTGCGATTGGACGAGGCTCCAAAAGGCGAAATCTCTCGTCCGTTGCCGCAGCTCACGTCGGAAAATTCGGGGCTCAATCCCGGCTACACAGTCACGCCAATGCAAAACAGCAGACCCGTCGCGCCAGACGATGCTCTGCCGAATGTCACTGCAACCGCCGCGATTGTTATCGAGGCGTCAACAGGTCACATCCTCTACGAACGAAATCCCGATTTGACAATGCAACCTGCAAGCGTGACGAAAATGATGACGCTTATCTGTGCGTTGGAACACGGCGGGCTTGATGAGATTGTCACTGTCGGCAACGGTGCTTTCAATGCGGACGGCGCAACGCTTTGGCTGAACGTCGGCGAAAAAATTCCGCTCAACGATTTGCTCTACGCAATGATTTTGACTTCCGCCAACGACGGCACGATAGCTGTTGCTGAACACTGCGGCGGGACTATGGCTGACTTCGCGGCACATATGACTAAGCGGGCGCAGGAACTCGGCGCACTCAACACGAATTTTACAAACGCAACCGGCTTTCCCGACTCGAATCATTATTCCACGGCTCGCGATTTGGCGGTTATGGCGGCTTACGGATTCACGCTTCCCGGCTTTGAAGAGATTGTCGGCGCGAAGGAAGCGTCCTTCTCGTGGCTGCACGACGACAAAAAAATTATTCGCAACGAAAATCAAATGCTGTGGCTCTATCGCGGTGCGAACGGCGTCAAAACCGGATACACAAAAGCGGCGGGACGTTGCATTGTCACTTCATCTAAACAAAACGGCGTTCAACTGATTGCGGTTGTGCTCGACAGCCTTTACGTTTGGAATGACGCGATTTTTCTGCTCGACTACGGATTTAGTCGCGTGTCCAGTCAAACGTTGATTCAACCGGGACAAGTCGTCAAAACGTTGCCGATAATTTCCGGGCGTCGCAAGTCAATGCAAGTCAAGTCGGCGGGCGAAATTGTTATGCCGGTCTTCGCGGACGAAACAAACGCTTATGACATTGTCTACGACTTGCCGGAAAATTTGACGGCACCCGTAAAAAGCGGCGATGTGATTGGCAAAATTCGCGTGGTGTTGCCCGACGGTCGCGAGTCGGCATCGGTCGACGTGGTCACGACTTTAGACGTGGAGCAGAAATCTTTCTTCCGATTGGTGCTGAATAAAGTTCGCGGACTGTTTGCGTGAGTTAAGCTTTAAGGTTTAAGCTTTAAGCTGTAAGGAAAAATCCCTAAAACCTAAAAGCTAAAAGCTCAAAGCTCAAAGCTAAAAAGGAGAGTGTTTGATGTGAGCGAGAGAATTAAAATTGCCGACGAACTTCACCGCAAAGGTTACAGTTGTGCTCAAGCGGTCGCGGTTGCCTGTGCTGATTTGGTCGACGTGCCGAAAGAATTTTTATTCAAAGCGACGGAAGGTTTTGGCGCGGGAATGGGCACTATGGACGGCGTTTGCGGTGCATTGAGCGGCGGACTTTTAATCGCGGGCTTGAAGAACAGCTCCGGCAATTTGGACAACCCGAAATCAAAAGGTGCGACGATGAAAATTTCCAAGGCGATGTTGACGAGTTTCCGCACGAAAAGCGGCGCGATTATCTGTCGTGAACTCAAGGGCATTGATACGGGCAAAATGATTTGTTCGTGTCCGAATTGCATTAAACACGGCGTCGAGGTCGTCGAAGAAAATTTGCGGTGAAATTTTTTTCAAAAGGATTGATGACATTGACCAGGACGGAACTTGAGATTTTGGCGGGCGAACGTGAAAAATTTCCGCGTGAACTCGTCGACAAGTGTTTGAAAAATTTTCGGGAACGCGGACTTTTGCACGGCGACGAAGATGACTTGCGATAAAATTTTTTTCAAAAGGATTGATGACATTGACCAGGACGGAACTTGAAATTTTGGCGTGCGAACGTGAAAAATTTCCGCGTGAACTCGTCGACAAGTGTTTGAAAAATTTTCAGGAACTCGGACTGTTGCACGGCGACAAATTGACGGCGGACGGTCGAAAAATTTTGGAACCGTACAAAGTCAAACGTGCGGTGTTTATCGCGGCGGGAATTGGCGAACGTCTCTTGCCAATCACGTTGAACACGCCGAAGCCTCTCGTGCGCGTGCATGGCAAAAGAATTATCGACGGGCTGATTGACGCGTGTCTTGCCGCAGAAATTGATGAGATTTACATTGTGCGCGGCTATCTTGCCGAACAATTCGATTTGCTGTTGAAAAAATATCCGACGCTTAAATTTATCGACAATCCGATTTTCAACGAGACGAACAACATTTCTTCCGCCGTGCGTGCCGCAAAATTTTTCGGTCGCGCTTACGTTTTGGAAGGCGATTTGCTCATTCACAATCCCGCGCTGATTCGCAAGTACGAGTTCGCGCCAAATTTCCTGGGCATTCCAATGAGCCGCTCCGATGATTGGTGCTTTGACGTTCAAGACGGCGTGATTGTCGCTCAAAAAATCGGCGGGCTTGATTGTTGGCAGGAAGTCGGCATTTCTTATTGGGATGAGAAATCTGCCGCGCAGTTGGCTCAAGATTTGCCCAAAGCTTTTGATTTGCCCGGCGGTCGTGAAAGATTTTGGGATCAAGTGCCGCTGTCAATCTTCGCGAAAAATTATCGTGTGGAGATTCGCGCGTGCAATAAAGCCGACATTGTGGAGATTGACACGTTCAGCGAGCTCAAGGCGATTGACAGAGCTTATGACGTTTGACGACAAGGAGGCTTTCACGTGAAAAAAATTTTTATCGCGGCGATTTGTCTGTTGGCAATGTTGATTGTCGGTTGCGGCGGCGAGCAGTCATCATCGACAAAAAAGACCGTCAAAATCTGGACGAGCGGCGAAGACTATAAGAACGAATACTACTTGACCGAATGCCAGAAAAAATTCCCCGACTACGATATTTCTATGGAATACATGAACAGCAACACCATTGCCGCGAAAATTTTGGATGAAGGCGACAAGGTTGACTGCGACATTGTTCTTTCCGACGAGTACGGTTATCTTGAGAAATGCGCCGACAAACTTGCCGTGCTCAAGGATTTTGATTACTCGATCTTTCTTTACGACATTGTTCCCGCAAGTCACAGATACACGCCCGAATGTAAGAATGGCGGTTGCATCATCATCAATCGCGCCGTGCTTGAGAAAAACAATTTGCCTGCGCCGAAGTCTTACAAAGATTTGCTCGACCCGCGATATAAAAATTTAATTTCAATGCCGAATCCTGCGTCCAGCGGCACCGGCTACATGTTCCTGCGCCAACTCGTCAATGAGTTCGGTGAAGACGCCGCGTTCGATTATTTTGCCAAGCTGACGGAAAATATTTTGCAGTACACGTCAAGCGGCTCCGGCCCGGTCAATGCGCTCGTTCAAGGTGAAGTTGCAATCGGTCTCGGCATGACAAGCCAAGCCGTCGAAGAGATCAATCAAGGCGTCCCGTTGGAAATAATTTTCTTTGCGGAAGGCTCGCCGTTCAGCATGTACGGCAACGCGATTCTCGCCAAAAGTTACGACCGTCCCGAGGTGCGCGACGTGTTCAATTATCTGGCAACCGACCTTTGCAAAGGCAACAACGAAAAATTTTTTCCCGACCAAATTTTTAAAGACTTCGCGCCGACAATCAAGAATTACCCGACGAATATTCACTACGGCAACATGAAAGACGACACTCTTGCCGAAAAGGAGCGGTTGCTCTCGAAATGGACGTTCAGCTAAAATTGCAAGCCCGCGAAATTTCAAAGGCTTACGACAACAATCAAGTTCTCCGCCGCGTGAATTTTGCTGTGCACGACGGCGAATTTTTTTCTATACTCGGCTCGTCGGGCTGCGGCAAGACGACTCTGTTGCAAATTTTAATCGGACTGCTCGACGCTGACGACGGACAAATTTTCAAGGACGGCATCGATATCACGACGTTTGAACCTGCGCGGCGCGGCATGGGAATCGTCTTCCAAAATTACGCGCTGTTCGACAACATGAACGTTTTTCGCAACGTCTCTTACGCATTGCAATTCCACGGCGTCGAAACTGATTCGGCAACTCGAAAGGCAAATCAAATGCTTGAAATTGTCGGGCTGAAAAATTTCGCGTCGAAAATGCCTGCGGAACTTTCCGGCGGTCAACAACAACGCGTCGCCATTGCTCGCGCCCTTGCACTGGAGCCGGATATAATTTTGTTTGATGAGCCGCTGTCCGCACTCGACGCATCAACACGCCTTGACATTCGCCGCGAACTAAAAAACATTCAACGGACGCTCGGCACGACAATGATTTACGTCACGCACGACCAGGAAGAAGCTTTTGCACTTTCCGATCGCGTGATGATTTTGGAACGCGGCATTGTCAATCAAATCGGCTCGCCCGAAGAAATTATCACTGCGCCCGCCAATGACTACGTGCAGACTTTTGTTATCGACAATCTGCGCACAAAGTTTGATTCGCTTAGGAAATTCTTGACATGAAAAAATTTTTTCCCGTCGCCGCAATTTTAATCTTTGTCGCAGGAGTTTTCGCACCGTTAAGTTCGCTGTTCATGAGAATCACGCCCGAAAGTTTTGCGCAAGTGATGAGCTCGCCGCAATTTTCAAACGCGCTGTGGAATTCAATTTCGACCGGCTTAATCGCAACGATAATCGCGCTGACTTTGGCATTAACGGCGGCATGGAGTTTGGAGCGCACGGCGATTCGCGGCAAAAATTTTTTCACGGTGATTTTCGGCGTGCCAATGCTCATTCCGTCAATCTCGCACTCGTTCGGACTCGTCGCACTCTTCGGCGCAAACGGTTGGCTCACGAATCTTTTTGCACTCGACGTGAACATTTACGGCGCGATTGGAATTGTTGCCGGCTCGGTGATGTACGCGTTCCCCGTAGCGTTTTTCATCTTCATGAGCGTTTTGCATTGCGAAGACGGTGCGCCATACCTTGCCGCAAAAGTTCTCGGTGTCCCGCGCAGTCGACAATTTCTCGATTTAACGTTGCCATACCTCAAGCGCACGATTATCTCGACGTTCTTCGCGATATTTTCAATGATTGTCACCGATTACGGCGTCCCGCTGATGATTGGCGGCAAGACGTTGACGTTGTCGGTGCTGATGTACAACAAAGCCGTCGCGATGATGGATTATTCAACGGGCAGCGTGCTCGGCATGATTCTGATCGTTCCCGCGCTGATTGCCTTCCTTGCCGACGTGCTCAATCCTGCGCCGAAACAAAACGACTTCGCGAAAAATATTCGGCTTGCAGAAAAAAAATCGGGCGCGGACAAAATTATCCTCGCCTTCTGCGTGATTTTGAGTTTGCTGATTGTCGCACCGATTGCAACGTTTTGCGTGATGACTTTCGCGGCGAAATATCCGTTCGATATGAGTTTCACGCTCTATCACGTCATGCGAACGATTCATCGCGGAGCACTCGATAATTGGCTGAACTCGCTGATAATCGCTTTGGTGTCGTCAATCGTCGGAACAAGCTTTTCATTCGCGCTGGCATATTTTTCGACGCGTGCAAACGGTCTCGCGGCAAAAATTATTCATCTGCTGTCGATTCTGCCAATGACAATTCCGGGCATCGCGCTCGGTCTCGGCTACGTGATTTTCTTCCACGACGCGTCGATTTACGGCACGCTGATGATTTTGGCGGCAGTCAACGTCATGCATTTTTTCTCGTCGCCGTATCTGATGATGCGCAACACGTTGGAAAAAATTTCCGCGAACGTCGAGGCAGTCGGCAAAGTTTTGGGTGTCCCGCGCAGATTCATAATCCGCGACGTTATCTTGCCGAAAGTCCGATTCACTTTGTGCGAAATGTTTGCATATTTTTTCGTCAACGCAATGATGACAATTTCCGCCGTGAGTTATTTGGCACCGCCCGCGCCGAAGCCTCTCGCGCTGATGATAACGCAATTCGAGGCGCAACGTTTAATGGAAAGTGCGGCGGCAGTCTCAATCTTGATCTTGCTGACAAATTTGGCGTTGAAAATTTTTATGACGCGCCTGCAAAAAAAATTAATCGCCCGATGAAAGTCGAGCGATTTTTTTTTTAGAGCGTGTCGGTAAATTGCATTTAGCGTGTAATGTTTTCTTGTGATTATAGGATCTACTTTTTCTTTGCTGCGCCCAAAGAAAAAGTAGCAAAAAGAAAGGGCGTAAGTCCGGCACGGTGCAATCCTGCACCTAACGCCGGCGGCGCGCGTCCATGCGCACCGGGTTTCAGCTCCATTCAACGAGAATTTATCAACAGCATTTAGAAGTCGTAGCGCATTCCGACGAACGCACCGTTCAAAGTGAAGTAGCCCAAATCTCCGCCGCGATGAAATTTGAAATGGATTCTTCGCCAGCCCGCGCTTATCGAAAAATTTTTCTGCGGAAAATATTTTATGCCCGATTCAAAGTCCGTGAGGTGAACGCGTTTACCCAGCGTCATGCCGGAAAATTGCGTGTAGATGTCAAGGCGCGGACGAATTCGGACGCAGAGACTTGCTCCGACACTCGGCAGGACAGCGAAAAAATTTTCCGTCGCGACAAAATTTCCGTTGCGTGCGGTGCCGTGCCAATCGACGGCGTTCAATGCGACGTGCCAAGCAAGTTCCGTGCCCATCAACGAGAAAATTTTTTTGTCGACCTTCAGCCGCGCGAAATGCAAATCACTGCGAGAATCAAGCTTGCCGCTGAAATTTTGTCCGCCGAAATTCAAATTGCCGTCAACGGAACTTTTGCCCGCGCCGTGAAGATGAATCCAATCCAACGAAAAATTTTTGTAGCGCAACAAAATTTCGGGAGCCTCGCCGCGCGTGATATTCAAATCGTCGCGCAAATCGACACGTCCGCCGTTAAATCTGAAGTCCGCCGATTTAATATGCGCATTCAAATTCGGCGCGAAAATCCTCGTCTCGATGCTCCAATCAAAATTTTTCTGCTTAACGCTCGCGACACCGTCATTGACTTCTTGCGAAACTTCTTGCGCCGTTGCCGAAGTCGTGAGCATGAGCGGAATTATCGCCGCGAAAATTTTAACGGAAAGATTTGTCATTCTTGCCCTTGATGATGACTTTGTCGACGTATTTGTTCACGCGTTGACTGATTCGCTTCGCAGCGTTCTCGACCGATTCAATGTAAGCCTGTTCCCATTCGTTTGCGTAACCGTCGTCGGGCTTGCGATGTTTAACAGCTTGCCCGATGAAATTTTCCTGCCAAAGAATTTCGCCGCTTTCAACGCTGATAAATTTCATGTTGACGACCGTATTGAGCGCGGTGCGTTTCGTCTGAATGAATCCGCCCAAACTGATTGCCGTGCCGACACGCCGCAAAGTTTTGTCGCGATCTTTATTGCCGCCGCTGCCGCCGAATGAAAGTCCGCTGCCGATAACGTCCGCGATTGTGCCGATTGTGTGATCCTCAACCTTCGACGTGCCGAGCGCGAGAATTTCACAGCGAATGACGTATTTCGCGCCGAGAGCTTGATAGCCGCTCTGATCGAAGTCTTTGAGATTTTTATCGGGCTTGAGCAATTCTGCCGCGTCGAAAACAAAAAGTTCGCCGATATTCTGCGCGGGCGTGGGAGCGTCTGCAGGTCTGTCCTCGTCGAGAATCAAACCGTCCGGCAAATCGTTGTTGTAATCTGCGACTTTCGTGCCGACGATGTTCAAAAGATTTTTCGCGGGAAGTTTGTCGTTCAAAAAAATTTCAAGGTGCTGACCTGTCGGCAAATCTTTGTATCGAGAGCTGTTTGAAATTTCGACGGCAACTTTGATTCGGTCGCTTTCGGGCAAACCGTTGTCCTTGGCAGATGTCGTGCCCGTCATGCACAAAAGAATTGCCAGGCAGATAAAAAAAATTTTTCGCGCCATAAGTATCACTCGCCTCCGTTTTTTTATGCGATTATACAACAGGCGCGGCTTTCCTACATGAAATTACATTGGCGAAGTCAGCAGAAATTTTTTCGAGATAATCGCGGCGTTTCAAAGTTTCGAGCCACTCAACGGGAATTGATTCGACGCCGTAAATAATTCCCGCCAATCCGCCCGCAACTGCTCCGACCGTGTCCGTGTCCTCGCCGAGATTGACAGCTTTGAGCGCGAGAGTTTTATAATCGCCGGTGTTTAGCAGACAATACAAAGCCGCTTCCAACGTGTCGACGACGTAGCCGGAGGCGGAAATATTTTCTTCGGGCAATGCGGCAAAATTTTCATCGCAAAGCCGGGAAAAATGTTTGAACGCGTCGTTGTCGCCGTAAAATTTTTTCGCGTCGTCAATGCCGATTCGGAAGGCGTCAACGAGATTTTTTCCGTTCAAAATCTGCGCGGCTATCAACGAGTAAATTCCGCAAGCGATTTGGCTGATGATGTGCCCGTGAGTGAGTGCGCCGAATTCGTGAATGATTTTAAGTTCGTCGCCGCCGATTTTGCCGCGCGTGCCGAAAAGATACAACGTCGCGGGCAGAATTCGCATCAAGGAGCCGTTGCCATTAGAATTTTTTTCGGTCGCACCGCATTTAGTCGGAGGCAACAATCTGCGCGAAAACCTCAAGATAGCGGAACGAGTTGTGTTGCCAACGTCAAAACGGTTGCCGTTCGCTGTGAAGTCGCCGCGCTCATACCAACGCAAAAAATTTTCCATGATGTCCGCGCAGTCGATTTTTCCGCGCCGAATGATGCTGTCCATTGCCGCAACGGTCAAGCTTGTGTCGTCAGACCACGTGCCCGCCGGTTGTCCCCAAGAGCCTCCGCTTCGCATGTTAATAACGGGATTTTCCTGCAAACTCCTGCGCGAATCAAATTCGACAGGCACGCCCAATGCGTCACCGACCGCCAAACCTAAAAGCATGTTCCCAACAATTTTCGCGTCCATTAAGTCACGACCTTTCAAAAAAATTTTACCGCCCACAAAAGTTGAAGGCGGCACTTTTAATTGATGACGAAATATTTAATGCGCGCTATGATGAATCCAAATCGTCTTCAAATCGCTGTACTCGTCGAAAGAATAAATCGACTTGTCTTTGCCCAGCCCCGATTCTTTGACGCCGCCGAATGGTGCGCTGTTGTCATCGTTGCCGTAGCTGTTCACGTGAACGAGACCGACTTCCAAATTTTTTGCGACGTGAAAAGCCTCGTCAAAATCATTTGTCCAAACTGCACCCGCCAAACCGTAATTGGAATCGTTGGCAAGCGTCAAAGCCTCCGCCGTGGAATTGACAGTCAGCACCACGACGACCGGGCCAAAAATTTCTTCCGTGACGACGCGCGAATTTGCCGCGATATTGCTGATGATTGTCGGTTGAACGCAGGCGGCTTTCTCCGAATGCTTTTTCCGTCCGACAGCTTGATACACTTCGGCACCTTCGGACTTTGCCAACGCGATATAGTTTTGAATTTTTTGATACTGCTCGACGCTCACGACGCAACCGACGTTGTTTTCAGTGTCGAAAGGATCGCCGGGCACATAACGTTCGCACTCCGTCCGCAAGCAATTCATGAATTCGTCAAACTTAGTCTTGTCTATAATCACGCGTGACGGCGCGGAACAAATTTGCCCTTGATTGTAAAACATATTGTCCGCCAAAACTTTTGCCGCCTCGCCGACGTTGTTGCAGTTCGCGGTCACAATGTAGGCACCTTTGCCGCCGCATTCCAACGCGACTTTCTTCATGTTGGACTGTCCCGCATACGTCAAAATTTTCTTGCCCGTGTCACTTGAGCCGGTGAAAAAAATTCCTCTCACGTCGCGGTGCAGTGCCAAAGCTTTTCCGACAATTTCACCGTAACCCGTCACCACGTTAAACACTCCGTCGGGAATTCCTGCCTCGGACGTTAATGCCGCCAATTTCAACAGCGACAACGACGCTTGCTCGGCGGGCTTCATGACGATTGAATTGCCCATCAAAAGTGCCGGCGCAAATTTCCACGCATCGACGACCAAAGGATCATTCCACGGCGTAATTGCTCCGACTACTCCCAACGGTACCCGTGTTATCAGCCCGAAGTCTTTTCCGCGCGGCGGAATCATTTTGTCGTAATATTTGTCGACAGCCTCGGCAAAATAGCGAACGACCTCAACAGCTTTCGGAATTGAATCGTGCAGATAATTTTGATACGAGCGACCCGTCTCGAAGGTGTCAAGCAACGCAAGTTCTTCGATATTTTCTTCCATCAGAGCCGCCAACTTCAACATGACAGATTTTTTTTCGGCGGGCGATTTATCAGCCCAAACTCCCGAAAAGTAAGCTCTCTTCGCCGCGTCAACAGCCCTGTCAACATCCACCGCATCGCATTCGGCAATGTTGTCGATAATCGTGCCGTCAATGGAAGAAATTTTTTGCATAACCTTGCCGCTCACGGCGTCCACAAATTTTCCGTCGATATAGGCGCGCTTTTCAATATTTAATGCTTTAAGATTCTCTCGGACATTCATTTTCACATCGGCTCCTTATATAAAACGATCGAATTCGGCAACAGTTTCAATCTTGCTCCGCTCGGTATTCATCAACTGAATAATCGTCTTATTCGTGTCGTTGCGAAGGCAATGCAATTCGCACTTTTTTATCGGGTCAAGTTGTTGCATCACCGATTTTCGACGCTCGCTTTGCCAAATACTTTGAATCGAATCTGCTTTGGCATCGCCGATACAAAAATTTTTCTGCCCGCGCCAATAAGGACAAACATACACGCCCGAAGGACAAATCAACGTGCGAAGATAAGCGGCAGGGCAAAAGCGATAATCTTTTTCCTGCGCGGACTTCACGCCGTCAAGAGAATCGCGCAGATTGATTGCGGTCACGATTTGAAAATCGTCGGATTCAAGCTCGGTCAATCTGCTTATCTCAAATTTTGCCTCGCGCATACGTTCTTCGGAATGTCGAACAAGAGTATGATTTATGCCCCCCCCCCCGAAGTTATAACTTGGTTTTATTTCAATGTAGTCGCAACCGATGTCTTTGGCAAGTCGCGCGGCGTCATAAATCTCGGCGATATTTGAAGTGATTCCGAAACCGTCAGCCTCCGTGCGAATCAGAAAAGAATATCCCAACTTTCCGCGCTTGACTTTTGCCAAACGTCTCATTGCGGAAACAACGTCATTAAATGCAGAATGACCGTCTTTTGTCGGACGCAATTTCCCGAACGTTTCGGAAGTCGCCGAATCCATTGAAACGCGCGTCCATGCGGCATAGGTTGCGATCTCGTCAAGAAATTTCGGAATAAAGTAACCGTTGGTCGTTATGCCGACGCTGATGTCGTGCGTCCCGAAAAATTTAATCAGCTCGCCGACAACGGGATGTGCCAAAGGTTCGCCGCCGCCAATCAGAATGACTGCCTTAACGCCGAATTCGTAAAGCTCCCGTGCCAAAGTCATAAGCCGTTCACGAGAAAAGGAAGTTTTGTTGCGAACCAGATCCTCGCTTATACAACCGGGGCAGGCAAAGTTGCAAACCTCAGTTGTGTCCAATTCCACGACCAGCGGATTATTTTTCCACATGCCGTTTTGCAGGTGATCCAGAACAAAATTTTGGCGCAACTTTTTTACAATGTCCATCTTGTGCGGCAAAATTCAAACCTCCTTGTCGGAATAAATGACTTTCACCAAATCGGTGATTCTGTTTATCTTGTCGAGCATTTCGCGTTCGTCGGAAAATTTTAGGAAGAGAACGCCCAATTTGTCTTTCATGAAGTCGCTTATTATGTGTCCCGGCTTCCACCACGTGAAGGCGTCATAAACATTTTCGCGCAACTCGTCGGCAATGACAACGTCCTTGACCGTGCCGTTTCGCCGACCCATTATGCAATGACGACCGCCAAAACGTTGCGGCTCGTGCATACGGAAGAAATCTTCTTCAAGCGGCAAAGAACATTCGGCGCGAACGATCATTTCAGCCCACGGAATATCGCGAGCATATTCAACGGGAACGGAATAAAAATCGCCCGAACATCTGCGCGTTATCTCGATAATGTAAGGCATGCCGCCGCTCAAAATGTATTGCGCATGAAAGACTCCGTCGACGAGTTTCAATTCGTGCGCCAACTTTTCCATATCGGCAATCAAAATCTCCGCGTACTTGTCGATATCTTTGGCAGGTCCCGCCGAGGAAGATATCAGATAAGGATTTTTGTAAGTGTATTCGTTGTCGCTGAAGTGCGCGACGATTTTTTGATTAACAAGGAAAGTCGAGAAGCTGTGCAAAGTTCCCGACAAAAACGGCTCCACGACGACAACTCCGCATCTGCTCATGTTGAAGGCTTTTTTCAGCGCGGTGCTAATCTCATAAGAATTATCTGCCCGCGAAACGCCTTTGCCGCCCGTCAAATCCGTCGGTTTCACGATAACGGGATACGCAAAAGAATCCGCGTCGTTAAGTGCATCGTCGACAGAGGAAAAACTTTTTGCAAGCGGCGCGTGAATGTTGAATTTCGCGGTGATTTGTCGGAAAGTGTCTTTGTGGTGCAAAGCGCAAGTCGTCTCGAAAGAATCATGCCCGGGAAGATTCAATTTCTCGGCAACATAAGCGGCAGTGATTATCCCGAAGTCGTTGGCGCACGAACAGATCGCGGCGATGTTCAAATCCTTTGCGAGTTTGAGAATTGCCTCTTTGTCGGAAAAATCCGCGCGGCAATATTGGTCGGCGTAGGAATGACCGATCAATTCGGGAAGGTTTCCCGTCGTCACCACGTGAAAGCCCAACTTTTTGCCCGCCCGTATGAGCGGAATTTCCGAATGCCCTCCGTTTAAAATAAGCAAAACTTTTTTCACTTCAGCACCTCTTGATAAGCTCCATTGCATTGCGATAAGCCGTTGCCGCGTTCAAAATTCTGCGATCCGGCTCAACGATTTGTCGATGAATTTTTTTCTTGACACCTTTATCCAAAATGTGTTCGGGCAAATTTTTATAGTCGTCTGAATTCGTGAAACGTGCCCATTCATCTTCGAGCGCACGAATCGTCCAAATGTATTTCTCCATAATGTCTTCGGGCGTTAAGTCGTTATCGTCCGATTTTTT
Organism: uncultured Selenomonadaceae bacterium; assembly: GCA_905234395.1. GTDB lineage: Bacteria > Bacillota > Negativicutes > Selenomonadales > Selenomonadaceae > Quinella. The sequence continues at coordinate 32,422 of CAJOHG010000014.1, forward strand.
TTGCGCGGAAGTTTTGTCGTCGTGATTGTTTGTCGCCTCGCGAGTGATTTCGCTGACTTCGCCTGTTGCACGTTCGCCCGCAGATTGAATCGATTGATTTGCGTCGGCAAGCGTCTGATTTTCCGCGTCGGAAATTTCCGCATTAACGTCCGCCGAAACTTCACCGTCAACATTAACATCGCCGCCCGCAGTCATTGCCGCGTTGACAGATTCGCCCGATTGGTTGCCGCCGAAAGAATTGCCGATATTGCCGCCTTGACCGAGTGCGGAAAGTTCAGCCATTGCATCCGCCGAAGCTTTGACCATCGCACGAGTCATCGCCTCGCGAGCCTCCGATTTCGACTTGGCTTTTTTGAGTTCGGCTTTGAGTTCTTCGCGAGCCTCTTCGGCATGTTTGGCTTTCTTGTAAGTTTTCGGGTCGTTGACGCGCAGGAAGCCGAGTTCTTCGTCCGTGAGTTTTTGTCCCGCGCGAAGTTTCTGTTTGATTCGACGAATTTTCTCCTGCTTGGCTTGAGTGCTTGACGCGTTAGCCGCCTCGCGCAGTTTGTCGAACGTTGAGACCGCATTTGTTGATGACCAGTTGCCGTAAGCGTCGGTAAGTGTCTGTCCCGTTCGGATCTTGTGTTTCGCGGCGAATGTCAAATTTTTTTGCTTGACGTAAGAGCTTATCGTTCCCATAACCGCAAAATCCATTTCAATCGCCTCCTTGGCTGAAAAGGTTGAACTCCTTGTAAAACTGCTTACATTTTACACGGCGGCGCGAACGTTGGCAACTAAATTTATCGGCGGGCTTGCAATTTTTCTGCACGTGAAATAAAATTCAAGCCGTTTGAAATTTCCTTGTAGTTTGTAAGGAGTTGTTTGAATTGATACTTGAGCGACTTGAGAATTTGCCGGTCGGCTCTTTCCACTATAAACTTCTCGCCGTAACCGGACTGGGCTGGTTGTTCGATTCGATGGACACGGGCTTAATCTCGTTCGTGTTGCCGATTCTCGCCAAAGAGTGGGGACTTTCTCCTGAGCAAGTCGGTTGGATCGGCAGTGTCGGTTTAATCGGCATGGCATTGGGCGCAGTGCTCGCGGGAACGATTGCAGACAGATTCGGACGCAAAAATGTTTTCGCGGCGACGGTAATTTTGTACAGCGTGGCAACCGGTTTATGCGCTGTGGCTTGGAGCTACGAATCTCTGTTAGTCTTCCGATTTTTAGTCGGCTTCGGACTCGGCGGCGAATTGCCAGTTGCGGCGACCTTGATGAGCGAATACGCACCAACCGAATTGCGCGGACGATTCATCGTCTTGCTTGAAAGTTTTTGGGGCTTAGGCTGGCTCGTCGCGGCGTTAATCTCTTACCTGCTCATTCCGACGTTCGGTTGGCACATCGCGTTCATAATCGGCGCACTGCCCGCGCTTTACGTCTTTTTAATCCGTCTGCACATGCCCGAATCAATCCGCTATCTTCTCTCGAAAGGCAAAATCGAAGAGGCTCAACAAATTATCTTGACGTTGGAGAAAAAGCTCGGCGTGGTGAGCAAACCGTTCCAAAAAGACTTCGTGCAAGAGGCGACGCCGATTTTCAAGCTCAACGTCTTCACGCTGTGGAAAAAAACTTTCCGCGTTCGCACGCTGATGCTTTGGCTGACGTGGTTCGGAATTGTCTTCAGCTATTACGGAATTTTCATGTGGCTCCCGTCGATTGTCTTCACGCAGGGCTTTGAAGTCGTCAAAACTTTCGAGTACGTGCTGATTATGACGCTCGCTCAACTGCCCGGCTACTTCGCGGCGGCGTGGCTAGTCGATATTATCGGTCGTCGTTACACGCTGTCCGGTTTCCTGTTGATGTCGGGAATTTGCGCGTATTTCTTCGGCAACGCGGCGACTGCAACGGAACTTTTGATGTGGGGCGCGGCAATGAGTTTCTTCAATCTCGGAGCTTGGGGCGTCATCTACACTTACACGCCGGAACTTTATCCGACGGCAATTCGTGCGCTCGGCAGCGGTTGGGCGGCAGGTTTCGGACGTATCGGCGGAATGATTGCGCCAATGCTCGTCGGAGTATTGCTGGCTCACGGTGCGCCAATGAATTTTATCTTCGTGATGTTCGCCTCGGTCTTCGTGATAATTTCGGTTATCGTTTTGAGTTTGGGCATTGAAAGTAAAAAGAAGTCACTTGAAGAAATTGACGCCTCGCTCAAAATCAAAACGACGCCGTAAAAAAAATTCCCGCCTTTCGACGGGATTAGAGCTATCAGCTTTCAGGAGAAATTTTTTTGACAGCTGACAGCTTATTTTTTTACGAGATTGGAGCCGCTGATTTTATAAGTTGAGCCGTTGACGTTGAAACTTGACGCGGTGAAGTCGCTCAAGGTTATGGCGTTGGCAGTAGAACCGACTTTGAAATAGACTTCGTCCTTCGAGCTGTTATAACTTGCAGAGAAAGTTCCCGTGATTTTGAGCAAGTCGTTGTCGTCGAAGCCGTAAATAACGTCCTTGCCGTCACCGTTGCTGTAAATAAATTTGTCAGCACCTGCATCGCCCCAAAGCGAATCATCTCCTTTGCCGCCCCAAAGTGAATCGTTGCCTTTGCCGCCGACGAGAGAATCATTGCCGCTGCCGCCGAGCAATTTGTCATCACCATAGCCGCCGGACAATGTATCTGCACCGTCACCGCCGCTTAGTGAATCGTTGCCGTTGTCGCCGAACAATTTATCGTTACCTGCACCGCCCGATAACGTATCTTTACCACTTCCGCCGACAAGAGAATCATTTCCTTTGCCGCCGAATAATTTGTCATCATCTGTATCGCCGGACAATGTATCTGCACCGTCACCGCCGCGAAGTGTATCATTACCTGACTCGCCAAAGAGTTTGTCATTTCCTTTGCCGCCAACGAGTGAATCATTTCCGTTTCCACCGTCGAGAATATCATCACCCGCGCCGCCGTCCAAAGTATCGTTGCCGTTGTTGCGATCGTAGGAAATATCATCGCCTTGGAGTGTATCATTTCCGCGACCGCCGAAAATTTTATCATTGCCCGTGCCGCCATCGAGATAATCGTTGCCGTTGTCGCCGCGCAGAGTGTCGTTGCCTTCTTCGCCTAAAAGTGTGTCCTTACCTGCGCCGCCATAAAGTTTATCATTGCCCGTGCCACCGTAAAGGCTGTCTGTGCCGTCTCCGCCGTAAAGAGTGTCCTTGCCTGCGTCGCCCCAAAGCGAGTCATTTCCTTTGCCGCCGAGAAGTCTATCATTACTCTTGCCGCCATCGAGATAATCGTCGCCGTCTTCGCCGTAAAGTTTATCATTGCCCGTGCCACCGTAAATACTGTCGTTATTGTCGCCGCCGAAAAGTTTATCATTGCCGGAGCCGCCACTTAGAAAATCAAATCCTCTGCCGCCATATATCGTGTCATTCGCCGAGCCGCCCATAATGGTATTATCACGCGAATTTCCTGTGATTTTAATTGCTTTCGTGCGTTTGGAAGCGTCAATTTTTTTAATCTCTGAATCTGCCGTAACAGGTGACTTGGTCGAATTATTAATATCCAAAGTCCGCAATATTGTGGGAACCTCTATCGCTTTCTGAGAACTGCCGAGATTGCCCGCCGTCTGCCTCACGAAGTATCGCCAAAAAATATTGCCTGCAACATAAACGTTATCGTCATCCAACGCACTGAGATTGCTATTAAGATCAAGATAAGCGGCAAGTTCGGATGGATTTTCTACCAACCCACCCCACCCCCAATATGCCACCCCTTCAGTGATAGTTGCCATGCCTTCATCCAAAAAAGGAGGATAAACAGTTGGAAAATGAAAATGGCGTTGCATGACATGAGTAAGCTCGTGAGAAAAATCATCTCTATCAAAACCCTTGCCTCCACTAGCCATGTTGACAGCAATATAGCTGTGTCCGTCAGTCCACGCCATAGCATCGCGATCGTGTTCATACACAAAGCGAAGTTGAATGGAAAGAGGCTTGTCGGTGAATTTTATTCCGTATGTTTCTTCAATTAATTTGATGGAGTCTATCATATCTGCCGAATAAAGTCTTTGTACTACAAGCTGTTCATCTTCAGTGAGCGTACTTTTTTCGGGAACCGTCAACGTTACGCCGCGTTTGGTGAATGATGTTGAGGTCGGATAGATGTCGCTATAGTCTGCGGCAGAAAAATCATGGTGACTTTTTATATAAAGGTAATTGTAGTCTTCTATATAAAAGTCACCCGTATCAGCATCGTACAAATTAATGGCGCAGTAATCTTGCAAAAAAGTTTCAAGGTCGTTTGTTTGTTCACAGTCACGGATCAGTTGGTCAATGACATCTTGTGCTGAATTGAAATGTGAGCAAGCTTTGATGGCATCGTCAAGCCCGAGATTTTGATTAGTAATGAAGTTTACAAATTTCTTCATGATATCCGCTCCGGGATAGACAGTGCCGTAAATCGTCGTGCTCGTCTTGCCGGAGGAGTCTTTAACGGTTATGGCGCGATTTTTCATGCCCTTGAGCGTCAAAGAGCCGTCGCCAATCTTAAAAATCAAATCTGCGCCGTTGAAAGAGTAGGTGTCAATTTTGCCGGACGAAATAGAAATTGTGTCCTCGCCGCTGTAGTTGGTGATAACGTCGTTGCCGCTCTCGTAAACAAAAGTATCAGCATACCCTCCGCCTGTCAAAGTATCGTTACCACTGCCGCCATTGAGCGTTACATTTTCTCCACAATCAGGATCAATGAAAATAGAATCATTGCCTGCACCGCCGTTAATGCTGACCTTGTCGCCTTCGTTATAAATGGAATCATTGTCTGCGCCGCCGTTAATGCTGACCTTGTCGCCCTCATTGTAAATAGAATCATTACCTGCGCCGCCGGTAATGCTGACATTGTTGCCTTCGTTGTAAATAGAATCGTTACCAGTGCCTGCATTAATTGTTACATTTTTTGTGGAGATGTAATTGGAAATGGAATCGTTGCCGGAGCCGCTATTGATTGTGACATTTGATCCTCTGTTGTCGATTGAATCATTGCCGGAAGTTGCGTTAACAGTTACGTCGGAAAAGTAATTTTTAAATTCATCATTACCCTTGGTCAAATTTATCACATTATTTATGTTAAGAGCCTTGTCCTTAGCATTCTTCAAAAGAATTTCACCTTTACCGACCTTGACAATAACATCGGAGCCGCTCATCTGCGTGGAATATTTACCGCCCGAAATTGAAAGTATCTCTGATTCGTTAAAACTATAGATTGTATCGTTGCCGTCGCCGGATTTATATTGAATCAGATTATTTCCTTCAGAGGAATCCAAGCTGATAACATCATTTCCCTTGCCGGCATTGATTTTATTTTCATTGCCATCACAGAGAATGGAATCATTACCTGCGCCCGCAACGATTGTCACTTTGTAGCCGCTGTCGTAAATATAATCTTTGCCTGTCCCTGCGTTAATTGAAACGCAACTTCCTCTGTTCCAAAGTGTGTCATTACCTTTGGAGCCGCTGATGGAAACGTTGTAGCCGTCGTTTTCGATTGAATCGTTACCTGCGCCGCCGCTGATTGAAACGTTGTAGCCGTCGTTATAAATGGAATCGTTGCCGGTGCCCGCGTTGATTGTCACATTTTTAAGGTTGCTTGAAAGCGTATCTTTTCCTTTGGTGAGCGTGATGACTTTCGCAGTCGATTTTTTGTTGATGTTGAGAGATTTGCCCTTTGCGCCGACCAAACGAATTTTGCCTTTGCCGACGGTGACAATGACATCATCGCCACTCGTCTGCGTGGAATATTTACCGCCCGAAATCGTGAGCGTGTCCGACTCGTTGAAGCCCCAAATAGTATCATTGCCGTCACCGGATGTGTATTTAACGACGTTGCGCACAGCTGCCAAAGTAATACGGTCATCGCCTGTGCCGCCTTTGATTGAAACACCGTAGCCGCTATTGTAAATGCGATCGTCGCCGGAACCGCCGTTGATTGAAACGTTGGAACTCCACCTGCTGTTGGAAATTGAATCGTTGCCCGCGCCGCCACTGATTGAAACATTGTAGCTGTCGTTGTCAATGGAATCATTGCCTTTGCCTGAAGTGATTGTCACGTTGTCGGCTCTGTTGTAAATCGAATCCGCTTTGCTTGTGCCCGTGACCAAAGTGTCGGGCGTGTAGTTTTCTTTTGAAGCCATAAGCCCACCTCCTCTGAAAAATTTTTTTATCGCTCTTGCTCATTATAATAGTTGTTTCTTTTTTATCAATTCTGGCGCGGGCTTTCGTTCAAAAAAAATTTGTCGATTGTTCGCGTTGATAGTATAATGCGGGAAATTTAGCTTTCAAACGTTAGATGTCAGCTGTTAGTCAATCCTAAAAGCTAACACCTAACACCTTACAACGGAGGTTTTCGTTTTGGACATCCTGCCCATATTGTTTCAAATGTTTCTCGTCGCGTTCTAATCGCCATGAACGGCTTTTTCGTCGCGGCGGAATTTTGTTGTGTAAAAATGCGCCCGTCCCGATTGGAGACGCTGATTCAAGAAGGCAACACGCGCG
>CAJOHG010000015.1 GCA_905234395.1 uncultured Selenomonadaceae bacterium
CCGCAAACGAATCGCGTTGAAAGTTCGCAGACGAATCGCGTTGAAAGTTCGCAAACGAATCGCGTTGAAAGTTCGCAAACGAATCGCGCTGAAGACAGAGTTAACAAACTGCATGATATTTTGCGACAAACGGCGGAGGCTCGTGCTGATGAAACGGGCTTTACTGATTTGAGCTGCGTAGGCAATTCTCTCGGCAAACAGAAAATCGGCTTCGGCATACGCGATTTGGGCTACGGCACCTTGCAAAAGTTTGTCGCCAATTTTCCCGACCGTTACGAATTGCGCAAGACGTTGAAGAAAATTTTTTACCGTTGCCGCAACGCAAAGTCTTCCGTCAACGACGACAAGCTTCGGCAACTGCATGACATTCTGCGCGAATCTGCGACTCTTCACGCGGACGACGACGGCTTTTCGCCAATCAATCACGCGGGACAAGAAATCAAGAACAAACATTTGAATTTCGGGATAAGAAATTTCGGTTATGGTCAACTGCGCGAATTCGTCTCCGATTTTCCCGACCTGTACGAAATTTCTCACGACGCAGGAGGCAACAAATTCCGTTACCGTTGCAGACCGGCATGATAATTTTTTTTAGGAGTGATGTTAATGAGTGTGGAAAAAGATTTAAAACGAAAGATTGACGAATACACGCGACAGATTAAAGCAAAGCCGAATGATTCAGAGTCTTGTTATTACAATCGCGGCAATGCTTATTATAATTTGGGACAATTCGAGCTTGCACTTCAAGATTTCGACAAAGCTGTCGAACTTAATCCCAATGAAGCCAATTATTACATCAATCGCGGAACTACTTATCATTACATTAAAAAATATGAGCCGGCGATTCAAGATTACAATAGAGCGATTGAACTTAATCCGAACTTTGCTTTAGTCTACAAAAATCGCGGTTGGTCTTATTGCTTTTTAAAAAAATATCAGCTCGCAATAAAAGATTTCGATAAAGCCATCGCACTCAATCCCAATTACTCCGAAGCTTACAACAATCGCGGTATCGCTTATTACAGCGTCAGGCAATACGAAAAAGCTCGGCAAGACTTTGAAAAGGCGTATGAACTTAATCCCAACAATAAACAGGCTAAAGACAATATCGAAGTCTGTCGTAAAGCTCTCGGCAAATAAAAAATAATCCTCTGCCTGCGAATTTGCGGCGGAGGTTTTTTTCGTTATAATCTTTCAAAATCTTTTAGGGAGCGATATTTATGGATTTGAAAGATTTGGAACAAAAAATTGCGGAATACACGCGACAGATTGAAGAAAATCCGAATGATTCAGACACATATAACAAGCGCGGTCTTGCTTATTATGATTTGGGACAATATGAATTTGCAATTCAAAATTTTGACAAAGCTGTCGAACTTAATCCGAATGATGTAACAACACACTGCAATCGCGGCATTTTTTATTATGATTTGGGACAATACGAGCTTGCAATTCAAAATTATCATAAAGCAATCGAGATCGATCCGAATTATGCCAATGCGTACTTTAATTGCGGCAATACTTATTACAGGTTGGGACAATATGAGCTTGCAATTCAAGATTTTGACAAAGCTGTCGAACTCAACCCGAATTATGCAACGGCATACTTTAATTGCGGCAATTCGTATTACGAGTCAGGACAATACGAGCTTGCAATTCAAAATTATGACAAATCTATCGAACTTAATCCGAATGACGCCGCGGTTTATAGAAATCGCGGAATTGCTTATAATAAATTAGGACAAAAAGTCGCGGACGTGATTGTAATGAGCCATAAAAACTAAAAAATAATCCTCTGCCTTTAACTTGCGGCGGAGGATTTTTTTTGCTATCATGATTGAAATTTTTAGGAGAGGTGACGTAAATGGACAGCAAAGTTCTTTTCAATGTTCAATACGGACTGTTCGTTTTGAGCGCGAACGACGGCACTAAGGACAACGCCTGCATTATCAACACCGTGACGCAAGTGACTGCCGCGCCGATAACAAAGGACAGAATTTCTATCGCCGTCAATAAATCCAACTACACGCACGATATCATTGCCGCGACAAAAAAATTCACCGTCTCAATCATCAGCGAGGCGGCAACTTTTGATCTGTTCAAACGTTTCGGCTTTCAGAGCGGCAGGAACGTCGACAAATTCGCGGACTTCGACAAAGTTCAACGCACCGTCAACGGCACACTTGCAATCACGGAAGGCACGAACTCTTTCATCAGCGCGAACGTGATTCAGCAGGTCGAACTCGACACGCACAGCATTTTCATCGCGGAAGTCGTCGACATGGAAAAATTCTCCGACGTTCCTTCGACGACTTACAATTTCTATCAGGCGCACATCAAACCGAAACCTGTCGTCAAAGTTGCGGGCAAGACCAAATGGATTTGCAGAATTTGCGGCTACGTGCACGAAGGCGACGCTCCGCCCGAAATTTGTCCGCTTTGCAAACACCCGTCAACCGATTTTGAAAAAGTCGTCGAAGCTCCCGAAGCTCCCGCCAAAAATAAATACGCCGGCACCAAGACCGAGAAAAATCTTCAAGAGGCGTTCGCGGGCGAAAGTCAAGCTCGCAACAAATACACCTACTTTGCAAGCGTCGCGAAGAAAAACGGCTACGAACAAATTGCCGCGCTCTTCTTAAAAACTGCCGATAACGAGAAGGAACACGCCAAACTTTGGTTTAAAGCTCTCGGCGAACTCGGCACGGTTGAAGAAAATCTTTTGCACGCCGCCGACGGTGAAAATTTCGAGTGGACGGACATGTATGCGCGTATGGCTCGCGAAGCTGACGAAGAAGGTTTCCACGAATTGGCAGAACAGTTCAGAGGCGTCGCGGCTATCGAAAAACATCACGAGGAACGTTATCGCAAGCTGCTGAAAAATGTTGAGGCGCGTGAAGTCTTCAAGAAAGCCGGCGTTCAAGTTTGGGAATGCAGAAATTGCGGACACATCGTCATTGGCACACAAGCTCCCGAACTTTGTCCCGTCTGCGCTCATCCGCAAAGTTTCTTCGAGGTCAACGCGGAAAACTATTGAGCTGAAATTTAATCGCATAAAAAAATAAGGCGGACAGTCGAATTGACTGCTCGTCTTTTTGATTTCAATGTTCAAGCGCGGTGACAAGCCGAAAATTTTATAACGCTCAATCGCGACCGCCGGATGCCTCGTCACGTTGCTTTGCCGAGGTTGTGAAAAATTTTCTCGCAACGATTCAAATATTCGCGCCGAAATGAAATGAAGTGTTCGCCGTAAAAAAGTCCCTTCTGTTCGATGCAATCTATCAATTTGTCGTCATCCTGCAACGTCAAGACAAGGTGCGGCAAATTTTCGCGTTCAACGTCGTTCAACAAATCAAGTACATCTTCTTCAGCATAGATAAAAATTTTGTCAGCCAGAGAATTTTCTTCCCACATAAGCCGCGACAAAATCTTCATCTCACGATAATCCCGCAATACACGCACGGAGGCAAAACGTTTGGTAGAAATGTAGCGACTAATCGATTGAGAGCGTTCCGCACGCCGAATCAAACGGTCAAACGCCAATTCCTTCAACATTCCTGCCATTTTTTCATCGTAATCTTTTGTGTTCATCTGATCTCTGAACGGGCGCAAATCGTAGCCGAACATTGCGAACAGCTCCACGTAAAAATCCGCGCTGAATTTGTCCCAACCGTGACAACCGAACGGCAGGGCGTTGCCAAGTTTTTTTACGGTTCGATCGGGATACCACTCCATCGAAAAGGCTTGAGCGATTTCAACGGGCGCAACTTTAAAAATTTTCGGGTTCATCAAGCCGCATTGAGCAAAGAAAGCATCTTCAACGGACTCTTCGACAACACGTTTATTTTTTGGCGAGGCGGCAAATACGTTGACAACTTCATAGCACGATTTGACTTTGCGCAGAGAAAAGCCGCCGTTGCCGACGCGCGGGATTTTTGTGCCCAAATCATTTCGCCAAGCGTGATAGGGCCACGGTGCGCCGATATAGTCATAGCCGAGCGAGCAAAATTCTTCCAATGCGTCATAAAAAACAAAGGCATCGAGCTGATAAATCAGTATGTAGTCGAAGTCCGCGAACGTCTCATAAAAACTTGGCGACAACATCAGCGTGCAATAAGCGTCGACGTTCTGAAAATATTGCGACGGGAAATGTACGACGCCATCACCGGGCGCAAAGTAAGAGAAATTTTTTCCTTCGGGCGCGAAAAATATCAGCGGGTAACGTCCCAAAATTTTTCGACACTGTGCCAGAGAAATTTGTTCAAGCGGCGATAATTCTTCTTTGTAGGTCGGAATGACCACGGCGACTTTTGTTGACAAAATTTTTCACCTCTTGCCGAGTTTACGGAAAAGTTCTTCGCAACGAGTCAGATATTCGCGCTGAAATGAGACGACGCGCTTGCCGTAAGCAAAACCTTTCTTTTCGACTGCGGCAGTCAACGACACGTCGACAGCTCCGCCTTCAGTGATTAGCAGGTGCGGTTGTTTATCCAATGCCAAATCGTTCAGCAGAAGATCCTGTTCGTCGGGCGCGTAGAGAAAAATTTTGTCGCTCAACGAGCTGTCTTCCATTAGGAGCCGCGCAAGAATCAACATTGCGAATGAATGACGAATCACTCTCACGGAAGCAAAACGTTTCGTCGGCAAGTAGCGTGCGATTGACTGTCCGCGTTGAAGTCGGCGAATCAGACGTTGCACAGCCGCACTTGTGAGCCAATTTCTCAAGCCGTTGTCGGAAGAATGCAATAAATGTTGAGCAGGACGCAAATCATAGCCGAGCTGCTGAAAAACTTTTGCATAAAACTCAGGGTTGTGATTGTGCCATGCATGACAGCCGAAAGGAAACTTGCCGCCATTTTTCTTGACGACCCGCGCAGGATTATATTCCGCAGAAAATTTATAAGCAACGTCAATCGGCGCGACTTTAAAATCACAATCCTCGCGCTTGCCGCAATGAGAAAAGAAAACGTCTTCCGGAAAATTTTTTTCAGTCCATTGAACAATCAAATCGGGATGTTTGCAAAGTAAATCGTAGTGAGCTTTGACGTTGCGGAGTGAAAAGCCGCCGTTGCCGACGCACGAAATCATCTTGCGCCAATGTCTCCTGTATATCAACGGCCACGGCGCACCGATATAATCATAGCCGAGCTTGCAAAAATATTTCAACGCGTCATAGAAAACGAAAGCATCAAGCTGATAAATCAGTATGTAGTCAAAGCCCGCGAAGGTCTTGTAAAAATTTGGCGACATCATGATTTGGCTGTAAGTCTTGACGCTTTGAAAATATTGCGGCGGGAAATGCACTGCGCCATCACCGGGCGCAAAGTAAGAGAAATTTTTTCCTTCGGGCGCGAAAAAAATCAGCGGATAACGTCCCAAAACTTTTCTGCACTGCTCAAGAGAAATTTTTTCCAGCGGCGATAAGTCTTCTTTGTGCGTCGGAATGACCACGGCAACTTTTGTTGACAAAATTTTTCTCTCCTGTTCATGAAGTCTCGCGAAAAAAATTTTTCTGCGCGGGAAAAATTTTTCCTGCACGTTTACGGGACGCCGCTCAAGTCAAAATTCGGAAGCAACGTGACGTTGCATCCGGTAAGTGCGCCGTAATTATCTGATGTATGATTAAACGCCGCTCAAGTCAAAATTCGGAATGAATTTTTTATCGGCGGTCTTGCCGATTTGAACGAAACAATTCTTTACGCCAATTTCGGTCGCGTGTTCGACGACGGATTGATATTCAAAAGTCGTCAACGTGCGGCTGATTTTTTTATGCTCACTTGCGCGATAAAGCGGCGTATATTGATTCATCAGGCTGATAAAAATTTCGTCGCCAAAATTTTCGTGGAGCCGGTCGACAATCTTCATGGCGTCATGTCGAAAATTCGGCAGAATCAAATGGCGGACAATCATTCCGCGAATCATCTGCCCGTCAACAATCTGCGCGGCTCCGACGAGTTCAAACATCTTTTCAATCGCGGCGGTCGCAATGTTGAAATAATTTGGTGCGGCGGAAAATTTTTGGGCGGCATCGTCGTCGACGTATTTCAAATCGGGCAGGAAAATATCAACTCGTCCGCGCAGAAGTTCAAGCGTCTCAACATTCTCGTAAGCGTTGGAATTCCAAACAATCGGCAACTTCAAGCCGCGACTTTTGGCAATGTCAATCGCCGCGCAAATTTTGTCGGTGTAATGCGTCGGTGTGACAAGTTCGACGTTCGACGCGCCGCGATTCTGTTGCTCAAGAAAAATTTCGGCGAGTCGCTCAATCGAAATTTCTGCGCCGAATCCGCCGTGACTGATTGAAAAATTTTGGCAGTAGACGCAACGCAAATTACAATGCGCAAAAAAAATCGTGCCCGCGCCGTTTTCTCCGACGAGACACGGTTCTTCCCATTTATGCAAGCTGACCAGGGCAACGCGTAAATTTTCATTAGCTCCGCAAAATCCAAATCGATTCACGCGGTCAACACGACATCTGCGCGGACAAAGTTCACACGGTTTCAATTTGTCAAACTCCTCACGGGCGGCAACGTGACGTTGCATCCAACGGGTCTGCTTTCAAGTGTTCGATAAGCGAGACTGTTCATTTCAATTTGTCAAACTCCTCACCGGTGCGGGAATTCTTCCGCCGCGAGCAATGAACGCCTCCGAGCTGAAACGATTGACGGGAACAATCGGGCAGTAACCCAAAAGTCCGCCGTATTCGACAACGTCGCCGACTTTGGCATTTGGCACGGGTATCAATCGCACGGCAGTAGTTTTGTTGTTGACGACGCCGATAGCCGCCTCGTCCGCGATAATTCCGCTCAAAGTCGACGCACTAACATCGCCGGCAACAGCAATCATATCGAGTCCGACGGAACAAACACACGTCATCGCCTCAAGCTTTTCAATCGTCAACGAGCCGCGTTTGACAGCGTGAATCATGCCTTCATCTTCGCTGACGGGAATAAATGCGCCGCTCAAGCCGCCGACGTGAGAACTTGCCATAAGTCCGCCTTTTTTGACAGCGTCGTTAAGCAGAGCAAGTGCGGCAGTCGTTCCCGGTGCACCGCAAGCTTCAAGTCCCATCTCTTCCAAAATTCGCGCAACCGAATCGCCGACAGCGGGAGTCGGAGCAAGTGACAAGTCAATTATCCCGAACGGAACGCCCAATCGACGAGCAGCCTCTTGAGCGACAAGTTGACCGACGCGCGTAATTTTGAACGCAGTCTTTTTAATCGTCTCGGATATCTCGGTGAAGTTCGCGCCTTTTAAATTTTCAAGTGCATGTTTGACGACGCCGGGACCTGAAACGCCAACGTTGATGACTTTGTCGGGTTCGCTGACGCCGTGAAATGCTCCAGCCATAAAAGGATTGTCTTGCGGTGCGTTCGCGAAGATGACCAACTTTGCACAACCGACAGCTTGACGGTCGCGGGTAAGTTCGGCAGTTCGTTTGATGACCTCGCCCATTTCTCGCACGCAGTCCATATTAATGCCGGCTTTCGTCGACGCAAGATTAATTGAGCTGCAAACCAAATCGGTTGACGCCAAAGCTTGCGGAATTGACTCAATCAAAATCCTGTCGCCCGAAGTGTAACCTTTTTCAACCAACGCGCTGAATCCGCCGATAAAATTAACGCCGACCGACTTTGCGGCACGGTCAAGCGTTTCTGCGACGGGCACATAACTTTCAGCCTTGCAACTTTCTGCGGCAATGGCAACGGGCGTGACTGAAATGCGTTTGTTGATAATCGGGACGCCGTATTCAGCTTCAATCTCCTCGCCGGTCTTGACGAGAAATTCGGCGGACTTGGTGATTTTGTCGTAGACGTTGCGGCAGAATTCGCGAAGGTTCGGGTGAGCACAATCGCGCAAGGAAATTCCCATCGTTATCGTGCGCACGTCGAGTTTGTTGACGGTTATCATCTGATTCGTTTCGAGAATATCTTCAATCGTTATCAAAAGTTTTCCCCCTCAAAATTTTCAACGCAAACCGATATTTTTTGACGCGCTCCAAATCTTTTGCCGAAGGATTTTTCAATCGTGACAAGTCGGAATTGTGATTCAGGTCAGCGGCTTTGACTTTGGCGGCAAGTTTATCGTTGCTGATTCGCTCAACGTATTGCGTCAAAAGTTTCAATGTCTAAAATTTCCAACGCAAACCGATATTTTTCCACGCGCTCCAAATCTTTTGCCGCAGGATTTTTCAGTCGCGACAAGTCGGAATTGTGATGAAGGTCGGCGGCTTTGACTTTGGCGGCAAGTTTATCGTTGCTGATTCGTTTGACGTATTCAAGGTAAGGCGTCTCGTCGTCGTGCGTCAAAAGTTTCAACGCTTGCAACTCTTCAGCCGTCAAAGGAATTTCCGTGCGCAAATCGTCCAAAGTTTTCGCGGTGTCCTCGGCAACGTCATGCAACAGCGCAACGATAATCGCGGAAACATCATCGCCGACATTGCTCGCGACCGTCAACGGATGATTGATGTATTCAACGCCGCTCTTGTCGACTTGTCCCGCATGAGCCTGCTTGGCGACTTCAAACGCCTTGCGAACTCTGGCGTCTTGATGTTCAGTAAAATTTTTCATCGCTCAAATTTTGTGCATCGCGTCGAAAATATCTTGGTGTTGCGTCTTGATTTCAACGCCGATAGCCTCGCCTTGCGCGCGAAGTTTTTGTTGCAAGTCGACGAGCCGAATTTTAGTTTCGTTCGCCTCGGCAAAGAGAATCATGTTGAAAAAGCCGTTCAAGATATTTTGGTTGATGCTCAAAATGTTTACGTCGTTATCGGCAAGAATTTTCGTCACGCTTGCGATTATTCCAATGCGATCTTTTCCGACGACCGTCACGATTAATTTCATGTGCAAACCTTCTTTCCTAAAGCGATAAATTTTTCAGACGTGCAAAGCGCAATTCGTGCAGAGCAATCGGCGTGGCGGTAAACTCTTGCGCACTGTAAAGTTCGGAATATTTTTTGCGGCAATGCAGAACGCGTTTAACATAGTCGCGAGTTTCGGCGTAAGTAATTTTGTCGACGTCCGAAAAATTTTCGTTCCAATTATTTTTTTCCATCCAATCATAAACGTTTCCGCGCCCGGCATTGTACGCAGCCAGTGCCAAAACGTCGTTGCCGTGAAATTCTTCTTCAAGCTCGGCAAGATACCACGTGCCGTAGCGAATGTTCGTGTCGGGTTCGCGCAAATTTTTCACGTCGTCGGCAATTTCTTCGGGACGTTCGCCCAAACGATAAGCTATCCACGCCGCAGTTTCCGGCATGATTTGCATTAAACCGACCGCGCCGCTTTGAGACTGTGCCGCCTCCGAAAAATTGCTTTCGACTTTCATCACGGAGATTGCCAAAAATTTATCGACCTTCCAACGCGCCGAATAATTTTCAATCGTCGTGCGATACGGGAACGGATACAGAAATTTTTTCTGAACGACGGGCAAACTTATCAAAAAATAAATCGCGAACATTGCCGCGCAGATTATCAAAAATTTTTTGAGCATCGATTCACCTCCGACCGTTTTCAATGAATTTTAAATGATTAATTTGTCACTGTCAAATTTTCTTGACGGCGGCGAAAAATTTTTTCACGCGCTATTCATACGTCAATAAATTTTATGTTATAATGTCCCGTCGAAAGGAGGCACAACTTTGCTGACGAGATTTTTTGAGATAATCGGTGCGTTCATGATTAAACGCTTTGAAGAATTCGGCACGATAATTTTGCTTTACGTCGACACAATGAAACAGCTCAAGCACAAGCCGCGAATTCGTCACATTGTCGCGCAGATGGCTCATCTCGGCGTTGACTCGTTGACAATCGTATCGTTGACGTTGCTGTTCACGGGCGTAGTTTTCACGTTGCAGACGGCTCACGAATTTATACGTTTCGGCGCACAATCGACTGTCGGCGGAATTATCGCCATTGCCATTGGCAGAGAACTCGGCCCGGTTTTAGTCGGCGTAGTTTGCGCGGGCAGAGTCGGTGCGGCGATAACTGCAGAGATCAGCACAATGAAAGTTACCGAACAAATTGACGCGCTCAAAGTTATGGCGGTCAGTCCCGTGAATTATCTGATTGTCCCGCGAATGATCGCCTGCATGATCGCCGTGCCGATTCTGACTGTTTTTGGCGATATCATCGGCGTGGCGGGCGGCTGGGTTGTTGCGACGCAGTACTCCGGCATAAGCTCTTATGTCTTCATGAATTCGATTAAAGTTTTCGCGACGATTTACGACTTGACGGGCGGAATGATTAAGGCGATTTTTTTCGGCAATGTTATCGCGGTGCTCGGCTGCTACTACGGCTTGAATTGTCCCGACGGCGCGGAAGGTGTCGGCATTGCCACGACTCGCACGGTCGTCACGTCGATTATCGTTATTTTTATCCTGAACGCTCTGTTGACTTTTATCATTTACAGGTGACGCATGATTAAGCTCATTAACGTAACAAAAATTTTCGGCAAGAAGGTCGCGCTCAAAAGCATAAACCTTGAAATTGCCGACGGTGAAACGCTCGCGATTATCGGCGGCTCCGGCTCCGGCAAATCAACTCTTCTGCGCTTGATGATCGGTCTGATTCAACCGACGAGCGGCGAAATTTGGATTGGCAACGACGAAATTAGCCTCGTTCATGCGTAAAAAATTTTTTGCTCTGGTGTAAAGATGATTAAACTTATCAACGTAACAAAAATTTTCGGCAAGAAGGTCGCGCTCAAAAGCATAAACCTCGAAATTGCCGACGGTGAAACGCTCGCGATTATCGGCGGCTCCGGCAGCGGCAAATCAACTCTCCTGCGATTGATGATCGGGCTGATTCAACCGACGAGCGGCGAAATTTGGATTGGCAACGATGAAATTTCTCGCCTTGACGAAAAAGAAATGATGCGTATTCGTCTTCGCATGGGAATGGTTTTTCAATACAGCGCACTGTTCGATTCAATGACGGTCGGCGATAACGTTGCCTTCGGTCTCATCGAACATACTGACTTCAGTCGCGAAAAGATTAACGCCATTGTGCATGAAAAACTTCATCAAGTCGGTCTCGAAGGCGTGGAAAATCGTATGCCCAATGAACTTTCCGGCGGCATGAAAAAAAGAGTTTCATTGGCGCGAGCGATTGCTTTCGGCCCGGAAATTATTTTCTACGACGAACCTTCAAGCGGACTTGATCCCGTCACGACGACAAAAATTGACGACTTGATTATCGAGACGCAACGGGCTTTGAACGTCACAAGCATTGTCGTTACGCATGATATGGTCAGCGCGTGCCGCATTGCCGACAGAATTGCGATGGTTTACAATGGCGAACTCATTGCCGTCGATACGCCCGACAACTTCAAAAAAATTCAAGACGAGCGCGTCAAGGCGTTCTTCCGAATCATTGATTGAGGAGATGATTTTGTGGCTAACATAATCGACGCGATTGTAACTCTCGTTAAGAGAAATAATTTTTCCCTTAAAGATTTAAACGTTGGCAACAATCGGGCAAACAGTCGCAGTGATGCATTGGAGCTTTACGTTAAAAATCTTTTCGCCAATACATTTGATTGCGTTGAAACCGAACGTTTGGAGCGATGGAATAAAATTTTTTCATGGCTCGGCAACAGTTCAAATCCTCCGGACTTCATGCTAAAAGGCGGGGACGCCGTGGAAGTCAAAAAAATTGAATCCAACGACGCCGCTATAGCTCTTAACAGCAGTTATCCCAAGCACACGCTCAAAAGTTCAAGTCCGCTCATTTCAAATGCTTGTCGTACGGCTGAAAATTGGAAGGAGAAAGATATAATCTATACGGTCGGCGTCGTCAAAGGCATCAGTTTGAAAAATCTTTGTATGCTTTATGGTCAAGATTATTGCGCATCCGAAGAATTTTATAGGCAAGCCGCATTAAAATCTTTAGACCCGCTCGGAATAACTCGTGCAAAAAACTTTTTATATCAAATTGAAAATCCATGGAGAGTTTTCGGTTACGTCTATCAACAAAACGTGCACGCCAATTTCAATTTTATGTGTCTCATCAATTCGAGAATGTGGGCGACGTTGAAAAATCGCGCGGAATTACTCAAGCTCCAAAAAGATTATCCGACATTGCAAATCGTCGATAAGCAGATAAAAAATCCCGATAATCCCGCTGAACTCCGCGATGCAAAACTTATAACTTACACTTTGGAGCGTCTTTGATGCTGAATTATCAACTTTTCCCGCGCTCAAATGCTTTGACAACAAAAATTCAAGATGTGATAAATTGTTTCGCCGTCGAGTATGATAAGATTAACTCGGCAATGCATAATCTGAAATCCGACGAAGTTTTGAAGATAATCGCGCCACATCTTATGAAAATCGGCTTTACCGTCGAGACAGGAAAATCTGCGTCGGCAAAAATAATTATTCCCGTTTTATTCGGTATGAATAATCGCGTCGACAAAGCTTTTAACGCAGATGCTTTAAGCAGCGACGGAAAAATTGTTATTGAAGTCGAAGCGGGCAGAGCGACCGAGAATAATCAGTTTCTTAAGGACTTATTTCAAGCTTGCATGATGTTTGATGTGGAGTATTTAGTTTTAGCGGTTAGAAATGACTATAGAGGACACAAAGATTTTGAGATTGTTTATACGTTTTTGGAGACGCTTTACATATCAAACAGGATAAAATTGCCATTGAAAGGAATTTTACTTATCGGCTACTAATTGCCATGAAAAATTTTCATAACGCTCAAGCCAAAAATAACAACGAATTTTTTACGGGGACATTCTCGACAATTTTCATGAGCCGCAACCGTGTAAAGTCGTGGGATGAGCAAGCCTTCACCGTTCAAGCGTCAGGGCGTCATTGCCAACTGCACCCGCAAGCTCCCAAAATGGTTTTCGTCAGCCAAAACGATCGCCGCTTTGTGAAAGGTAAAGAACATTTATATCGGCGCATGACAGTCAGAGAAATTGCTCGCGTTCAAGGTTTTCCCGACGATTTCAAATTCGTTTACTCAAATGTCAATGACGCTTACAAGATGATTGGCAATGCTGTTCCCGTGCCGCTTGCATACGAAATTGCAGTTGCCATCAAAAATCATTTGTCATAAAAATTTTTTTCAGGAGGTGTGGCAATGTCAGTTGAAGCGAAAGTCGGTGCGTTTACGGTCGGCGGATTAATGCTCTTGGGTGGCGCGACGGCAGGTTTAGGAAATTTTCATTTCGGACCGAGCAGCGATTATACCGTGTACGCGGGCTTTAATCAGGTTATCGGACTTCAACAGCAGTCGGACGTTCGATTGAGCGGCGTGCTCGTCGGCAAGGTCGTCAAAATTGCCAACGACGGCAAAGGCGTTACCGTAACGATGGATATTAATTCGGATGTGAAAATTCCCAAGCAGTCCAAAGTTACAATCGCCTCAAGCGGCGTTATGGGCGACAAGTTCATAAATTTCCAACCGAAAGTTGATAACGGCGAATATCTCAAAGAAGGCGACTATCTTCACGGCGTGGAAGAAGGCAACATGGATTCTGTTTTCGACGGGCTTACAAAGGTTTTGGAAAAAGTTGAAGAGCTTTTGTTTGACATGAACGCGATTGTCGGCGACGATACCTTTAAACAATCCGTCGTCGAGATGAGCAAGAACATGAAGGACACTTCCGAGCACATGAAGGGCATGATGGCTTCACTGGAGAAAGTTGCCGTCAACAACGAGCAAAACTTTAACGATATGATTCTGCAACTTGACGACACTCTTAAAGGCATGAACAGAACTATGGCGAACGTCGAACACATCACGGAGAACATCGACAAATTCGCGGGCGATCCGCAAACTGCCGCGAGCTTGAAAGAGGCTCTTGATAATGTCGTCACCACGTCGAAAAATGTTGCGTCCATGGCGGAGAACATGAACAAATTCGCTGGTGATCCGCAAGTCGCAGAAGATCTTAAAGCAACCATTGGAAATGCCCGTTCCATTTCGGAACGTGCCGATAAAATTTTGGGCAAAGTGCAAGGTGCAACCGATAAAGCTTCAAAGATTGACGTAAAGCCCTCGGTTGATATACTATACAGCGGCAAAGCTCACGATTGGAATACGAATTTTAATCTCAACGTGACAAGCGACGATACGTCTTTGATTCTCGGCGCGGAAGATATTGGCGACGGCACGAAATTAAATCTGCAGGGCGGCAAAAAATTCAACAAGGATTTCGGAGCACGGGCAGGAATTATCGCGGGCAAGCCGGGCATCGGACTCGACGCTTACGCCGGCAAAAGATGGAAATTCTCCGCCGAAGCTTACGACCCTAACGACGGCAAAATTCGTCTCAAGTCGCAGTATCGCGTTGCCGATTCAACTTACATTCTCGGCGAATGGCACAGTCTCAATAAGAAAGAGGACCAGGCGTTTTATTTCGGCATCAAGCAAGAATTTTGACAACTTAGGGATTTGAGTTATGAAAAATTTTTTGGCTTACACGTTGCTCCTCGTGACGACAATTTTTTTTGCGGCGTGCACAAATGAAAAGCCCGTTGAAGTCACAACCGCGCAAGTTATTTCTGTCGAAGGAACAATGTCCATCTCGCATGACGGGAAATTTTCCTTGAGCGGCGAACAAAAAATTTTATCGCCAATATCGGGCACGGTTGTCGAAACTTTTTTTGAACGCGGACAGGAAGTCACAGAAGGTCAACCGCTCTTTAAAATCGGTAGGCAACAAGATGAAACGGCTCTCTTGCAGGCAAAAGCGGCTCTCGGCGAATCAATGGCGGCTCTTGCACGCGAACACGCCGAACTCGCTCAAGCAGAGATTCAATTTCGCAACAAAGCCGTCACCGCGCAGGAAGTCGACGATAAAAAATTCGCAGTCAATCAACGTCAAACCGAAGTCGACGAACGCAAAGCCGCTCTTGAAAATTTGCAGAACGATTCGGCGGCGGGAATGATTAACGCTCCGTCAACGGGTCACATCGGCTTTGAAAGCGTTGCACTCGGCGCGACGGTCACTGCAAATGAAACTGTCCTTGCTCAAATCGGCAACACCGATCCAATCGCCGTTCGACCGAAAATTTCTGCGGAGGAACGTCAACTTCTTGAATCATCGGACGCGTTGAAAATCACGCTCAAACTTTCCGACGGCTCGACTTATCCTCGCACGGGCAAGTTGAATTTTCCGGCGAACTCGGAAGTTGCCGTGACCTTTGACAATCCAATCGGTCTGTTGCTTTTGGGCGACGAGGCTCACATAACGATTGACGGCATCAAAGTTCCGTACACTGTGCTCGTCCCGGAAAATGCGATTCAAATTCGCGGCGGAGACAATTATGTTTTCGCTGTCGATTCAGATAAAACGGCCGCCTTGAAAAAAATTTCGCTCGGCGGCAAGCTCGGAAACTTTTTTGTTGTCAATGACGGCTTGAAGGCGGGCGATTCGGTTGTTGTCGAAGGCTTGACCAATCTGCGCGACGGCACGCCGGTTGAATTTAGGAAGTAGGGAGAGATTGAGATGAGAATTTCCAACCGCATCAAGAAAAATTTTCGCAGGAAGTTGGCGGCAATGCTCGCGGCGGGCATTATGACTTTTTCAATCGGCGTCACTTCCGTTGACGCGGCGGAGGTGGTCAATATCACGCTGGAAGAGACGATTCAACGCGCCTTTGAAAACAACCGCACGATTAAAGAATCAGTCGCCGAACGTGAACAAGCTTATTGGAATTTGAGCGAGGCACGTCGTCAAACCAATCCGCAAGTGTCGTGGAGTTTTAGTGCAAATCGGCACGGCGGCATGTATTACGGCGGTATGACGAGCAACGCATTTTCGCACACCGGCTCAATCAACATTCCGATTTATCAGGGCGGACGGCTCAAGGAAGGTCGCCTTTCCGCACGCTATGCTTTGAGTTCGGCGGATCTTTCGTTGGAAAATACAATGCAGACCGTTCGTTTGCAGTCCACGGTTTATTATTTCACCGTCCTGCGCTATCGCAACTTGATTGACGTTTACGAGGAAGAAGTTATGACGTTGCAGGAACATTTGCGAAACGTCAACGCTCAATATCGCGTCGGCACCGTCGCAAAAGTTGACGTGCTTGAATCGCAGGTTGAACTTGCCAATGCGCAACAAAATCTTGTCAACGTGCAAAACAACTACGACATTTCCGTTGCCGAGCTGAACAATTACATCGGCTTGCCCGCAGACACTGTCCTTCGCCCGCAAGACGCGTTGACTTACAAGCAATACAACTTGAAATTGAGCGACTGCACGTCCTACGCGCTGGAAAATCGTGCCGATGCCGCAATGGCTGATTATGCCGTCAAGCGTGCCGAAAGTGCGCAACGTGCTGCCAAAGCCGGCAAACGTCCTTCTGTCAGCGCGGGCATTTCCAAAGAAATTGACATGACTCATTTTTTTAACGACAAAGCTTCCGATCAATGGCGCGTCGGCATCAGTGCGTCGTGGAATGTTTTTGACGGCGGCATCACCGATTCTCAAATTCATGCGGCTAATGCGGCGGTTGTTCGTGCGCAAGAAGTTGCCGCTCAAACTCGTGAGCAAATTCAGCTCGACGTGCAATCATATTTCCTTCAACTGCGTGCCGCCGAAAAAAATATTTCCACAACTCAACAATCCGTCACTCTTGCCGAAGAGAACTACAAAATCGCGCAAGTCCGCTACTCCGCCGGCGTCGGAACAAACCTTGATGTTATGGACGCCTCGGAAAAATTGACGGAGGCTCGTTCAAATTATTTCACCGCGCTTTACAACTACAACACCGCAAAAGCCTCGCTCGACAGATACATGGGCGTGCCCGTTGAAATTGATGTTGTGCGTTACGTCGAAAGCGAAGGCGAAGGCAAAAAGGCTGCTCAATCCCGCGAAGACGCCGCTTTGACCACGGAAGCCGCTGAAGTCCCGAAAGTGGAAGAAGTTGCGCCGGTAGTGATGATCGACTTTGAAGACGATTCTCCTTTGCCTTCCGAGATCGTCGATCAAGATCAACCTTTCAATGAATGAGCAATCAGGAATGAGGAATTAAAATGAAGTCACCGTTGCGCATCGTGGCGTTGATAGTTGCCTTTCTTGTGCTAAGCGGCGGGCTTTACATAAATTCCCGGCGAACAGAGATTCTCGAAAAGGCTTTGACACGTGCGGAAGAAATTGCAACTCAAAAATTGGGCGTGCCCGTAAAAATCGGTGACGTTGACTTTAACGGCGTCAAACTCATTGACTTCGATCGGACAAGCGATTTGATTGTTCGCGACGTGGAAATTTTCGATAAGCACGACGAATTAATTGCCCGCGTCGACGAGGCGAAGATTGACTTCAAAGTAATTGCCTTGACTGATGATCCCGTTGCCGCACTTGAAGAAATTCACATCAACGGCGCGACGCTCAACCTTACTCAACGCGACGACGACTCTTGGAACTTCAACGACATCAAGGTTGAGAGCGAAGGCGAATCAACTTTCGGCGCGAAGATTTTTCTTGACGGCGGCACCGTTAATGCAGACTTCGGCGGCAAAAAAATTTCTGTCGCGGAAATTTCCGGGCAAGCAGACTGCGCGGACATGAACGCCATTGCAACGACAATCACCGCAAAAACTCTCGGCGCGACCGTCAAAGCGTCCGGCACGATTGGAAAAATTCAACAGCTCATCAACGCCGAAGTCGACACGATTAATTTTGATAAAGTTCTGCCGTATCTGCCCGCCGATAAAATTCCCGACAGCGTCGAAATTTTGGGCGGCACGGCTCACGATACAACGATTCACCTTCTGCGACGCGACGAGGCTTTGACTTTCACGGGCACCACGAAAGTTTCGGGCGCGTCTGTTAAAGTTGAGCAAACCGACGTTCGCGACATCAACGGCACTGTCACATTCAGCGACCGCGAAATTATTTTGGATGCCTCTGCGTCGGCAAATGGTCAATATGCGGCGGCGAGCGGCACCGTTCGACTTGACACCGACGAAACTTTTTTCGACATTCACGGCGAATCGGACAGTTTCGCTCCGTCGGCAATTATCGCGGACATTGGCATTGACGGCGCGGCGGCGGTCAAAGCTCATCTTCTCGGCACCGCGACCAATCCGCAAGTCGACGCAGAAATTTTTTCGGACAGTCTCGGCTACGAAAATCTTTACGCCCGCAACGTTTCGACAAAGCTCCGTTATGCCGGCGAAATGATCTATCTTTCCGACACGTCCGCGCAGATTTTTGGCGGCAACATAACGGGCACGGTGGGAGTCAAAACTTCCGACCGTTCTTTTAATGCAAACGTCAAGGCTCGCGGTCTCGATGCGGCGACTTTGTGCGAATACAGCGGCTCGGAAAAAATTATCGACGGGAAAATTTCTGCTGACCTCGGCATCAACAGCGACGGAATTTCGCCGATGAAAGTTTACGGCAACGCGCAGGCGACGGCTCTCGAATTTGAAGGACTGCACGTCAACGACGCGAACGCCTCTTTTTATTTTTCGGACGACGGTTTGACTATCGACTATTTGAGCGCGAAGTTGCCCAATCGCGGCACGCTCGGACTTGAAGGCACGATAACCGACACGAGCAAACTTGATTTGAATTTTTACGGAGCACACGTCGATTTGACAATCGCAAAACGTTTCAACGACGCGTTGGACATGAGCGGACTTGCGGACTTTAAAGGCACGGTTCGCGGCGATTCTGACAATCCAAACATCAAACTCGAACTTTCCGCCGTCGACAACTCCAAACGAGAAGGCAGTCACTTCGTCGGAAAATTTTTCAAGCAACCGTTTGATTCGATTCAGCTGGCAGTGAGCGGAAGTCTTGACGGCGTTCAAATCGACAAGTTCAATCTCGACAAGGACGGCAAGCTTAAATGGACGGTCATTGAAGGCAACGTCGGCTTGACGGGCGAAAAAAATGTTGACATTGAACTTGACACGACCGAAGTCCGCGCAGAAGACATTGCGGCACTCGTCGCGCCCGACCAGGAAATTACCGGCAACGTCACAAACACCGTTAAAATCACCGGCACGATTGACAATCCTCAAGTCGCCGGCAACATCAAGTTCAATCGCGGCAGTTATCGCGGAATTTTGTTGAGCGGAATGACGGGCGAATATTTTCTTGAGGGCGACGTTCTCCGACTGCAAGACTTTGAAATTACTTCGCCGATGGTTGACATGGTTTTGAACGGCACCATCAACAAAAATACGCAGGTTATGGATTTCGTCGTGCAGGGCAAAGACATTCGATTGGAACGCTTTAAAGCCAAACTCCCCGAAAATTATCAAGCTCAAGGTCACACAATGTTTGAAGGCATTATCAAGGGCACGCCCGACTTTCCGATTTTTGACGGCGAACTTACGGCGCAAGAGATACTTTTGAACGGCGTCACGTTGACAAATGTTTACGGTCACCTCGCGTTGAAAGGTTCCGATCTTCAGCTTGAAGACTTTCACTTCAACGACGGCAAAGGCACTTATCAGTTGCAAATGGGCATGAATCTTGACAGCGAGGCAATCAACGGCTCTGTCGACGTGACGGGCGCGGACATTGCGAATTTGCTCACGCTTGCCGATAAAAATACTGAACTCATCACCGGCACACTCGACAGCAAAATTTTGGCGAGCGGCACTTTGCAAAAACCAACCGGCACTTTGACGGGCGAGATTGTCAAAGGGAAATTCGCGGGCTACGACATTCACGACATCAAAATCAGCGTCGCACTCCTTAACAACGTCATTCGTGTCAATCAGCTTGAAGGCAAGCAAGGCGATAACGGCACGATTAACTTGCGCGGCACGGCGGATTTGTTTGGCGCACTTGATATGACTTTGTCGGCGCATGAAATTGAGTTGGGACTTTTCAGCTCTGCGGCGGGCTACAACGTTGACATGGTCGGCACGTCAAACATCGACGCGAAAATCGGCGGCACTGTCGACAATCCTGCGGGCGATTTGACTTTGAAGGCAACGGGCGGAATCAGAGGCTCCACATTCGATTTGATGCGCGGACATTTCACGTTGAATGATTGGCGCGTCAACGTCGAGGAATTCATTGTTCAGCGCGAAATCAGCGGCAAAACTTACGGCGCGAGTGCAAACGGATTCGTTCCGCTCCGAGCATTAACTGCCGGTTCAAAAGAGCAACTTCCCGACAATGAACAGCTCAATCTGACGGTTTCACTTGACGGCGCGGACTTGAGTTTGTTGCCCGTCATGAGCAAGCACATCGCGTGGGGAATCGGTGCGCTGAACGGTTCAGTCAAAATCACCGGCACGGCGGCTCACCCGCAAATTAACGGCGCAATTTCTCTCAACGACGGCTCCGTCAAAGTCAAGGACATGAAAACTTTGATTGAGCACATAAATATCGCGACGGTCTTCAAAGGCGAGCGATTCGACGTGGAAACTTTTTCGGGCAATATCGGCGGCGGAACGTTCAATTTGACGGGCGGTTTCAGTTTCGGCGGATTGGAGCTTAGCAATTACAATTTCGACTTCGCGGCGGACAACTTGAAAATCGACAGCGCGATTTATGACGGGCTTTTCAATGCGACGTTCAATTTAAGCGAGCAATCTTTTGCGCATTGGAAGTTGCCGAAACTTTCCGGGCAAATTGATTTGGACAGATGCCAAATTACCGTTCCGAGTCTCTCTGATGACGACGAGCCGCTCCCGAATGTTCTGCTTGACGTGTCAATCAATTTCGGCAACAAAGTTCATTTCTACAGCTCACGGCTTTACGACATGTATTTGACCGGCAACGCGCAGTTCAAAGGCTCTACACTTCACCCGAAAACTTCAGGCACCGTCACCGTCAAACGCGGCGGCACCTTGACTTATCTTGAGTCGGTGTTTAATATTCGGGAAGGCGAGGCGTATTTCAATCAGCTCGATACTTTTCTGCCGACGTTGCATTTCATGGCGGAGACAAAGATTGACAGGACGAAAATTTTCCTTGCCATAAACGGTTCGCCCAACAATATGAAATTCACGCTGACATCAAGTCCCGAAATGACGGAGACGGAAATCATGCGATTGTTGACCTTGCGCGAGGCTTATTCCAATGGCGGCGGCAATTTGACAACGACGGACGCGCTTGCCATCGGTTTGCAAATGACAATTCTTTCCGACATTGAAGACGCCTTGAAACGTTCACTGGGCATCGATCAGTTGAGAGTTTCAAGAGGTTCTGGCTCCATTTTGGACAGTCACAACACCGAGGAGGCGAGTAAACACGACGACAAAGACTACAACGTCACAATCGGCAAATATATCAACGATAAGCTGATGATTCGTTACACGCGCGGCTTTGGCAGCCACAAACTCAATCGCTACGGCTTGCAATACGACTTCAACGACAATTTGGGCTTTACGATTGAGCGCGAAGGCAAGGACTACGTCTTTACCATTGAGGCGCGCTATAAATTTTAGGAACCGGGAACGAGGAACGGTTCCTAAGGAGGTATTGTTCTTGAAAGTGAAAAGATTTTTGCGCAAAAGGCAGGCGACGTTGTTGGCGGCGGCAATGACGTTGCCTTTGGTATTCGGTTTTAAAATCGGTGAGGCGGCTCCCGAAGTCAACAGACCATTTGAAGAAGTCGCACCTGCAGATTCTTCCGCAACCGAGGCTCCCAAAAATGAAACTTCAGAGCCAACCGAAGCTCCCAAAACTGAAACTTCAGAGCCGACCGAAGCTCCCAAAACCGAAATTTCAGAGCCGACCGAAGCTCCCAAAACCGAAACTTCAGAGCCGACCGAAACTCCCAAAACCGAAACTTCAGAGCCGACAGAAATTCCCAAGACTGAACCGACTGAACCTTATCGTTCACGAGTCGACGCGAACATTCTCAATTACTTGCGGCAATTCGACGGCAAAACCATTGTCGATATAGAATTCGAGGGTGCGGGCAACGCTACTCTCCCGACAGTCAAAGCGGCGGTCATTGAAAACATCGGCGATACTTTTGACGCGGCGGCGGCTCTGCGCGACAGAAACGCACTTTTGAACACCGGCTATTTCTACGAGGCTTATCAGACCATAGAAACGATTCCCGAAGGCATCGTGATGACTTTCCACGTTATGGAAAATCCAATCTTGAAAGATGTCGTCTTCACCGGCAACACGCTCTACACCAAAGAAGAACTTGAAGAGTTCCTGGTCGTCAAACGCGGCGAAATTTTGAACGAAAACGCTTTGCACGACAGCATCGCCAAAATTAGCGAAGATTATCACAATGAAGGCTTTGTACTCATGAAAGTCGTCGATTTTAACATTGACGAAAGCGGCATTCTCACGCTCAAAATCAACGAAGGCATTTTGGAAGGCTACACCGTCAAAGGCAACAAGAAGACTAAGGACAACGTCATTCTGCGTGAAATGCGTCAAGAGGTCGGCACGCCTTTTAACGCCAAACTTGCACGCCGTTCCATGCAAAGAGTTTACAATCTGGGATTCTTTGAAGATGTCAACTTGAAAACAAATCCCGGCGTCGAACCCAATGCGGTTATCGTGGAAGTCAATGTCAAAGAAAAACGCACGGGCACTTTGGGACTCGGCGCGGGCTATTCGACTTCCGACGGCATTATCGGCATGATAAGTTTGAGCGATTCAAACTTTCGCGGGCGCGGCGATTTAATCAGCATAATGTATGAACGCAGCGGCGACGAGAACGATGCTCACGGTTATGTTTTCACTTATCGGCACCCGTGGTTGGACAGTCACGAGACCGCCTTTCGCCTGCAACTTTACAATCGCACTTACGCCTACAACGACTACGATACCAACGGTCGTTTTAAAGAAGAATACATGCGCAGATATGTCGGCGGCGAATTAACCTTCAGCCGTCCAATCAGCGAATACTCAACCAATTACATCACTTTCCGCAACCGAAAAGATAAATACGTCCGCCACGTTTCAAGCGGCAATGCCGGCAATCGCAGCGGTGCAAATTACAAAGATTGGCGCAAAGACAATTTCGGCTTGACGCGCAGTATCATTCTTGAGCACGTCACCGATACCCGCGACAATATTTACATGCCGGCGGACGGCAACAAGGTCAGTCTTATGTTGGAAGTCGGTGCATTCGGCGGAGATTTTGACTTCCAGAAAGTTTCGCTCGATCATCAAAACTTCCGCAAGGCAGGAGATCACGATCAAGTTTGGGCAATGCGCGGCATGGTCGGTTACGGGCGCGGCGACATGACCGAATTCAACCAATTTCGCGTCGGCGGACAGGGCACTTTGCGCGGCTATCGTGACGATCAATTTCGCGGCAACCGTATGCTTACCGGCTCATTGGAATATCGTTTTCCGCTCGCAAAAAAAATTCAAGGCGCATTTTTTACCGATTGGGGCAGTGCATGGAACAACGGCTTTCGTCCCCGAAATTTCAAAGGCAGTATCGGTTTTGGCGTCGCACTCAACACACCAATGGGACCTTTGCGTTTGGATTACGGACGCGGCTCACAGGGCGGCAGATTTCACTTTTCGGTCGGCACATCCTTTTGACGCAACATTGCAAGAAAAAATTTCCGTGGCAACAACGTCGCGGGAGTTTTTTTTTATTTAAATCGTCTGTCGCGTCCCGATAAAAATTTTTAAAATTTTGCTTGAGTGTGCGCGGAAATGTGATATAATCTTCGCAAACAACGGACTGGTTTTTTTGTTAAGGAGGATATCAAAATGGCTAACATGATTAACACAACCTATTTCCCGCAATTCAGAAACGCGGGCACTTTCGGCAAGGGCGCGACGACTTCCACGAAGACTTCCGCCAAAAATGTTGCCGCTCAATACGGCGCGAACACGACCGTCGAACTTTCGGGCGCGGGCAAAAATGCACTTGCCAAACTGCAGAGCGACACCGTTGACGAATACGACGTGAACGGATTCGCCGCAGAAACTGATGCAACCGACGAGAGCAAGCTTTCCGCAAAAGCGAAGAGTTTCCTTGAGGGTCTCCGTCAAAAATACGGCGACTATGATTTTGTCGTCTCAAACGATCTCGACACGTCAAAGACTGTCGGCAGTGATAAACCGTATTCCGTCCTGCTGACCAATGAAGAACTTGAGAAAATGGCTGACGATGAAGAATACGCCAACAAAGTCATGGGCAACGTCGGCAAAGCTGTCGACACGCTCAAAGATTTGTCGGAAAAAGATTTGGGCGAGGGCGTCGAATTCTCTCAACTGTCCGTCTCGTTCGATGACGAAGGCAACATGAAACTCTTCGCGCAACTCGAAAAACTTTCCGCCGATCAACAGGAACGTTTAGAGGCTGCCAAAGAGAAACGTGCCGAAGAGAAGAAAGAAGCCGCTCAAAAAGCTGAAGACGCTAAGGAAGACGTTGACGCCGAGCCGCCCGAGTGGTCACGAATTCTTTTCAAAGGTGCGGACGTTGAAGCCGATTCCGCTGAAGAATTGCTCGCCAAAATTTTCCAAATCGACTGGAACAAAATTGACGAGGAGGAAGCGTTCATCTAATCGTTGCGTAAAAAATTTCATCATGCAAATAAAAAAGACTCTCTGTCAAAATTTGGCGGAGAGTTTTTTTGTTTACGGCTCGATTAGTTCTGCCAGTGTTTTGAATAAATGTTCGGGCTCGACGGGCTTTGACAAGTGCGCGTTCATTCCGGCTTGCAAACTTCGCTGCACGTCCTCATCAAATGCGTTGGCTGTCATTGCGATTATCGGAACTTTTTTTGCGTCGGAACGATTCAGCGCGCGAATTGCCTCCGTTGCTTTCAAGCCGTCCATTATCGGCATGCGAATATCCATTAACACCGCGTCGAAATATCCTTCCGGCGAATTTGCGAACGTGTTGACCGCATCTTGACCGTTGGGCGCATGTTCGACCGTCATTCCGCGCATCGACAAAACCATTATCATTATCTCCGCGTTGACGGGCATATCTTCCGCCATCAAAATTTTTCGTCCTTCAAGCTCGGCAAGTTGTTTTTCCGGCTCGTCGAGACTTTTTTGTTCCAACGCCTGATGAAATTCTTTGACGACGTTCGACGCGAAAAGCGGTTTTGCCATAAATCTGTCGACGCCGGCAGCCATTGCCTCTTCAACAATGTCGTCCCAGTTGTATGACGTTAAAATTATTACCGCCGATTCGTTGCCGATGATGTCGCGAATTCTCCGCGTGACTTCAATGCCGCTCTCGTCGGGCATTCGCAAATCAATCAGCAAAATGTTGTAGAGTTCATGGCGCGCACGACGCAGACGAACTTTTTCGACAGCCTCGCGACCGCTCAACGACGTTTCAGCCGAAATGCCGACTTCCTCAAGAACAAGCTTGGCGTGTTCGCAGGCAATGGGATCGTCGTCGACAATCAGCACGTCCAAATCGCCGACTTCAATCTTTTTGCCCTTGATTGTGTCGAAACTTTTGGGCGAGTTGCGCAGCGTGATATTAACCGTGAATTCGGAGCCGACGCCTTTTTCGGACTTGACGGAGATATTGCCGTTCATCGTCTCGACGATATTTTTTGTTATCGCCATGCCTAAGCCGGTGCCACCGTAAGCATTCGACGTGCCCGAATCTTCCTGGCTGAACGGCTCGAAAATTTTTTTGATGTAGTCTTTCTCAATGCCAATGCCCGTGTCTTTGACGACGAATCGCAACGTTGACTTGTCCTCGAAGTGCGCGACTTGCTCAACGGTGAAAGTAATGCTACCCTTGTTCGTGAACTTAACCGCGTTGCCGAGAATGTTAATCAGCACCTGCTTAAGTTTCATGTCGTCGCCAATGTAAAAGTCATCGACGCGCCCGCGAATCGTGCAGTCGTAATGCAAACCTTTATCGCGACACTGACCGCTGACCATCGTATTAATCTGTTCCAACATGCCGCCGAACGAAAATTCTTCGTTCTTGAGAATCATGCGACCGCTTTCAATTCTGCTCATGTCGAGAATGTCGTTGATGATGCCGAGCAAATGCCGGGCACTTGAGCCGATTTTTTCAAGGTGCTCACGAACTCTTTCGGGCAAGCCCGGTTCTTTGAGCGCGATTGTATCCAGCCCGATAATTGCATTCATCGGCGTTCTAATCTCGTGGCTCATGCTCGATAAAAATGCGGTCTTGGCGACGTTGGCTTGATTTGCGATTTCCAATGCGTTGCGGAGCTGTTCATTTTTTGCAAGCTGCGCGCGTTGAATTTTCGTCGTGTCGCTTTTGAGCAGGATATAAAATTTCGCGTCCTTGTCGACGAGATAAAACACGAAACGCTTGTGAAAAATTTCGCCGTCGATAAAACAGTGAATGTTGACTTCGTAAGGCTCGCGCAATTCCAAAGCGTGTTCAATCTTCTGCAACGTCAACGCCTTGTAAAATTTTTCGCGCTCCTCGGTTGAGCCGGTCAACGCGGGTTTGATTTGCTCGTTAAGGTATTCGTCGTAGCTGCCGGTGAGTTTTTTGGGGAAGATTGAGCCGCGCGGAATGTTCGCCGCGTCGCCGATAACAACGCCGTAATTTCCGTTGACGATGTAAGTTATCATGTCGTATTGGTCGGCGAGAGCTTTGTTCAAGACGGTTTTGTTGACGATTTGATTGTTGTAGTCTTGCTCGGTGGCGAAGGCGATAATATCTTCCGTGTCGGGATCTCGGCGCATGGTGACGGTGTAATTAACAAAACATTCGCGCCCGTTCGGTCGACGGCTGAAAAAAACTGCGGAGTGAGTATTTTTGCCTGCCGCGACGTTTTTAAGCAGAGACTTCGCGTTGAATTCGGCGAGAAATTTTTTTCTGTCACGTTCAAGCGGAAAATAATTGACACGTTGCTCAAGACGATCGGAAATTTTTATGCCGGGCACGTCGACATCGTAAAGGTCACGCCCGCGACAATCTTCAACGACGTTTTGCGTAAGGTTCAGGCGAATTGAAACGAGCGTATCGCTTGCCAAAGTCTCCAGCTCTTTGCGAACGCCTTCATAGAGAATTTTCGCGCGCTGTTCGCTCTGTTTAATCTTCGTCACGTCGAAATAGTTGCAGTAGGCGTATTCAATGCCTTCGTGTTCGACAAAAGCATAGTGGACGTTGACCCAAATCCAATTTCCTTTGCCGGTGCGCTTGCGAATTGTAAGGCTGTTGTCGCCCGCGCGAGTGACGTGGTGTTGAAAAAGGTAAGCGACTTCCGGGCGGTCTTCGGGATGAATGCTGTTCATTGCGCCGCCGCTCTCAAGAGCGATGAATTCTTCCTCGGTGCACTCGACCATTTCCAAAAATTCACGCGAACACCACACGGGAAAATATTTTCCGTCGGGCTCGACGCGCATGAGAACGGAATTGTTGTCCAGCGAATCGAAAATTTTTTCGTAGAAACTCGTTTTAAAATCCAACATCGAAAACCAATCCTTTGGCAAAGCTCCAATTCCCAATCACAGCTCTGCAACCAACTTGTCGCGAATTTCTTTGATGGGCTTGTACATCGCAACATAATCGGCGTCCTTTTTTGCGCGGAGCATTTCGGTCATATCGGAAAGCGGATCGTAGATTGTATTGAGCGCGAGATTGCCGACGACGCCTTTGAGCGCGTGACAATGTTCAAAGGAAGTCTCATAATCTTTGGCGGCGAGTGTCTCTTCCAACTGATCAAACGCGGGATTTTTCAAAGCCATTGCGAGCATTTTGGAAAAAAATTTCGCGTTGTTCATGCATCTTGCCAAACCTGCGCGGGCGTCAATCCCGAAGTCTTTCAAACGTTCCACATCAAGCATTTCGGCACAGATTATAACAGGTATTTGAATTTTGTACAAAAAAATTCGCGGGCTGTGGAAAAAATTTTTTTTGGAAAGTACTTGCAATGTTGGAAGATATGTGCTATATTCCGCTACGTTGGTTGTGATTCGCTAGCTCAGTCGGTAGAGCACCTGACTTTTAATCAGGGTGTCCCGGATTCGAGTTCCGGGCGGATCACCAGGGCGCCATCGTCAAGAGGTTAAGACACCGCCCTTTCACGGCGGGTTCGTGGGTTCGAATCCCGCTGGCGTCACCAAGCGGCCCGGTAGTTTAGTTGGTTAGAATGCCGCCCTGTCACGGCGGAGGTCGTCGGTTCAAGTCCGATCCGGGTCGCCACTTTTATTTCAATTAGGCGATAAAGTTTAAATCGTCGTAACGTCCGGCGCATCAACAGGATGCAACGTCACGTTGCGCCTCGGTAGCTCAGTTGGTAGAGCAGGGGACTGAAAATCCCCGTGTCAGTGGTTCGATTCCGCTCTGAGGCACTATAAAAAAGTCCGCTCAATAGGCGGGCTTTTTAATTTCAACAGTTCAAATTTATTCCGCCACTGCAACTGCGTCGACCGTCACAGTCAAATCCCTGCGAATTCACGGCGCGTTGAAATATCGGCAAGTCTTTTTTGCAAAAAAAATCCCGCCTTTCGACGGGTGCAGATTGTCAAGCAGATTTTATTTCTTGACGAGCTTAGAGCCGCTGATTTTGTAAGTCGAGCTGTTAACGTTGAAAGTCGACGCCGTGAAGTCATGCAACGTTATGGCGTTTTTGGTTGAGCCGACTTTGAAATAAACTTCCGACTTCGACTTGTTGTAAGACGCGCTGAAGGTGCCCGTTATCTTGAGCAAGTCATCGTTGGCGAAGCCGTAAATAACGTCCTTGCCGTCACCGTTGCCATAAATAAAAGTATCGGCACCTGCATTGCCCCAAAGCGAATCATCACCCTTGCCGCCCGTGAGTGAATCATTTCCTGCGCCGCCGATAAGTTTGTCATTACCTGCCGCACCGTTCAGATTGTCCGCACCGTTGCCGCCGGTGATTGAATTTGCCAACGTGTTGCCGGTGATTTGAATTGCCTTTGTGCGTTTGGAAGCGTCGGCAACTTCAATGCTTGAGCCAATCGTGACCTTTGACGACGAGCTGTTATCGAGGAGTTGAGCACCGCCGATAATCGTGCGAGCTTTACCGTTTGCGTCAACGAAAAGGAGTTCTTTGCCCTTAGCCTTCTTTACGGTGAGAGTGCCTTTGCCGATTGTAAAGATCGCGTCCGAACCTTTGAACGTGGAAGACGTAATCGATGAGCCGATTGAAATTTTGTCGCCGCTTGCATAGTCGCTGATAACGTCCTTGCCCGCGCTGTAGATGAAAACATCATTGCCTTTGCCGCCGACAAGAGTATCATTGCCGTCGCCGCCAATCAGAGTGTCATTGCCCGTGCCGCCGACCAGTGAATCGTTTCCTGCGTTGCCATAGATTGAGTCGTTGCCGTCGCCGCCGTTAATGGTATCGTTGCCCGCATTGCCGACAATAAAATCATTACCTTTGCCGCCAATCAAAGTGTCTTTACCGTCACCGCCAAATAAGGCGATTGTATAGGATTTAATTCCGACCGCATTCAGAAGCGTAAGTGAACCGTCCGAGAAATTGTAAACGATATTATTGCCGCTTGTCTTTTGAGACCAATTACTGCCTGCAATCGCGATTGTATCATTTGCGCTGAAGCCGTAGACAATATCGTTGCCGCTTCCCGAACTTATTGCGTTGCCGCCGGTATTGTTGAGCAATATAACATCGTTGCCCGTACCGCCGCTTATAATGTTTCCTTTGCCTTCAACGTAGATTGTATCGTTGCCCGCGTCTCCGAATATGTTTCCGTTGTTGCCGTTGCTTATTATGGAATCGGCTCCGTTGCCGCCCCAAATGCTTACATGGTTGCCAATGTTGCCGATGTTGTCGTGACCGTCGCCGCCGTAAACGGATACATTATTGGCATAGTTCCAAACAGTGTCGTTGCCGCCGTAAGCATTGACTATTGCGCCCGCTATCGTGTTGTTCAAGATGTCATTGCCTGCCGTGCCGTAAATATATTTAGCCATAAGCTCATCTCCTTGCGTAAAATTTTTGTTTAATTATACAATGCGCGTGCGAGCTTTGCAAATTGCCTTTGACAAGAGGATGAAAAACTTGCCGTTTCCTGCTAAAATATTTGTAAAAATTTTTCGAGGGGAGTTTGCACTTATGACAAAGATTTTAAATGCCGTGAGAGTTTCGGAAGACATCATGGAGCTTTTTGACGCGGAGGACATCACGCCGAACGGTGAACCCGACAAAAATTTCTCTGCGCAACTGAAAACTTTCCTGCTCAACTGCGACTTTGATCGCGCCGGACTCGACCCCTACGACGAAAATATTTTGTTTGATCCAAATCGCGGGCATTGGGACTTGTGGGACTTCGACGCGCAAGGCGGCAAGGAAATCACTCTTGACGGAAATTTTGTCGCGAGAAATCCTGTCGACGACGTTTCAACGGGCATCGTGGCAATCGACTTCGGCACCAGTCGCACGGTTGTCGTTTATGAAAACGAGCATTCGCAAATCATTCCGCTGCAAGTCGGCAACGGCTCTTATCGCGACGGCATAAATCTTTCCGCCAACTACGAAAATCCAACTGTCCTGCAGTTCATCGACATTGAAAGCTTTTTGACGGCGTATTATTGGCGCGAAGGCAGACCGTTCACGCATTGGGACGACGTGAAAGTTTCGCACGAGGCATTCGACAATTTGACCAAAAGCGGCTCCGAAAAATTTTATTCTTTCTTGACGGATTTAAAGTATTGGTGCGGCTCAAAAACTCAATTCATGTTGCGTGACGAGAAAAAATTTATCACGCAACTTGCGCCGTTCGCAGAGCTTGCCGACGACGAGATTAATCCGCTGGAAATTTACGCGTACTATTTGGGACTTTTCATCAACAACATGCAACAGGAGCGTCACATTTTCTTGAATTACATTTTGTCGTTCCCGGTGACGTATGAGCGCGAGATCAAAGATAAAATGCGGCGATGCTTTGAACGCGGCTTGAAAAAATCTTTGCCGACTGCACTGCTTACGAATGCGGCGGTGATGAAAAAATTTTCCGTACGTGAAGGTGCGTCGGAGGCGGCGGCTTATGCGATAACGGCTTTGCAAGAATACGGCTTCGACCCGGAAGACAACGACGAAATTTATTATGCGGTGTTCGACTTCGGCGGCGGCACGACCGATTTTGACTTCGGTTTTCTGCGCGAATCGTCAAGCGATCGTTATGATTATCTGCTCGTGCATTTCGGCGAGAACGGCGACAGAACTTTGGGCGGCGAAAATCTTTTAAAGCTGTTGGCGTTTGAACTGTTTAAATCGAATCAAAACAACTTGCTCAACGTCGACGGCGGCAAGATACCGTTCACGTGGGCGGCTGACAAAATCAACTTCGCGGGCTCGGAAGCACTGATAAAAGATTCGCAAGAGGCACATTCCAATATGCACGCGCTGATTGAAAAGTTGAGACCGGTTTGGGAGGCACCGGATTCAGAGGCGGCGAACAAAATCATTTCGGAAAAATTTATCGAGGTAAATCTTTTCCGCGACGACGGTCAAATTGTCGAGAACTTCCGCCTTGACGTGACGATTGACTTGCAAGAAATTCTGCGCACGAGAATCAAAGTCGGCATAAACAATTTTTTCATCTCAATGAAGGAAGCATTCAATAAGAACAGCAAAAATTCTCTGCGCAAAATAAAATCGCTAAACGAGATCGATGAGCTGTCAATTTTTTTGGCGGGCAATTCGTCAAAATCGCCGCTGGTCAAAGAATTGTTCGCGGAATATTTATCTCCGCAGGAAGACACGAGTCTTGCTCCCGACGAAAATCCTTTCATCAACGGGCGGCTCAAGAACGGCTACGAGCTCAAGGACGATTATTACATGCAGAGCGGCAGCATTTATCGGCGCGACAGCAACGGGCTTGAAGTTTGGCTGGGCGATTTGGACAACGTGCACGACCAAATTGTTTTGAGCGAAACCGTAAAAAAAGTTCCCGTCAGCAGAGCCAACGAGAAATCGCAAGCCGATATTTTGTTCGAGTTCAGCGGCAGAGTACCCGAATTTAAAATTTATCCCGCATTGGGCACTGAAGAAGCGCACGAGATTCAAGAGGAACGCGGCGTTGAAGTTCGCACCGAT
This sequence comes from uncultured Selenomonadaceae bacterium, assembly GCA_905234395.1. Lineage (GTDB taxonomy): Bacteria > Bacillota > Negativicutes > Selenomonadales > Selenomonadaceae > Quinella. The sequence goes on from CAJOHG010000015.1 coordinate 31,908, forward strand.
TTAAGTGCACCGACAGGCAAAACGGGCGTTGCATTCGGATTGTTGCTAAGTCGAGCGGGCGGACTTATCAAGACCAAACACATCACTCCCGACCCGGAAAAAACTCCGTTCGCCTGTTACGTCGGCAGAAATCGTAAGCGCAAGTTCAAGACGATTCTTGACCGCAACACGAAATTTGACGTTTGGCACCCGTTCATCGACGCGGGCGACAGTTTCGATATTTTCTACACGAATTTGCCCGAAGCCGTCTCTGACAAGATGAGCATTCAAAAGGCAAAGAGAATCACAATCAATCTTGACGCGCCCGACGAAAATGCAACGGTTTACATTCGCGCGGTGAAGTCGAATGTCATTGAATATCAAATCGCTCGCAGTGAAGAGGAACTTTCCGACGACGCGACCGCTTCCGAACAGATTGAGCTGGTTTGAATTTTACGGCAAGTTTTTAAGAAGATTTGCCATTTCCATTGCACTAATCGCCGCGTCGAAGCCTTTGTTGCCCGATTTGGTTCCGGCACGTTCAATCGCCTGCTGAATGTTCTCCGTGGTGACGACGCCGAAAATCGTCGGGACGCCGCTTTGCAGTCCGACCTGCGCCACGCCTTTTGAAACTTCATTGCAAACGTAATCGTAGTGAGTTGTCGCGCCGCGAATCACTGCGCCCAAACAAATTATCGCGTCGAAATTTTTGGTCGACGCCAATTTTTTTGCGACAAGCGGAATTTCAAATGCGCCGGGCACCCACACGACGGAAATATTTTCGTCGGGAGTCTCGTGGCGTTTCAAAGCGTCAATCGCTCCGCCCAAAAGTTTGCTCGTGATGAATTCGTTAAACCGCGCAACGACGATTGCAAATTTCAAATCGCGTCCGCTGATAATTCCTTCGTAAGTGTTCATTCTGTTGCCTCCGATTCAAATACATGACCCATCTTAACTTTTTTGACGGTGAGATAATTTCTGTCGAACTTCGTCGGCGCAATGACAATCGGCACGCGTTCAGTTATCGTCAAGCCGTGACCTTCAAGCCCTGCACGTTTCGCAGGATTGTTCGTGAGCAAACGTATCGTCGTCAAGCCCAAGTCCGATAAAATTTGTGCACCGATGCCGTAGTCTCGAAGGTCGGGTTTGAATCCCAGCAGAACGTTCGCCTCGACGGTGTCATTGCCCGCGTCTTGAAGAGCATAAGCCCGCATTTTATTCGCAAGCCCGATGCCGCGACCTTCTTGCCGCATGTAAAGCAAAACTCCTTCTCCGACCGATTCAATTTTTTTGAGAGCCGTCGCAAGTTGATCGCCGCAATCGCAACGCAGAGAGCCCAACGCATCGCCCGTAAGACATTCCGAATGAACACGCACGAGAACATTTTCTTTGCCCGCAACGTCGCCTTTGACAATCGCCAAGTGACATTTGCCGTCAAGCGTGCTCTCGTAAGCTTTCAATCTGAAATGCCCGTACTTGCTCGGAAAGTCCACGTCGGCGATTTTTTTTACGAATTTCTCCGTGCGTTTACGGTATTCAATCAGCGCGCGAACCGTCGTGATGTTCAGCCCGTGACGTGCCGCAAATTTTTTCAAATTCTCCGTGCGCATCATGTGCCCGTCATCGTCCATAATCTCGCAACAAAGTCCTGCGGGATAAAATCCTGCCAATCGCGCCAAATCGGTCGTCGTCTCCGTGTGACCTGCGCGGCGAAGAACTCCGCCTTCAACTGAACGCAACGGGAAGACGTGCCCGGGCTTGCGGAAAGTCGACGGCTTGGAATTTTTGTCGAGCAAAAGTTTAATCGTGTGGCAGCGTTCGTAAGCTGAAATGCCCGTTTCCGTGTCGAAAGCGTCAATCGACACCGTGAACGCCGTCTCGTGATTGTCGGTGTTGTTGACGACCATTTGACCAATCTCCAGCTCGTCAAGTCGTTTGCCGTCAATCGGCGTGCAAATCAATCCTTTTGCGTGCGTCGCCATGAAATTTATATCTGCGGGCGTGACAGTCTCCGCCGCAATAATCAAATCGCCTTCGTTCTCGCGGTCTTCGTCGTCAACGACAACAATCATTTTGCCGCGTCTGATGTCGTCAATCGCCTGTTCAATCGTTGCAAATTCGCTCATAAAATTTTTCACGCTCCTCAATGTGTCGAGTTAATAATTTTCAAGCTCGCTCATAAGAATCCGTTCGCCGCCAAAAAATTTCTAGTGATTGTCGTCGACGCGTTGAAGTTCAGCAATCGGTCAACGTATTTCGCCAAAACGTCCGTCTCAATGTTGACGGGACTGCCCACGCGTTTATTTTGAAAATTTGTGACGGCGCGAGTGTGAGGAATCATCGACACGCTGAAATTTTCCGAGCCGACATTTACGACAGTCAAGCTTATGCCGTCGAGTGCAACGGAACCTTTCGGCGCGATTTGTCGCAACAAAAAATTTTCCGCCGCAACGTCAATTAAAAGCGCATTTCCTTCGGGACGTATGCTCAAAATTTTTCCGACGCCGTCAATGTGACCGCTGACAATGTGTCCGCCGAATCTGTCGCCGAGTTTCAAAGCGCGTTCGAGATTGAAATTTTTATCGGCAAGCGAAGTTTTTCTGAACGTTTCGGGCATGACATCAGCCGCAAAAAAATTTTCGCCGAAGTCGACGACCGTCAAGCAAATTCCGTTGACGGCAACACTGTCGCCGATTTTCACGTCCGATAAAATTTTTTCGCAAGAAATTTCGATTCGCCCGCCGTCAAGATTTTTAAGCCGCCCGACTTCTTCAATGATACCCGTGAACATTTCAGCACCTCAATAAACAATGTGGTCAATGCCAAACCATTGCGCCCTATCGTCCCACTTGAAACGGAATTCGCCTTCCGGCTCCGACTGACCTTTCCAATGCCAACGACGATACTTGACAATCAATGTGTTGCCCGCGCAGGTTGGCACGTCATAGAGGACACCGCCGTCCAATTTATAGCCGTCCTTGCCGCCAAAATATTTTTCACTGAGTTTTCTGCTGTCGATATATACAACCCATTTTCCATCAGCGCGCCTGCCGAGAATTTTCAAATCGGTCACGCAGTAGTTGTAATAAATCGCATAAAGTTTAAGCGCAGAATCGTTGCCAATGGAAAAGATTTTCTTGAAGGTAGCATTCATGCTCAATACAAAATCATTTTTGCCGCCGAAGTTGATGGTGTCGGTATTTTTGTTTTCAAAATTATATTTGCAGTAGAGATCGCCGAAACGTGCAATTCCTTGCGTGTAGGTGATGATGGGCTTGCCGTCGCGTGTCATTTTTTCTGTGTAAGATGCGCCGTCATTTTGCGTAGCACCATTAACAATGTAACCGTGATAAGGAGCCTGCACAGGAAAGCCAATCTCGCCGATTTTCACGGGCTGAGAAAAAGTCATTGCAAGAGCCGTATTCGCGACGAAAAGCACACTCAAGACGACACCGATAAAAATTTTTTTCATGTCAAAACCTCCGCAAAAAAATTTAAACCGCCTCGACACTTCGGGCGGATAAATTCAAAATTATGTGCGCCAAACTTTTTCATCCGGACTTTAACCGTCGGTCTCGGAATTTCACCAAGTCATGCAAAAAATTGCTCGCGGACTTTAACCGCCGGTGGAGAATTTCACTCCGCCCCAAGTTTCTCGCTTAGGTTAGCACGATTGTCTTGCGCTGTCAAATTTTTCAGACGTTGGCAGGCGACGTGATTGAGCTCATGAAATTTTTCGCGGCTCATCTTATCGGACAAAAATTTTTCCCAATAAGCATCGACGTTGCAGAAAATCGGGCGCGTGGAATAAATTTCGCACAGATTGTCCGCCGTCAAATGTTTGCAGACACCGTCGCCGCGATCCAAATCGTTTGGAAAATTTGCACGACGAATATTTTTGCAACATATGCCGCAACAGTCGCAATCAAACAAATTCAAAGAGAATCAAGCCGCCTTTCCGAGTGTAGCCCGTGTCCCACAACGTCGCCAAATTAAACCATCGTCCGACGCCGTAAGTGACCGCCTTGACGAAAAATTCTTCGCCGCGAATTTCGTAACCGTTCAAAATAAACCAGTGCCAAACGTAATCGCCAAGAGACGGAGCTTGATGATTGAGCGTCAAACACGGCATCGGGCAACCTGCGTCAATCTGTCGTCGAACAATTTCGCGCGTGTCGAAAAAATTTTCATCGCCCGACCACGGAGCAAGTTTCAAATTCTCGACGTGATGATCTTTTAAAAATCGCCCGAAGCCGTCAAGATAAATTTCCAATCTGTCGACGCCCGACCAGCGCGGATAAAGATACGGCTCCATGATTCGCCCGAACTCCAGATATTCAACCTGCGTGACGTTTTGCAAATTGAACGGATAAAGCCCGCGCAGTCCGAAATATTTGGCAAAGTAGATTGAGCAATCGCAAGCCGTTATCGCCGCGCAACCGCCGACGTGCATTCCAAAATCGGTGATTCGCGAATACCACTCCTGTTGCCCGCCGAGAGAGTTTCCAACGTAAAAATGCGGCAATTCCTTTTTCAAATCGAAGCCTCCGAATCACGACGCGCCGTCAAATTGAATTCGTCGACAAATTTTTGATTGAGCACCGTCAACGCAACTTCTAAATCGTGCGTCGTCAGAAAGTCGTTTATCGCGTGGAAGGCAACGTCAATCGCCTCAAGCGACGGATAGCCGTAAATGCCGCTCGAAATCAACGGGAAGGCAATCGTTTTCAAATCGTGCTCGACGGCGCGTTTCAAGCTGTTGATGTAGCAGTTGCGCAAAAGTTCCGGCTCGCCATTATTTCCGCCACTCCAAATCGGCCCGGCAGTGTGAATGACAAATTTCGCGGGAAGGTTGAATCCCGGCGTGATGACAGCCTCGCCCGTTTTAATCGGCGCAAGTTTGTCGCAAGCCGCTTGAAGTTCATAACGACCTGCCGCACGGAAAATCGCTCCGCAAACTCCGCCGCCCGCCAAAAGTTCAGTGTTCGCCGCGTTGACAATCGCGTCAACCTTTAAAGTCGTGATGTCCGCCTGCAAAATTTTCAGTGACATAAAAATTCTCCCGTTCCAAATTTATTTGACGTAACCGCTCAACAAAAAGTCGTCGCCGATTTTTTCAGCCGTGAAATTTTTCAGATTGACCGCGTCGGAAAGTTTTTCAAAGCCCGCGCCTTCGACAGCCGTCAATGCATTTGAGCCGCCGATAATTTTCGGTGCAATGAACGCAAAAATTTTATCGACAAGTTCCGCCTCAAGCATGGAGAAATGAATTTTTCCGCCGCCTTCAATCAAAACCGATGTCAGCTCACGATTGGCAAGCTCTCGCATCAAAATCGGCAAATCGACGCGTTCACCGCTGCCCGCAACGATAATTTCGACGCCCAAACTTTTCAGCGCGGAAATTTTTTCAATCGGAGCGTTTGCCGTCGTCGCAATGATTGTCCGCGCAGATTTATCGGTCACGACTTTTGAATCAAGCGGCGTGCGAATTTTGCTGTCGACAATCACGCGAACAGGATTTTTGCCGTCAACAAGGCGCGTCGTCAAACTTGGATTATCAGCGAGCACCGTGCCCACGCCGATTAAAATTGCGTCGTTGATGTCGCGCAGGTGATGTGAAAATTTTCTTGACTCTTCGCACGAAATCCATTGCGATTCTCCCGTTGACGTTGCGATTTTCCCGTCGAGTGAACAGGCGAATTTCAGCGTGACGAACGGCAATTTCCGCGTGATGTATTTCAAAAAGACTTCGTTGAGTTTGCGAGCCTCTTCCGACAAAATTCCGACGTCGACTTCAATTCCTGCAGAGCGCAACATTTCAAAGCCGCGCCCTGCGACTTTCGGATTCGGATCGCTCATTGCCGCGACAACTCGACTTATTCCCGCGTTGATGACAGCTTTTGCGCAAGGCGGTGTTTTTCCGAAATGCGAGCACGGTTCCAACGTCACGTAGAGTGTTGAGCCGCGTGAAAGTTCTCCTGCCATGTTCAGCGCGTGAATTTCGGCGTGAGGTGTTCCGGCTTGACGGTGCCAACCTTGCGCGATGATTTTTCCGTCGCGAACAATGACTGCTCCGACCAACGGATTCGGTGACGTGCGACCTTCAGCATAACGTGCGATTCTCAACGCCTCGCGCATAAAAATTTCGTCAGTCAATTTTTCCAACTCCAATCAAGCTTCGGACTTCGCGAATGAATTGCACCGACTTCAAACTGTTGCCGAGAATCGAGTGAACGTAGTCGAGAAAAAATTTCTCCGCCGCATTAATCTGCCGCGAGTTGAACGTCAGCTTTGTGTCGTCGCGCATGAAAATTTCATCAGTCAATTTTTCCAACTCCAATCAAGCTTCGGACTTCACGAATGAATTGCACCGACTTCAAGCTGTTGCCGAGTATTGAGTGAACGTAGTCGAGAAAAAATTTTTCCGCCGAATTGATTTGCCGCGAGTTGAACGTCAGCTTTGTGTCGTCGCGCCAATCGAAACTCAGCATCGTCTCAAAAGTCTTGCGTAAACCGTCAGGATATGGTCGACAGTCCTGCGCGGCATCAACGCAATTCATGCAAACCGCACCGCCGTCAAGCAAACTGATCGCCGCGTCGCCGTCAATGTCTGTGCCGCAATGAACGCATTGGAAAAAATTCAACTGCACGCCGCTCGTCTCCATGAATTGGCACGCACCGATTAACGCGGCAATTCGCGGGTTACGAGTGCTCAAAGCGGGCAGAGAATTTTTCAGCAAGTCGAAAGTCTCAAGCTCCGATTGTCGCGGCAAAGTCATACGATTGACGATTTCAAACAAAAGTGACGCATAAGCCAAACGTTCCAAATCGGCGGTTAATGCGTCGTAAAAATTTTTTATGTCGGCGTCGCGAATGGTGTCGATTTTTGCGCCGCGAGTTAGTTGCGCCGTGATGTGATTGAACATTTGCAACGCACCGCTCAATGGACTGCGCGAGCGTCGGCAACCGTAAGCATTAGCCTCAATCTTGCCGTATTCGCGCGTGAAAAGCGTTACAACTCTGTTTGCGTCGCCGAAGTCGTCAGTTCTCAACACGACAGCTTCAACCGTGTAAGTGTCCAAAATTTTTCCTCCGATAACTTAATCGCGGCAAAAAATTGCGGTCATCAATCGGTTGCAAAGCAGACCAGTTGGATGCAACGTCACGTTGCTCTCCGGAAAATTTTTTTAGACGCGCCTTTAATCCAATCGATGTGCCACGCCAAATGAATCAGCAATCCGACCGCCATAACGTAGCCGCTGTAAGTGTGCACAAGCCGATAAACTCTGCGAACTTCGCGCCCGCCTTCGACCAGATGAAAATCCAAAATTATTCCCGTCGCAATGCAAATGAGTCCGCTCACGAACAGAATCACGTCGAGCCAAAAATTTTTCTTCAAGATGATGTCTCCTATCGAAAAGTTTCATGCGCGGTGATGAGCTAATGTTATCGTAAATTTCAACGCGCTAACTGGATGCAACGTCACGTTGCCCAAAAATTTTTCTTCAAGTCGATGTCTCCTTGCCTTTGATGTTGAGCGATTCTTTAGAGATCATTCCCGCCGTTGAAATTGTTCCCGCCGTCAAGATGAACTGCAACGCATCGGGCGGCAACATGTCCAAACGAATCAGCTCCGACTTTTTCACGAACAAATTCATTCCCGCCGTCATGTTCATGCTCCACGGCACATAGACGCACGCATAATCGTCGCCGAGTTTTTGTCGGACAGGTTGCGGCACGGTCAGCAATAAAAATCCCATAACGTAGCATTCGCGATACGGCACGAGCACGACTTGCTTGAACGCCGAATCACTCTCGAACAGAGCTTTTGTCACCTGCTTGACAGAGCCGTAAATAAATTTGACGATTGGAATTTTGCCGATTATCGCGTCGAACAAGTCGATGATTTTTTTCGACAGGAAGTTGCCGCTCAAAACGCCGATAATCCAAATGCCGACGACGACGATTAAAAGTCCGACGCCGGGAATTTGAATCGGCAAAATTTTTCCGATTGAACCTTCCGTCAAATCAAACAGCCACGTCACCACGAAAACGGTTATCGCGGGCGGCACAACGACTAACAGTCCGCGGAAGAAACTGCCGCTGATTTGTTCCATGAAAGATTTCGGTTTATCTTTGTCACTCATGATTTGCGCTCCAAAATAAATTCAATCGCATTCAACACGCCGTCAAGTCACTTTAAAAGCTACGGAAGAGCCGACACGTTCAAGCGTTTAAAAATTTCTGATGATGTCGCCGCGATTGAAATTCACGAAAAATTTTTCTCCGTCAAAATCAATTCAATCGCGTTCAATACGTCGTCAACGTCTTGCTCGGTGATGACAAGCGGCGGTTGAAATGCCAATACGTTGCGCCCGACACCGTTCTTGCCGACGATAAAGCCGCGATCCTTCAGCTCCTCCAAAAGTTCGTCGAGTTCTTTAAATGCGGGCGATTTATCGGCGTGAACGAATTCCGCACCGACCATCAAGCCGATGCCGCGCACGTCGCCGATAATCGGGAATTTCTTTTGCAGATTTTTCAAGCCGTTCATGAGTTGTTCGCCGCGAGCTTTTGCGTTGCCCATAAGATTTTTTTCTGCAATGTAGTCGAGCACAGCAAGTCCCGCCGTCGATGAAACAGGATTGCCGCCGAGAGTCGATGCGCCCGGTCGCGTGTAAGTGTCGGCGATTTTTTTCGTGCTGATGAACGCGCTGATAGGTTGACCATTGCCCAAAGCTTTGGCAACGCTCATGATGTCGGGTGCCACGTCGAAATTTTCAATCGCGAACATTTTGCCGGTGCGAGCGAATCCCGTTTGAACTTCGTCGACAATCAGCAATGCGCCGTATTTTGCGAGAATCTCTTTGACGCGTTTGAAATAACCTTTCGGCGGCACGACGATACCGGCGTTGCCTTGAATCGGTTCGGCAATTAATGCGGCAGGTCGTCCCGAAGTCATTGTTTGAATAATCGTTTCGACTCTGTCCGCGCAGGCAAGGTCGCAAGTTTCACGATTCAAATTCAGCGGGCAACGATAGCAGTAAGGATTGGGCGCGAAATTTATTCCGCCGACAGGATTGGGATCCGTTCGCCACATGCCGATTCCCGTCAAGCTCAATGTAAGTTTCGTGCGCCCGTGTAAGCCGCTCTGCAGTGCGATGAATTCGGAACTGTGCGTATAAATCGACGCGAGCATTAACGAGCCTTCGTTAGCTTCGGTGCCGGTCGAACAGAAGAAACTTTTTTGCAAATCGCCGGGCGCAACGTCGGCAAGTCGTTCAGCAAGATTAACAAAGTTCTCCGTCAAATAGATGTTGCAAACGTGTTGAAGAGTTTTAATCTGCTCAATCATGCGTTCGGTTATGTAAGGATTGCAATGCCCGCAGTTGATGACGGAAACGCCCGCATAACAGTCGAGATATTTTTTGCCGTCCGCGTCGAAAAGATATTGCATGTTGCCGCGCACGAATTGCGGCGGGTCGCTGTAAAAGTGTCCGAGGCAGGGCATAATGTATTCGCGCTTTTTCTCCAGAATTTTTTTCGCGCCGATGAAATTTGGCAAGTCAATCACTCCGTTCTTAGCAGTTGTCTTGCAAAGCGTAGCACATGGCGCGTCAAATGGCAAGTTGCCCGCGCAACGATTAAAGGCGTCAGAGTTTTAGATTTTTATCGTGATGGCAATCGTGTAATTTTTTTTTGTTAATTGAACTTACTTTTCTTTTGCTGCGCCCAAAAGAAAAGTAAGCAAAAGAAAAGGGCGTTTCAACCGGCACGACGCAATCCTGCGTCTAACGCCGGCGGCGCGCGTCCATGCGCGCCGGGTCTTAACTTTCTTTAATGTGATTTTGTCAGCAAGTCACAGCCACTAGATTTTTATCGTAATGCCGCGTCGACAAAACTTTTCGGCAAGAGGCAACCAAATCAATGTCCACAGCAGGCAAAAGATTGTTGCGTCGACTTCGGGCGAGATTAAACCTTGCGTCGTGTGATAATAGAGCCATTGATAAAAAACGACTCCTTCCGTTGGCGAAGGCAGGCACGTCAACAAATCCAGCACGAGACAATTCGCGGCGAAGAAGAACAACGGATTCATGCCCAATGCTTTAAACGGTCGGAAAAATTTTTTTGCGCAAGGGAGAGCGTCAAGCAGTTTCATCATCAGCGAGAGAAGTATTGCGTCGCCGCCGGCATTGAACAGCGCGTAAGGTGCCGTCCACAATTTTTTTGACACGATGTCGATTGAAGTCCACCAATCGCCGACAATCAACAGCACAATTCCCGCCGCACTCATCAGAAAAAATTTTTCGTTAATCGGCGCGTTGTCGACGAGAATTTTTCCGGCAAGGTAGCCGAACATAACCGACGCCGTGCCCGCGATTGAGCCGTAAAGACCTTCGGGATCGTGCGTGGGCGTGTAAATGTGATTCGCGCCGGGAAAAATGTAGTCGATTGTGCGGCTGATGTTGTGAGCCTCGTCGAAGGGATTGCAATGAGCGTAGAGATGAAAGCCCGCCGAAGATATTCCGAGCAATACGAACGCCACGAGAAAAATTCTGTTGTCTCTTTTTATGAAGCGTGTCAAAAAAATTCCGAGCGCGTAGGTTATCGCGAGACGTTGAAGAATTCCGAACGGTCGATGGTGCACGATAATGACTTCCCAAAAATTTTCCGCCGTGAGTCCGTGAACGAATATCAGCGCGAAAAAATTTGCCGTGACGTTTAGGAAAATTCCCAGCGCGAATAAAATTATTGCCCGCCGCAAAATTTTCCGTGTTGAAGTTTCTTGCCGTGACATGGAAATTGCCGCACCCGCGCCCATTGCAAATGCGAACAGTGGAAACGCAACGTCCGGAAAAGTCATTCCTTCCCAAGGCGCGTGCTTGAGAATCGTGTAAACTTCGTCGTCGGGCGGTGCGGACAACATCAGCATGATAAAAATCGCCATGCCGCGCAGAACGTCCAACGAGTCAATTCTTTTGAGCGAACTTGCCACGAAATTTTCTCCTCCTCACGTAAACATTTTAACATAAAAAATTTCCCGACGAAAATTTTTCATCGGGAATAATTTTTTTTTGCGGAAAGTTATTCGCCGTCAGGTTTTTCATTGGGAACGGGAACTTCGGCAAGGCGTTTGATTCTGCCGACTTCAATGCCGCTCATGCCGACGTTGTTAAGATAATCCGCCAAAATTTCATCGAACGTGCCGAGTTCGCCGACAATCTTCAAATTGGTTAGCATTGTGTAATCGTCTCCGCCGGACGTTTGAAAATCGGCAAGCGCAATCGTGTAAGTTTTATTTTCGTCAATCGGTTGACCGTTGACCAAAATTTCTGTGACGCGATGCTTGGCAGTTTTGGACGGGTCGTAGCTGAACGTTAAGCCGCTGACATCAAGAAAGCCTCCAAACGACGCGGGATAATATTCAACGGAATGTTCGAGCATTTCGCGGACAGTAGAGCCTTTAATTTCAGCAACGCGCAACGTGTTTCCGAACGGGAAAATTGCCATGGTGTCACGCTTGCGAACGTCACCTGCAGGCAAATCGTCGCGAAGTCCGCCGCCGTTTACAATGGCAATATCACTTTTCGCCGCCCAACGGAATGCATCAGCCGCGAGGTTGCCGAGTTCGGATTCGTTGCGTCTGACCAAAAGCCGATCGCTTGAAAGTGCTCTGTCGCTGTGAGCCACGACTTCATCAAGAAGTTTTTCAGCCTTCGCGTTGACTTCGGCGAGCGTCTTCAAAATTTTTTTATCGGGCGTCGGAGCAATGGCTTTGACTTCGTCTGCGTCGAGGAGTTCGGCGCGTTTGGAAACGATTTTGTGATTTTCAACGTCAATCGTCGTGCGACCGAGGCGATATTCATGCCAACCGGTTTGGACAATCAGCGTATCGTTGACGAGTTCGCCTTCAGCAAGTGCGGTGTGGCTGTGACCGTCGACAATCAGATCAATGCCTTGCGTCTCGCGGGCAATACGTTCGCTGGTGAATTCGCTGCTCGCGTCAACGCCCATGTGCATTACGGCAATCAACACGTCGCATTTCGGGCGCAGGAGTTTAATCATTTCTTTGGCGGTGTCGACGGGATTCAGAAACTCAACAGTCGAGACGTTCGCGGGATTCGTCTTGAAAGCAGTTTCGGGCGTCGACAAACCGAATACGCCGACCGTAATGCCTTTGAGCTTGAAAATTTTATACGGCTTGAAAACGAGCTTGCCGTCACTTTTGCGCACGACGTTTGCATCGAGCAGCGGGAACTTGAGCTTTTTGGCGAGCTTTTCAAGTTGCGCGGAGCCGTAATTGAAATCGTGGTTGCCGGCAGTCATTGCGTCGAGACCTGCGGCGTTGAGGAGCGGAATCATATTTTCGCCGCGACTGATTGTAATCATCGGCATACCGTGAAACGTGTCGCCTGCGTCGAGCCAAAGCGTCGCGGGATTTTTTGATTTGACTGCTTTGACTGCCGCCGACATTTCCGCGAGCCCGATGCTCTTGCCGCCGTCGTCAGTGTCTTGAACGCGTGCGTGCATATCGTTTGTATGGAAAATGATCAGTTCCGCCGCCGCGCAGATTGTCGCGTTGAAGACGAGCATTCCGACGACGATTAACACGCCGAAAAATTTTTTGAGCATGTAAACACCTCCTAAATTTTAACGAAGTCCGAGCCGAGTTCCAAAATTTTTATCGCCGAGTTCTCAAGCACCTGCGCGAAGTCCGAAGCCGTTCCGTCAAAGTCAACGTCGAGTTCAAGGCTCATGTTCATCTTGCGGACAAAAGTATCGTTCACGCCCGACAAGTGCCGAATTTTTTCACGTACAGCCGTCAAAGTTCCGCCGAGCCGATTGAAAGTTTCGCGCGTTATCAAAAGCGTAACGTGACGTTCGATTTTCGCGACAGACTTCAACGCGGCAAGTGACAGCTCATTAGCCGCACGCCGACCCGCCAATTTGAACGAATCATCGCCGCCGATAAAAAGTCCGCCGCCCGTCGACATGCCCGCAAAAATAATTTCGCCGGTGTTGAGCTGAATCAATCGGCTTGCCACGCTTACGGCATTATCGGGCAGAACGTTGACTTCGGCGACGACGAGGCAGTCCGCGTGAAAATCATTCGCCAAAGTCTTGCAAAGAGTTGAATCGCCCGCCGCAGAGTGAATTCGTTGACGGACAGCACGATTGACTTGCGCGAGATCAACCGTTCGCGTGAAGCCCTGCCGTTTGAGCGCGGAAATAATTTCGTTCTCAATCGCCGCGTAACGTTGACCGTTTGAATCGAATGCCACGACTGCCACGCGAGGACTGCCCGCGTTGAAGTCGACGAGAGATTTTTTTTCAAGTTCGGTGAGCCGCGCAGAAATTTTCGCGTCGTCAATGTCAGCGGCAATCTCAACGACGACGAGACCGTTTTCAACACGTTGCGAGACGACTTCCCAACGATTGACAAATCCTGCGCTGTCGACGGCAATTTTATCGTAAACGACCCTGTGATTTTCCACGCGAGTTTTTGAACGAATCATCGCGCCGATTTTCTGTTCTATGGCAGTTCGTATTGCGTTGTGAATGGCGTTGCGTTCGTTGATGCCGTGTCCGACCGCGTGAACAGTTTCAGCCGAGCACGTCCCGAAATTCATCAGCGCGACAATCATCATCACGAGAAATTTTTTCATGACATCACCGACCGTGCGTCGCAAGACGTTGCAAATATTTTCCGTAATCGTTCTTGAGAAGAGGCTCCGCGAGTTTCATCAACTGATTTGCGTCAATGTAGCCCATGCGATACGCGATCTCTTCAATGCAAGAAATTTTCAAACCTTGCCGCGTCTGAATTGTGTGCACGAAAGTTCCGGCAGTCAACAGCGATTCATGAGTGCCCGTGTCGAGCCAGGCATAGCCGCGCCGCATTTTCTCAACACGCAACGTGCCGCGTTCAAGATAAATTTTGTTCACGTCGGTAATTTCGAGTTCGCCGCGAGCCGAAGGTTTAATCGATTTGGCAACGTCGACAATGTTGTTGTCGTAAAAATACAAACCGGTCACCGCGTAATTCGAGCGAGGCTCTTTAGGTTTCTCTTCCAAACTGACCGCTTGCCCTGTTTCGCGATTGAATTCGACGACGCCATAATTTTGCGGATCATTGACGTAGTAAGCAAAGACAGTCGCTCCGTCGTCGTGCGCGGCGGCACGTTGAACGAGTTTGGCGAAGTCCGAGCCGTAAAAAATATTGTCGCCGAGAACGAGTGCGCAACCTTCGCCGTCAATAAATTTTTCGCCGATAAGAAATGCCTGCGCCAAACCTTCGGGCTTCGGTTGGACGGCGTAAGAAATTTTCAGTCCGAGTTGAGTTCCGTCGCCGAGCAGTGCTTGAAACAGATGCGAATCTTGCGGCGTCGTGATGATTAAAATTTCGCGAATGCCCGCGAGCATCAGCGTCGACAGCGGATAATAAATCATCGGTTTATCGAAGACCGGCATTAATTGTTTGCTGACGACTTCGGTTAGCGGATAAAGCCGCGTGCCCGAACCGCCCGCCAAAATTATTCCTTTGCGTATCATGAAAATCACTCCTTAGAAGTGGTAAAGGTGCAAGGTGCTGTTGAGCAATTCAATCGTCGGGTTGTCGTCGTCTACGCGGAAAATATTCACCGCCATGTTGAATTGGCTTATCGTCCACATTTTGCGAATCGGCATACCCAACGCCGCGCACAGCAGCAATCGAATCACTGCGCCGTGGCTGACAATGATAACGCTTTGTTCGTCGCGTTCGTCAATAACTTCGTCCAATGCAATCAATGCGCGAGCTTGAGCCTCAAGGAAAGTTTCACCGTTTGGCGGATGAGCTTTGTCGGGACGCGTGAAAAAATTTTCAAAGCCGTCGGGCGCATCAGATGCCAATTCGTTTAAATTTCTGCCTTCCCAGTCTCCAAAATTCACTTCGCGGAAGCCGCTCTCTTGTATGACGGGCAAATCAAATTTCGCCGCCAAAATTTTCGCAGTCATCACCGCCCGCGACAAATCGCTTGAGTAAACGGCGTCGACTGTGTGGAATGGCATATGCTCTGCCAAAAGTTGCGCTTGATGAACACCTTCGGGCGAGAGCAAAACGTTGGAATGCCCTTGCAGCAGTCCTTTTTTGTTCCACTCCGTTTCGCCGTGCCGAATCAAATAAATTCTTGTCAAAGCAAATGCCTCCTTTGTAGGGACTAGGGACTAGTGACTAGGGACTAGAGCGTGTTCACACTATGGAAAATAGAAAATAAAGCTGATAAAATGAAGTCATGAAAATCACACAAGAACAATATGAAAAGATAGAAAAATATC
>CAJOHG010000016.1:0-46843 GCA_905234395.1 uncultured Selenomonadaceae bacterium
GGCGCGGAAATTTTTTGCGTCGACCTGTCCGACAAAATGTTAAACGTGGCAAAGTCGCGGGCAAGTCAGCTGAATCTGCGCGGCGTGCAATTCGTTCAAGCCGACGTGTCGAATCTGCCGTTCGCGGACAATTTTTTTGATGCGGTGCTGTCAATCAACGGCTTTCATGTCTTCCCGAACAAGGACGCGGCATTTTTGCAGACACGACGAATATTGCGGGACGGCGGAACTTTTTGCGGGTGCATGTACGTCAAGGGCGAGAATTGGCGGACGGATTTGTTTGTCGAGAAATTTTGCACGCGCCACGGTTTTTTTTCGCCGCCGTATGAAACGCTGTCGACGTTGCAAAAAAAATTGTCCGAACTCTACAGTTGCGCCGAAGTCACGCACGTTGAATCATTCGCAGGATTCATCTGCACAAAATGATTCGCATTAGGAGCTGATGACAAAACAACGTTGAATGAAATCAAGACCCGGCGCACAGGGATGTGCGCCGCCGGCAATAGAAACAGGATGTTTCTTTGCCGGTCAAACGCCCTTTTCTTTTGCTTACTTTTCTTTTGGGCGAATTAACAAAAAAATTAACACACCGAATCAAACGCGCGAGCCGAATAAAATTTTTCAACAGCTCTAAATCAAAAAGCCTCCGACAGAAGCGTCGGAGACTTTTTTTGTGCTGAAAATTTTTCGCGAATTATTTCACGGGCACGCAATGCTTGTCGTTGATGTCGGCAACTTTCTTCACGCGACGACGATATTTTTCCGCCGTCAAAGGTTCAGTCGCCATCCACGTTTTGACAATTTCCATCGCGATAGCACTGCCGATAATCTTGCCGCCAATGCAAAGGACGTTTGAATCGGTGTGTTCGCGAGAAAGTTGCGCGCAGAACGGATCTTGACAGACAGCCGCATAAATGCCGTAAATTTTGTTGGCGATGAGAGCCGAGCCGTAACCGACGCCGTCAACGAAAATTCCGCGTTCACATTCGCCTTTCGCCACTGCCAATGCCGCAGGATAAACGAAATCGGAAAGGTCGCAACCTTCCTCGTCGTAGGTGCCGAAATCTTTGACCTCGTGCCCTTGCGCCTCAAGATAAGCTTTGATTTGATTTTTGAGCTGCGTACCGGCGTGATCGTTTGCCATAGCGATTTTCATGGTGAATCCTCCTAGCTTACGCGAGAACTCTTGCCAAGCGCATGAATTCGGGATTGAGACGTTTCTTGTTGTTAACGGCGTCATGCAGGTTAATCGATACGACGTGCCCGCGATTGAAACCGAAAACGATATCGCTCAAGCCGCTGATGATTGCAAGAGCCGCGTGTTCGCCGAGACGACTTGCATTGACACGATCGATAACGGACGGTGAGCCGCCGCGTTGAATGTGACCGAGTTTGGAAACGCGCGTATCGAGTCCGGTCTTTTCGGCGATGATTTTGCCGATCTCGTGACCTTTGCCCGCACCTTCCGCCACGACGACGAGAATGTAACGTTTGCCTTTTTCGTAAGCAGTTTTCATTTCGTCGCACATTTCGTCAAGGTCGTATTCTTCTTCGGGAACGAGAATGTACTCTGCGCCGCCGGAAATGCCGGAAACCATTGCGAGCCAGCCGGAATTGCGTCCCATGACTTCAAGAACGATTGTACGACGATGAGCCGAAGCCGTGTCGCGAAGTTTGTTAATCGCGTCGATAATCGTGTTAGCCGCCGTGTCGCAGCCGATTGTGTATTCCGAGCCCCAAACGTCGTTGTCAATGGTGCCGGGCAGTCCGACAATCGGGATACCCGTTTCTTGACTAAGGATTGATGCGCCGCGAAGTGAGCCGTCACCGCCGACGACAACCAGACCTTGAATGCCGCGATCGACCAAATTTTTGTAGCCGAGCTGACGACCTTCGGGAGTTTGGAAACGTCTGCAACGAGCCGTGCCCAGGAATGTGCCGCCGCGCTGAATGATGTCTGCAACGTCTTTGGATTGCATCTCGAAAATTTCTTCGTCAAGCATGCCGTGATAGCCGCCGCGAATTCCCCAGACTTTTACGCCTTGATGAAGAGCCGTGCGCGTGACTGCGCGGACTGCTGCGTTCATGCCCGGGCTGTCTCCGCCCGACGTCATTACTGCGATACTTTTCAACATAACCGAATCCCCTCCTGCCGAAATACCCTCAATCATTCGGCGTCAAATTGCGCCATAGAAAATTTCCTTGCCAATGATAGCATAAATTTTCGGAATTGCAAATATCACGCGGCGGGCGCGGCATAAAAATTTTTCCTTCATTGACAGCGGAAAAAAGAATCTGATATTATTCGTGTGAAAATTCTTTCTTAATCGGCTTAAAATTTGGAGGTGCGTCAATGAAACTCGGTGCGATTTTCGATATGGACGGCACGCTTTTTGACACGGAGAAATTTTATGCGCAGGCGTGGCTTGACGTTGCCGAAGAGTTTGGAGAGAAACCTGATCCAAATGTTGCGACAGCGGTCAGCGGTACCAATCTCGACGGCTACACGCGCCGGGTTATAAAAAAATTTTATCCGAACATTGACGTCGAAAAATATATTGCTCGTGTTCTTGAAATTGCCCGCACAGTTCCCGAAAAGAATCTTGAGCTTATGCCGGGCGTCGAAGAAATTTTGACGTTCTTCAATTCAAAAGGTGTTCGTATGGCTGTTGCAAGTTCCGCGCCCGTTGAAGTCATTGAAAAAAATTTGACGCGCTCAAATCTTCGCGAATACTTCGATGTTCTCGTCGGCGGCAACATGGTCGCGAACGGCAAACCTGCTCCGGATATTTTCCTGCTCGCGGCGAAAAATCTTCACCTTCTGCCCGAAGACTGCTACATTTTTGAAGACAGCTTAAACGGCATCAGAGCGGCGGCGGCGTCAAACGGCGTGGCGATTATGATTCCCGATCAAGTTCAGCCGACCGACGACATCAGAAAAATTTGCGCGGCAGTCTTTGCAAGTTTGACGATTGCCAAGCAGGCGATTGAACGCGGCGAAATTTAAAATTTTTTTGGAGATGATTCACACGATGAAAGTTGCGATAATCATGGGCTCTGACAGCGATTTGAACGTCATGAAGACGGCGATTGACATGCTGAAAAATTTCGGCGTCGGCGTGGAAGTGATAATCGCTTCGGCGCACAGAACTCCGCAAAAAGTTCACGACTTTGTTACAGGCTCCGATGCGAAAATTTTTATTGCGGCGGCGGGAATGGCGGCTCATCTTGCGGGCGTCGTGGCAAGTTACACAACTCGACCTGTCATTGGCGTGCCGATTAATTCCGAACCGTTCAAAGGACTTGACGCGCTTTTGAGCACGGTGCAAATGCCCGGCGGCATACCTGTGGCGACAATGGCTGTCAACGGCGCGAAAAATGCGGCACTCTTCGCAATGGAAATTCTCGCACTTCAAGACGACGACCTTGCCAAAAAATTAATTTTCTACCGTGAAAAAATGGCGGCGGAAATTGAAACTAAAAATGACAAACTCAAGGAGGCTTTATTATGAACACCAGGACACATGAAATTATTCGCGAGTATATCGGCGTTTTGACGCACCAGGCTTTGAATCGCGAATTGACGTGGACGACGGCGGTCGGCGACATGGAATATCGCTACATCATCAAATCGCTCGAAGGCGAAGATTTGCTCGGCGTCTCTTATCGTATGCGCTCCGTTGACAGCGTTGACCTTACCATTAACGGCGAAACTTTCCGCACACGCAACAAGCCGATTATCGAACGCGTCGGAATGCTCTTCCGAATCATCAACTACGAGAAAAAGGACAACGTCATCAGCGACAACACCATCCAATTCATGCGCAAATACGTCAACGAGAATCGCTAAGGAGTTGATAAAAAAATGTCAACGGTGGTTATCAGCGGCGCGCAGTGGGGCGACGAAGGCAAGGGCAAAATTGTCGACTACCTCGCGGCTCAAGCAGATACGGTCGTTCGATTTCAAGGCGGCTCCAATGCCGGGCACACTGTCACTGTAGGCGGCGAAGAATATAAACTGCGTCTCCTGCCGTCGGGAATTTTATACAAGGGCACAACTTGCGTTATCGGCAACGGCGTCGTCGTAGATCCTCAATGTCTGCTTGAAGAAATTGACAACATGCAAGCTCGCGGCGTCGACACGTCCAACATAAAAATTTCCAATCGCGCTCACGTCGTCATGCCTTGGCACAAATTAATTGACGCACTCGGCGAGGAACTTCGCGGCGCAAACAAAATCGGCACAACTAAACGCGGCATAGGTCCTTGCTACATTGACAAGGCGGACAGAATCGGAATTCGCGTCTGCGATTTGATTGACCGTGACGAATTCGCCGCAAAAGTTCACGGCGTCTTGAGCGTGAAAAATTTGCTTCTGCAGAAAGTTTACAATCACGCGCCGCTCAATGCCGAAGAAATTATCAGCGAGTACAACGCTTACGCCGACAAGCTTCGTCCGTTTGTTTGCGACACGATTTGCTTGCTGAATTCTCAAGTCGATGCCGGCAAGAAAATTTTGTTTGAAGGTGCGCAGGCGACGATGCTTGACATTGATTACGGCACTTATCCTTTCGTCACGGCGAGCCACCCGATTAGCGGCGGCGTCGGTATCGGTGCGGGCATTGCTCCGAAAAAAATTGATACCGTTGTCGGCGTCGTCAAAGCTTATTGCACGCGCGTCGGTGAAGGTCCTTTTCCTACCGAACAGCTCAACGAAATTGGCGACAAACTCCGCGAGGCAGGTCACGAATTCGGAACGGTTACGGGTCGTCCGCGCAGAACAGGTTGGCTTGATGCGTGCGTCGTCAAATATGCGGGCAAACTCTCCGGCACCGATTACATGGCTGTCACACGGCTTGACATCCTTGACGGCTTTGACGAAATTAAAATGTGCACGGCTTACAAAATCAACGGCGAACTCACCGATGAAATTCCCGCGAGCTTGAAAATTTTGGCGCAGGTCGAACCGGTTTATGAGACGTTCGCCGGTTGGAAGACGGACATCAGCAAGATTCGCCGCTACGAAGATTTGCCCGTCAATGCCCGCAAATATCTTGAGCGTATGGCGCAAGTTACGGGAATTAAACTCGGTATCGTGAGCGTCGGACCGAACAGAGATCAAACAATCGTGCTGGAAAATATTTTCTAAACGTTGTGCAGGTTGAGTTAAAAATTTTTTTCTGATAGAATGCCTCCAACTCAAGGAGGTTTTTTTTATGGCAAAAAATTTTCAGCAACCAACGCTTGACGAGAACGAGTTGATAAAGATTCGGCGCGAGAAACTTCAAGGCTTTGTCAATAAAGGCGTGGAACCTTTCGGCAGTCGTTACGAAATCACTCATCATGCGGCGGACGTTCGCAACGAATTCGGCGACATTGACGGCGAAGTTGACGCGGGAGAAGTTTCAATCGCAGGACGTTTGATGGCGATTCGCGGACACGGCAAGGCGAGTTTTGCGACGTTGGCTGACCGCAGCGGCTCAATCCAAATTTATTTCAAGCTTGACGTTCTCGGCGACGACAAATACAGCGAATTCAAACTGCTCGACATTGGCGACATCATCGGACTTCGCGGACAAGTTTTCAAGACTAAACGCGGTGAGCTGACCGTTCGCGTCGAAGATTTTAAAATTCTGTCGAAATCTCTCCGTCCTCTGCCCGAAAAATTTCACGGGCTTAAAGACGTGGAAATTCGCTACCGTCAACGCTATCTGGATTTGATTATGAATCCCGAAGTGCGCGACACGTTTATTAAACGCAACAAAGTCATCAAGGCGATTCGCAGTTACCTTGACGACCGCGATTTTCTTGAGGTTGCAACGCCGGTTTTATCGACAATCGCGGGCGGAGCAGCGGCTCGTCCGTTTATCACTCATCACAACGCTTTGGACGCCGATTTATATCTGCGCATTGCCACTGAACTCAACCTTAAGCGTCTGATTGTCGGCGGCTTTGAACGCGTCTACGAAATGGGCAGAGTTTTTCGCAACGAGGGCATGGACGTTCGTCACAATCCCGAATTCACGAGCGTTGAAATTTATCAAGCTTACGGCGATTATCGAGACCTAATCGAAATCACGCGCGGAATTGTCTGCGCGGCGGCTGAAGCCGTCAGCGGCACGACTAAGATCACTTATCAGGGCGTCGAAATGGATTTGTCGTACACGCCGCAACTTAGCATGAATGAAGCCGTCAAGCGCAAGACCGGCAAAGATTTTCTTTCGTGTACAACTGTCGACGAGGCACGCGCCATGGCTGATTCAATCGGCGTGGCTTATGAACAGCGTTTTGGTATCGGCGGCATTTTGAACGCGGCATTTGAGGCCAAGGTCGAGGACGATTTGATTCAACCGATTTTCATCACGCATCACCCGACGGAAATTTCTCCGCTTGCAAAGAAAAATTTCGATGACCCGCGCGTCACGGACAGATTTGAATTTTTCGTTTACGGCAGAGAATTGGCGAACGGTTTCACAGAGCTAAACGACCCGATTGATCAGCGTGCACGTTTCGAGGAACAGCTTAAACAGCGCGAGGCGGGCGACGAAGAAGCTCACGTCATGGACGAAGATTTTATTCGCGCATTGGAATTCGGAATGCCGCCTACGGGCGGACTTGGTATCGGTGTCGACAGGCTTGTTATGTTGCTGACTGATTCGCCGTCAATTCGCGACGTGCTCCTTTTCCCGACGATGAAAATTATTGCCGAATCTTGACATCAAAGGGATAATCTTCATAAAACTTCAAAGGAGCGATTTTTCGTGGCTGATAAAAAATTTTTCGGTGCCGCGCAGGATCTTCGCATAATGCTCACCGACGCGATAAATCTGGCTAAGCCGCCGCTGGAAATAGTTTTGGAATTGGCAAAAGCCGTCGGCGAACTTTCCGGCGAAGACTCTTACTGCGAGACGACACGCGAACAAATTCTTTCGGTATACGGGCTTGTGTTCAAAGACAAGTTCATTTTGAGTGACGAGCTTGCCGAGGTGCGTGCGCGATTGGAAAAAATTTCTGCGGCTTATGAAAATCCTTCCTTCACCGAAGAAGAACGCATCAGAATCGGTTACGCGCTTGAACGTCACAAAAAAGAAATTGAACGATTGGAACAAGCGATTGCGACTGCACGTTGAACTTGACAAAAAAAAATTCCTCCGTCAAAAATTCTGACGGAGTTTTGAATCGGTTACGCGTTTGATTATCTGATTGGAACAAGCGATTGCGACTGCGCGTTGAACTTGACAAAAAAAATTCCTCCGTCAAAAGTTTTGACGGAGGTTTTTTTAGTTCTGATTGGGCTTTAACCGCTTGATGTGGAATGTGCCGTTTTCAACTTCTTTTCTGTGGCAATGCGGACATTCGTTGGTGATAATGCCTGTATAGCCGCAAACCGGGTCGCGGTCGACGGGATGATTGATTGAGAAATATCCCATGTTCGCATCGTGCATTGCCCGAACAAGAGCCTCAAACGCGGAAATATTTTTCGTCGGGTCGCCGTCCATTTCGATATAAGCGATATGCCCGGCATTGCACAGCGCGTGATACGGAGCCTCGATTTTGATTTTGTCGCCCGCGCAGATTGGGAAGTAAACGGGCACGTGACTTGAATTGGTCATGTAAGGACGATCGGTTACGCCTTTGATAACGCCGTAAACTTTGCGATTGGCGCGTTGAAATTGTCCTGCGGTTGATTCGGCGGGCGTCCCGAAAGTCGTCCAATTCCTCTTCTCAAGTTTGGTATAAGCATCGGTGCGTTCGCGCAGATGTTTGACGATTTTCAAGCCGAGCTCTTGAGCTTGTGCGCTTTGACCATGATGTTTTCCGATTAATGCAACCAAACATTCCGCCAAGCCGCAAAAGCCGATTGAATAGCTCGCGTGCTTGAGAACGTCTTTAATCTTGTCGGAAGGCTTGAGCTTTTCCGAATCCATCCAGACGCCTTGACCCATAAGGAACGGGAAATTGTAGACGTGCTTTTCCTCAATCGTCTTCAGCCGCAACAACAGATAATCGTGGCAAATCGTTATGTACTTGTCATAGAGCCGGAAAAATTCTTCAACATTACCTTTTGATTCAAGCGCGAGTTTCGGAAGATTGATCGTCACGAAAGAAAAATTTCCGCGACTGCCCGATTCTTCGCGCCCGTTGACATTCGACATCACTCTTGTGCGACAACCCATGGTTGCCACACAACTGTTATAATCGCCGGGCTTGTAATATTGCAGATTATACGGCGCGTCAATCGAAACGAAATTCCTATATACCCTCGGTTTCCCGATATTTATTAAGGGAGTAGACTATCTCATACTTTATAAGTTCTCGTCTTTCGCCGGAGGATTTTCACCTGCGCGGCTACTTCCTTGCGGAATAGTCGTTACACTTTCTTCGCACCATCTCCACAAATATCCGTAGCTTGTTTCCTGCTTACCGGAAGCGGCTCTGCTAAGTGCCGAAGGTTCAAATCCACATTCTCTGCAAGCATCCAATACTGCCTCATAAGTTTTTATCAGTTTGCCGTCCAACGAGAATTGTTGGATAGATTTTTTTCCCGTTTCTCTGCCGACAACAGCTATCTGAGTTCTTATTTCTCGCTGACGTTCAGAAACGGTTATAAGTCCAAGATTTTTGGCACGTCTCAAATTTTCCTTGCGTGTCACCCATTCAAGATTATTTGCCGCATTGTTTAGCTTGTTGCCGTCTTTATGGTCAATCTCTGTATTAGGTGGAGCTTCTTCGAGAAAAACTTCGGCTATTAATCTGTGAACCAAACGACGATAATTTTTGCCATTAACCATCAAACTCACAGTTAAATATCCGTGATTACCGATCCACGGTTTTAAAGTGACACTTTTTAAACGGCGACCGTCTTTGCCGAGTCTTTCGTTTGATTTTATTTGTCCATCATCACCGGCAGAATATGCTCCATTTGTCCACGGAATTTCTTTCCACATAGTTTCACCTCCTGTTTTGTTTGTATTGAAATGGCGCGAAGTTTAGCACGGTATCACCTGCTATCCGTTGCCGGACCGTAGGCTCTCTTACGAAGCTGTTTCGAGTAACAAAGTACCTTATTTCACTTCTACCGTTAGCCCTTGCGGACACCCTGAATTTTCAGGTTAACGAGATTTTCCTTCACAGTCTAAGCTGTAAGGCCCCAATTAATTTTAGGGAAAAGACGTTTCGCACTGACTTTGCACGCTTGGCGGAACAAATCGTAATTTTTATCGTCGACGTTGTAATTGACGCCGCTTTTTAGTTGAAAGACGCTTATCGGGAAAATCGGCGTTTCACCGTTGCCGAGTCCCGCGTCAATGGCATTTAATACTTCGCGAATTACCAGGCGACCTTCGGGCGAAGTGTCCATGCCGTAATTTATCGAGCTGAATGGCACTTGAGCACCTGCGCGGCTGTGGAGAGTGTTGAAATTGTGAATCAAAGCCTCCATCGCCTGATGAGCTTCTTCCTCAACGTCCGCACACGCCGCACGATAAATTTTCGCCGCCAATTTTTCAGAGCCGACGATTTGAGTCAAATTTTCGATTGCGGCAGGATTATCGCCTTCAGAATAAGTGCAAACGTTAAAATCAATGTTGCCCGCCGATTGAATGTCGCAGAATTTGCAGGCACGTTTAACCTCGTCACGAATCGCACGCTTAAAAGATTTTCTTACACCTTCAGCCATAGCATAATCGAACGCGTTTATGCTTTGACCGCCCACTTTAAATTTTAAAGCCGACTATATCTCTGCCTCAAGAGTTCAAAGTTGAGGCACTCCATTTTCACGGCGCGTACCAATAGCGCAGTTACGATACTCGGTTACTTTCGATTAATCGGTTGATAAAGCCGAAGCCCTTTTGCGGTCGATACCCTTTCTCTAGTCAGTTGACCTGCCGTTAGAATTTGGAGCCAATTTGACGCTTTGAATTTTGCGACCCGGCATTTGTGCGTAATATCTGCAATATAAAGTTTGACGCGGAATGCCAAGACGAGCAGAAATTTCTTTCAGTGTTCCCATATGTGATTCACCGTTCTTTAAAATGACTTCAAATATTTTATCAGTTCTGTTGCCGTGATCATTTTCAAAAGCTCTCTTTAAATTTTCCGATTGCGTTGAAAATTTCAGATTACTTATGTCGTAATTGCGAGGATTATCATCAAGATGCTCAACAACTTCAAATCTATCATTTTTTATATAAGCTAACGCCAAAAGATGGTGCAACAAACATTTTTTATTTGGAGTGTAATCTTTAGTTTCTAATGTCACGTAAGGGTAATTGCGTTCATGAAAAGAAAGTTTCTTAATGTGTCCCGTCTGAAGATTTATAACGTCATAACCGACAAGCCGGTAAAAATCTTTTACATTGTCGAAACCGTAAAGCGTGTTTATTTGAACCGGCGCAAAGTCTTTTAAATCCGTCAAGAAAAGCTCCTCCTTTCCAAATTTTTACGGCGTGGCACAGGATTATTCGGTTGCGGTGTAATCAGCCGACCTTCCCTGTCAGCCTCCTCATTGGTCGCCATTTCCTGCGATTACTTGAACGTTGAGAAGACACCCTTTGGTTAAAGGTTAAAGGAGAGTTTGGTCATCCGCATCACTGCGGAAGTGTCCCGCATTGAAACATATCATTTTGATTCGATTGAATGGCTATGCACGCCAAAGACGCGTAGGAGCGAATGGAATTTGGTTCGCGCAAGAAACCATGTCCGGTCGAAAATCCGCCGTGAAAAAGTTTCAGTAAATCGATTTGACAGCAGTTGAACGTTATCAAACTGAAATCCTTGTCCTTTGACTATATCATAATCTCTTTCGAGACTCCGGGCACTTCGGAATGCGGAATTTCGCCGCAAACCTACTCTACTTGCCTTGTGGCTTTCGATAGTCGATTGACCTTCCAAAAAGGCTTGGCACAGGATTCGCCTAAAGACATTCCCTGTTAGCCCTGCCGCAAATTGCCATTTCCTGCAATGCCGTCAAGTTACGTCGGCAAGACACCTCAAATTTTTGAGTTCACCCGGTTTTCATCAGCACGTCACCGCACTGCGCCACGACTTTTCATGGATGTGGATCCAGTTTTCTTTGTCCGCTTGAGCAAATTCTTCCGGCAGGACGTAGTTATCGACAAAGTATTTCGCGCTTTCCGCACCGAGTTTTAGCATTATGCCCATCGATGCGTCGGTGTTGATGTTGGCGTTGTCGCGCTTCAGGTCAATGTCAACCGAATCGGCGAAAAAAATATCGCGGTACGTGTCCATCAACTTTTTCTGCGCGTCACGACGTTGCGAATGTTTTTGCCGATAAATGATGAACTGCTTAGCCACGTCGAAGAAACCGTGAGCCATCAGCGACTTTTCAACTTGGTCTTGAATTGCCTCGACGCCAATGACTTCGTTGTCGGCAATGGCGCGTTCAACAGAATCCGTGACAAGTTCTAAATCGTCGTCGGAAAGTTTATCGGCAGGTGTCGACGCATCACGATTTGCGCCGGCTATGGCGTTGAAAATTTTTTCGCGGTCGTAATTGACACGTTGCCCTGATCGTTTCCGAACTTTGATTAGCTTCACGCTATCACCTCCTTAAAAAGTTGTGAAAAAAATAATCGCTCCTCCTTCTGCTTACGCAAAAATTTCGTGCGACGCGATTATATCACCTAAAAATTCGATTGAAAAGCTTGCTGATACTTGGCGTCGTAACGTGAAAGACAATAAGTCAATCGCACAATGACGCGGTGTCACAAAGTCGATTGCGAGAAAAAAATTTTTTACTGATTCAATGCGGCGGTGAACGTGACTTTGCCGTCGCCGGCGTGGACAGAATATTTCACGTGCCCGCGAGTGGTCGTCCAATCGTAATTGTCTTCGGCAGCGACGTTCTTCAACATGCGCAAATCTCGCAGAACTTCACCGCGATCTTCGGCGTCGAGTTCGGGATTGAGCGCGGCGATTAAAAGTCCGAGCACGTTAATCGTCTTGAAAGATTCGTCTTGATTTTCGGGCGAGGCAAAAATTTTCAGCGCGGTAATTTTCCCGGCGTCGTCAACTGAGCCTTCAAGCGTCAATCGCGGCGTGAACTCGTGGCGGAAAATTTTTTCGTCGACTGCAAACGAATCGTCAAGTTTCAAATTCAAATTCGGAGCAAGTCTCTGCGCGGCAATGTTGTATCGTTCGCGGAAGTCTTCGGGCAAGAGTGTCTGCTCAAAACCTTTGGTGCTGCCGAAAATATTTTCGACGTTGCCGGCGGCAATGTTGGCGTAAACAAAAAATGCACTGCACGCGACGGCAAGTACAACATTCGTGCGGCGGTCGAAGGTCGAATATTTGTACATGAAAATCCAACCGAGCGGCGGAATGAAAATCAGCAACGTAATCATCACCGCGTTTTTTATGTAGGAAGTCAAAACGAAGTCTCCTCTCAAAAAATTTTTTCCGCGCCATTTTAAAGCTTGCCGATTCAAATTGCAAAGTTTTTCGCGACGTGACTGCCTTGCTTGATTGTGCAAACGGCGGTTGATATAATCTTGCGGAATTTATTTTTTGGAGGATCCCCGATGAATTTTGTCAAGAAAATTTTTGCGACATTAATGGCGGCGGCAACGTCATTCGGCGCGCTGATGCCCACTGCTTCCGCTGAATATACACATTCGACAATAATGCATAAGCTTGAAATTTTTTCGTATGATTGGGGCGGCACGCTGATTTTTTCCGACAGTCCCGAATACGTTCAACGCAACGGCATTCTTTACACCGACACCGTCGACGGCGACGCGCGACTGCTGTTTTATCACCTGAACGATACCGGCGTCCGCAAAAGATTCGCCATAATTTTTGAGAACACATCCGATCAAGAAAACGTAGTTGAAATCACTCGCGGCGGGCTCAGTGCTCCGAATCGAAATTATTTCAGCGTCGGCAAGATCGCGCAAACAATGTACATGGAAGGTGAGTTTCAAGACCGCATTGAGCTGGAAAGTTATCAACGCAAAGTTTATCAGCCCGATGAAAAATATTTCCTGCTCCGCCCCGGTCAACTGATTCACGGCGTGTGCGATTTCAACACAACTGCGCCCGTCAGAATTTTTTTGATGATGTATCCCGAAGCCGCCGATCCGCTCGGTTTTCTAAACGTCGCAGAAATTTTGCCCAAAGATGAACACAGACTGCGCGGCACGTTTAAGCAGATGAATCGCACGTTGACGCTCAAAAAGCCCTACGATTGGGAACGCGACGGACTCGGCTACGTTTTGATTGGCGACAATGTTAACGACCTGTTCAAACGCGGCATTGACGCAACCGACGGCTCGGAGGTCATCAATTACGGTAACTACGGCATAAATTACACGCTCAACTTCAGCACGCGATTCATGACGCGCTTTTGTCTAAGTCCGCTCGGCGGTCATTACGCGGGAGCATTGCGCTATCGTTACGGCGAATCTACCGGCGTGATTCAAACGCCCGACCGTCGACTTTATTTTGGAGATAAGACGCCGCCCGAACCGCCGCACGTTGCGCAGGCCAGAGTGGAAGGCACTTCGCTCATGACGGACAGGACGGAGCTGTCGGAATTGGGCAGTTATCGCGGTCAAGTGAGCTTTGAATATTCACCGCCGAGCGCGAGCAATTTGCCCGTCAACATCGTCTTGATGCCGGACGATTAGGTGTAGGAAAATTTTTGCCGTGCTTTACGGCGCAAGAAATATTCGCATGAGTTTCAAGTCAATGCTTGCCGATGAATTGAATTCGACGAAAATCACTCTGGAAAAATATTTCGGACAAGCCGCGCAGATTTATCGGCATGTGACGGATGCGTCGAATATTTCGCAAATGAATTGCTCACATAACGATTTTTCTTACATTAATCGCGCAAACTTGATGAGCGTATAAAAATTTCTTTCCCGTCAAATGCGGCGGGATTTTTTTGCGGTAAACGGCTCGTTGCAATTTCGGCGCATGTGTTGTAAAATTCCCGCGGCAAAAAAATAAGCTCGTACTCTTCACAAGGAGGAGACGAGACTTGGAGGCTTTATCATGAAACAAAATAATCGTGCGTCAATGAACGACGCGCAAAAGTTCAGCTTGGTCAGACGCGAGGCGATTTACACGGGACTTGCACTGGTCGGGCTGATTATTTTTTGGCTAATCGCAGGCTTCGGCACCGCGTCGCTCGACGTGAAAATTTTTCATCTGCCGCTGTGGGCAATTCTCGGCTCAATCGGCGTGTGGCTCGTCGCAATTCTGATCAGCTTCGTGTTGAGCAAAATTTTGTTCAAGGACATTGATTTAGGCGGTGATGACGATGGCAGGTAGTTTCTCCGCGCCAACGTCGCTGATAATGCTCGTGCCGCTGATTTTGTTTATGTTCGTTATGGTCGCGATAAGTGTTTTCGTTCGCCACAAGCAGGCGGGGCAACGTGACGTTGCATCCAACGAGTTTGCTGTTCAACTGTGCGACATTGATTTAGGCGGTGATAACGATGACAGGTAGTCTTTCCGCGCTAACGTCGCTGATAATGCTCGTGCCGCTGATTTTGTTTATGTTCGTTATGGTCGCGATAAGTGTTTTCGTTCGCCACAAGCAGGCGGGCAAAAATTTCGTGAGCAGTTATTTCGTCGGCAACCGCGAACTCGGCGGCTTTGTATTGGCGATGACGACCGTTGCAACGTACAGTTCCGTTTCAAGTTTCGTCGGCGGACCGGGCATGGCGTTTCAAGTCGGCTTCGGCTGGATTTATATGGCTGTCGTGCAAGTGACGGCGATTTTTCTCGTGCTCGGCATTTTCGGCAAACGCGTCGCACTTCTTGCCCGAAAACTCAACGCGGTTACAGTCGTCGACATCATTCGCGCAAGGTTCCAATCTGATTTTTTGGCGGCAGTCGCGGCGTTCGTTATCGTCTTATTTTTCTGCGGGACAATGACTGCTCAATTCGTCGGCGGAGCAAAACTTTTCGCGGCGGTCACGGGCTACAGCTACGAGGCGGGCTTAATCCTGTTCGGCTTGACTGTCGTAATTTACACGTCGATTGGCGGTTTCAGAGCCGTTGCGTTGACCGATACTTGTTGCGCAATAATGATGATGATTGGAATTGTTCTGTTGCTGAAATACGTCTTGCAAGCCGGCGGCGGTTACGAAAATATCATGACGCGCCTTGAAATTACAAACCCTGAACTTTTCGAGCCGTTCAACTTCGGGAACATGCCTTGGACGATTTATTTCACGCAATGGCTTTTGGTCGGCATTTGCACAATCGCGTTACCTCAATCGGTCGTGCGCGGAATTTCTTACAAAAATACGCAGGGACTTCATCAAGCAATGCTTATCGGAACAATCGTCGTCGGCTTTATGAACATCGGAATAAATTTCACGGGAATTTTGGCGCACGGCGTCTTATCGGGCACGGCGGCTGATTATGGCGGCGTCGACAACATCATTCCAACGACAATCGTAATGGCAATGCCGATTGAACTTGTCGGCTTCGCGATAATCGGACCACTTGCCGCGTCAATCTCGACAATTTCCGGGCTTTTAATCGTTGCGTCAAGCGCGATAATCAAGGACGTTTATTTGCATTGGGCGCAAAAAAATAACCGCGTCGTGACATCTGCGCGAGTAAAATTTTTGTCGATGGCTGCGACTGCGATAATCGGCGCGATAGTTTTCATGATAGCTTTGACGCCTCCGAATTTGATTTGGCTGATAAACATGTTCGCGTTCGGCGGATTGGAAACGGCATTTTTCTGGACGTTGCTTTTGGGATTATTTTGGAAACGTGCAAACAAATTGGGCGCAATGCTCTCGATGACAGGCGGAACGATAATTTATTGCGCGGCACAGGCGACGGGCTTCAAAATTTTCAATCTGCACCAAATCACAATCGGAATAACCGTTTCGCTGATTCTGTTTCTAATCGGCTCGTATTTCGGCAAAAGTTCTGACGACGAGACGTTGAAAATTTTCTTCCCGAATCATTCATAACGCAACGCATCAATCGGATCTAAACGCGCCGCTTTACGTGCAGGCAAAATCCCGAAAAATACTCCGACAAACAGCGAAAATCCAAAGCTCGCGACAATGCTCAAGCTGCTGATAACCGTCGTGAAGTTCCCGAACTTTGAAATTGCCTGCGCGGCACCGATGCCGATAAAAATTCCGATTATGCCGCCGATAACGCTGATCATCGTCGATTCAATCAGAAATTGCAGCATGATTGAGCTGTACGTTGCGCCAATCGCCTTGCGAATTCCAATTTCCCGCGTGCGTTCAGTGACGGAAGCCAACGTGATGTTCATAATGCCGACGCCGCCGACAATCAGCGAAATTCCTGCGATTGCGCCGAGCAAAAGCGTTATCATCGTCGTGGTTGAAGTCATCGTTTCCATGAGAGTTGTCAAGTTGCGAACGTTGAAGTCGTCTTCCGCGCCTGCACGTATTCTGTGACGTTGCCGCAAAAGTTTTTCAATGTTCGATTGCACTTCGTCCATCTTATCGGCGTCCGAAACTTGAACATTGATACTGCGAACGTAAGTTATGCCGATTAATCGTTCCTGCGCCGTCGTCAACGGAATTAAAACCACGTCGTCCTGGTCTTGTCCGCCGGAAGATTGCCCTTTGCTGTTCAAAACGCCAATTATCGTGTAGGGAGCATTTCCTACGCGAATTTTTTTTCCAACGGGATTGATCTCGCCGAAAAGATTGCTCGCGACAGTCGAACCGATGACCGCAACACGATTTCGCACGTCAACATCATGCTGGCTGAAGAAAAGTCCGCTTTTAATCTCCAACGACTGAATCGCGACGTATTCGGGAATAACGCCCGTGACTGTCGTGTTCCAATTTTCGTGCCCGTAAACGACTTGATAGCTGCTGCTGACCGTCGGCGACACGTAAGAAATATTTTTTATCTTATTTTTGATTGCCTCGGCGTCGTCGAAAGTCAAAGTCGTCATTGAGCCTGCCGCACCGCGTGGCCCGCCGCGATTTGGACTGCCGGGCATTACAATCAGCATATTTGAGCCGAGTCGCGAAATTGAATCGACAACATTTTTTTTCACGCCCATGCCGACGCTGACCAATGCGATAACACTTGTCACGCCGATTATCACGCCGAGCATCGTTAAAAACGTCCGCAATTTGTTCGCGGCGAGACTGCGCCACGCCATTTTTAAAAGTTCAGTGAAAAGCATTTGATCCTCCAAAAAATCACGGTGAAACAATTTTGTTGTAGTCTTGATTGAAATTCCGACAGTTCGACTTGTGAAAAAGAAACGTCACATAATCCGCATACTCGCCGAAACATTCTTTAATCGCGCTGTCAACGGCATTGTGCAATTCGGGCGTGATTCCGTGCTCATAAATTTTTCGGTGATAAAGTTCGTAGCTGTCGGTGCGGTTGTAAAAAATCGCTTTGGCACGATATTGCGCCGCTTCGTTATCTTTGAAGTAGTCGACGCTCCGAAAAATTTTGTCGAAATACTTCGACACGGTGACACTGCCAAAAATAAATTTCTGCGCTCGTTTGGCAAGGTGCGTTCGATCGTTCGTGTAAGAGTCGGGCGCGTCGCGGCGTATGTAAAAAATTTCGGGAGTCTTCACGCAAATTTTCGCCTGCATGAGCCAATGGAGACAGAAAAGTTGATTGCCGCCCACGTCGTCAAAAAAAATTTCGTTGTCCAAAAGAAATTGCCGATTGAAGATGTTGTACTGCGCATCAATGAAAATATCGGCATCAGCCCACAGATTGAAACGTTGCGCCGAATCGTTCGGGACAAGCTCAATTTTATCGACGATGCGATTTTCCCAGCACATGACTTTGAATTGCGTGTTTGCGTCGATAACGGGCGGCGATTGCAGAAAATTTCCCGCGTGAACGACATCGGCAGAAAGATATTCGGCAAACTCGTACATGTTTTGCAGAGCGTGCGGCAGATACAAATCGTCGCTGTGCAGAATCATGACGTATTTGCCCGTCGCCTCGCGCAGGAGTTTGTTATCGGTCGGAAATTCGCCAAGATTCGTTTCATTGCGGCAGAGTTTGATTTTGCCGGAAGAAATTTCGGCGGCGTAACGCTCATCAACGAAATCAGCAGAACCGTCCGTGGAGCCGTCGTCGCGAACGATAATTTCAAAGTCGGTGAACGTCTGATTTAACGCGCTGTCAATGCATTGCGCGATGTAATGTTTGCGGTTGTACAGCGGAATGAGCACGGAAATTTTTGGCGCGGTCATAAATTTTCCTCCTGATTGAACGCGATATTGAATGCAAGCTCGCAAATTTCGTCGAGCCGCGTAAAATTTTTTCTAAGGAACAATTCGCCGAGCAGTGCCTCAAAGCCTGTACTCGCGTGATATTCGGCGACGGTCGCTTTTCGTGGCGCATGACTTTTTGCATTTCTGCCGCGTCGGAAAGTGTCGCGTTCCTCTGCAGACAAAAAATTTTCTATCGCATGATAAATTTTCGCCTGCGCGGGAGCCGAAACGATTTGTGCGCTTAGTTCATGCAGTCGAGTGATATTGTGCGTGATTTGCAAAAGTCGCGTGCGAATGTACAAATGAAAATATGCATCGCCTATGTGCGCCAAAATCAGCGGCGAAAGTGTTTTAATCTCGTCGGACGGAAAGTTCACGGCGCGATTTGAAGTTTCGGTCGAAAAAAATTCAGACGCGTCAACCGGATGCCTCGTCACGTTGCTTTTAATTTCGTCGGGCGGAAAGTTTGAATTCATAAGTCACCAAAAAATTTTCTTAAAGCGAAAACGCCGCTACCGAATTTCAAGCAGCGACGTTTTGTTGACAGGCAGTCAATAAGCCGGATTCTGTTAGTGGCAATCATTTATCTTGCTTGAACGTTGCCGCTCAAGTCCAGCGACTTACCCGAAAGGTCAGCGAGCAACTTCAACCCTTTCCTATTTAGTCTTGCTCCGCGTGAGGTTTATCAGGCTTGCCAATTACTTGACAACCGGTAGGCTCTTGCCCTGCCTTTTCATCCTTACCGAAAAATTCGGCGGTTTTCTTTTCTGTGACACTGTCTTTAAGATTACTCTCACCGGGCGTTACCCGGCACGCTGCTCTGTGGAGTCCGGACTTTCCTCGCAGAAAAATTCCACGCGATTGCCTCTCCTGCCTGCCAACGTCGAAAATTTTATCACCGCAACTTTCCCGTGTCAAATAAAGCTTACGCCCAACTGTCGATTGTTGACGCCTCAAACATAAGTTGTTAAACTAACCCGTCGTAAGAAATTATGCGAGGAGATTTTGATTTGAGTAAGATAAAATTTTGCGGACTTCGGACAATCGACGACGTTTATGCCGTCAACGAAATTTTTCCCGAATACGTCGGCTTTGTATTCGCACCAAAGAGCAAACGTCACGTCACGCCCGCGCAGGCTGAAAAACTTCGTGCAGCACTGTCGAAAAAAATTTTTGCGGTCGGAGTCTTTGTCAACGAGGAAATTTCAAACGTCGCCAAACTTTTGAACGAGGGCATTATCGACGCGGCGCAACTTCACGGTGAAGAGGACGACGCTTACATAAAAAAAATTCGCACGTTCACGCGCAAGCCGATAATCAAAGCGTTCAAGATTAATTCTGCGGACGACGTTGCCAAGGCGGAAAAAAGTCACGGTGATTTTATTTTGGTCGACGCGGGCGCAGGTGACGGCAAAACTTTCGATTGGAGCTTGCTGAAAAATTTGCGGCGAGAATATTTTCTTGCGGGCGGACTTAATGTTGAAAATGTTGTCGGCGCGATTGAAATGCTCAAACCGTTTGCAGTCGACGTTTCAAGCGGCATCGAGACTGACGGGCACAAAGATTTTGACAAAATGCTAACGTTCGCCAATGCAGTCCGTTCAATTAAGGAGATGATTATTCTTGAATGAAAATCTTGACGTTGTGACCGATACTAAGCAGACAATCACTTTGTTTTACGGCGGCGTCGTCAATCTCGGCAGAAAGATGAATGACCTGTCGAAAACTCTCAAACCGTTTGTCGGCATCACTGAAATGTCGTCGGCTGATTTGCGGCTTGTCGATTTGGAATGCGTCATTGCCACAAAAGGCGCACCGAAGCTTACGAAAAATCATTTTAACTTTCGCGCAAAACCCGAACAGATAAATATCCTCACCAAAGCCAACGTGAACATAGTTTTGACGGCAAACGATCATGCGGGCGATTACGGCGCAGAAGCTTTGCTTGAGCAGAGAGAATATCTTGACGCGGCGGGAATATTGCACACCGGTTCCGGCAAAAATTTTTCGGAGGCGTTCGAGCCGGTTTATAAGCATGTCAACAATATAACTCTTGCAATTTTTTCCGTCGATACGACGCGCAGATCTTCCGCCGCCAAAGTCGACAGCGCAGGCACGGCTTATTTGTCGCCCGATAATCTTGAGCTGTGGAAGGAAACTTTTGCCGACAGAATTCGCGCCGCCCGTGAAAAAGCTCACGTGGTAATTGTCGCACCGCATTGGGGAGCAAACCTTGTCAATAAGCCGTCCAATGCGGTGAAAAAAATCGGACGCTTGCTTGTCGATTTGGGTGCAGACGCGGTTTTAGGTTGCAATTCCCACAAAATTCAAGGCGTCGAAAATTACAAAGACCGTCCGATAATTTACGATGCGGGCGATCTTCTTTTTGATGTCGGAAGACGTAACGGCGGCAGTTTTGTGTTGGAAATATCTGCAGACGGCGTTGAACACGTCAAATTTATTCCGTTGCTTGTGAGACCCGGTCAATCACGTCGCGCCATAAATTCCGCGCCTCCGATTGTAAAAGACTTCGTTGCCTTGTGCAAAGAGTTCAATACATCTGTAAACATGTGGGGGGGGGTGTATTGTCGAAATATCGTTCACGCCGCCGCCGCGTGAATCAAAAATCGTCAATAACTTTGTCGACAAGGTGCCCGACGAGGCGATCATTCCGCCGAAAAATTTTGGCGCGTTGAAATTGGTCGGCTACCATGTTCCGTCCGAATGTCGAATTATGACTAAACGCAAGTCACTTCAAGTCGAGACTTATTGGACGATTGATGCGCCCGTCAATGGAGATTATCGCCTGTCGATAATCGGAAAACCTGTGCGAGAATGTCGAATGCCTCCTTACGGAAAAGGACAGGAGCATAAATTTTTTGAGATTAATCGTTGGGAGCCCGGCGTCATTTACCGCGAAAAAATTGCTCTTTACCCGCCCGAAAAGTCCAAAATGGCTAATGTTGATTTGCGCGTGCGAATGGCTGTCAAATTGGGCGACGAGACTGTCGGGACGTTTACGGATTCCGCTTTAATCGAAATGACCATAGCGGGACTGCGTTATCCTCGCTACAATACCGAATTCGACGATGTAATTTATCGATATGAGCCGGGCAAATGTTGGACTGCAGAACAGCTTGCCAAAGTCACGGGCGGCAAATGGATTGTTCCGCCGCCGCAAGGTTGGTACATTCAATCTTTTACAGATGAATTCAAAAGCAAAATGGCGCGTCCGAGTCTGCTGATTCTCCGCAATAAAGCTGTCCTCAAGAAAAATATCGGCAATATCGGCGAATTTGTCGGCGCAATGACTCCCGTTGACTTGAAAGGCTTGCCTGCCGATTTTCCGTTGCTCAAAGTTGCCGATGTCTTTCGTGCAATGCGTGAACTTGGTTTTGCCGCAAGAAAACGTTTTCAAGGCAGAGTTATCGCCGTGACAGGTTCGGCGGGCAAAACTACAACGTGCAACATGCTGAAACATGTTCTCGGCAAAGATCACAATGTTAAAGCGACGCCCGGCTCAGCCAACGTTTACGACAATATTCCCAGAATTTTTGCCAACCTCAAGCCAAACGACGCCTATGCGATAATCGAAATGTCAATCAATGCTTTGGCGAAATCGCCCGGCTCCATCACATACGATATTACGCCCGATGTGGCGGTGGTCACGTCGATTGTCCCGGCTCATACCGGCAGCGGCGGTTCATTGGAAAATTTGGCAAAGCACAAGCGAAAAATTTTCTGCGGAATGTCTCCCGGCGGCTACGCAATTTTAAATCGCGATATGCCCTATTACGAACTGTTTGAACAAAAGGCAAAGTCTGTCAAGCTCAACATAATTACTTTCGGCAAGCATCCCGATGCAACGATTAGAATGCCCGTTATCGCCAATGACGCAGAATTTTTCGTTAATGGAAAGACGTATAAACTTTCTTGTTCCGTGCCCGCCGAACAACTTTATGATGCACTCGCCGTTATCGCTGTTTCAATCGCCGTCGGTTTTTCAATCGACAGGACGCTTGAATATCTGCAAAGCTTTTCTCCCGTCAAAGGTCGCGGCAACGTCGTCAAGTCCATTCGCAACGGGAAAAATTTGACGCTCATCAACAGTGCCTACAACGCCAATCCCGAATCGATGAAATATGCTCTGGAACATTTGAAAACTTCCGAGCCGAATCAAAAGTCCCGCGTGGCGATTTTGGGCGACATTGCCGATTTGGGTATAAACGAGATCAAATATCATAAAGGACTTTCCGAGGCGATGCTTACTGCCGAAACCGACCGATTGTTACTTTGCGGCAAATTAATGTGCCATCCCTATGAGCTTGTCAAGGACAAAATCAACGTCACGTGGTTTGAAACGCTGAACAAATTGCTCGCTGAAGTCGAATCACATTTGCAAGACGGCGACACGATTTTGATTAAGTCGTCGCACGCAACGGGCTTGGATAAAGTCGTTGACCTTTTGAGCCAAAGCACACCCTCGGAAGAATTCATCAAGGAGACGATAAAAACTCATTTGTAAGGAAGGAAATTTGTATGACGAATCAAAACGGACGCTTCGGCATTTACGGCGGACAATACATTCCCGAAACGCTGATGAACGCGGTGATTGAGCTGGAGACGGCTTATAACCGTTTCAAGGACGACGCTGACTTTGTGCGCGAACTCGACGATTTGTTTAGAAATTATGCGGGTCGCCCGTCAATGCTCTACTTCGCGCGGAAAATGACTGACGATCTCGGCGGCGCGAAAATTTATCTCAAGCGTGAGGATTTGAATCACACAGGCTCGCACAAAATCAACAACGTTCTCGGTCAAGCATTGCTCGCCAAGAAAATGGGCAAGACGCGTCTTATTGCGGAAACGGGTGCCGGTCAACACGGCGTCGCGACTGCAACGGCTGCTGCTCTGTTGAACATGGAATGCGTCGTTTTCATGGGCGAAGAGGACACTCGTCGGCAAGCTCTCAACGTCTACCGCATGAAACTTCTCGGCACGACTGTCATTCCCGTCAAAAGCGGCACGGGCACTTTAAAAGACGCCGTATCAGAAACTTTCCGCGAATGGACAAATCGCATTGCCGACACGCATTATTGTTTGGGTTCGGTGATGGGTCCGCACCCGTTCCCGACGATTGTCCGCGATTTTCAAGCCGTCATTTCCCGCGAAATTAAATCTCAACTTCTCGCGCTTGAAGGCAAACTTCCCGATGCGGTCGTTGCATGTGTCGGCGGCGGCTCAAATTCAATCGGTACGTTTTACAATTTCATTAACGACAAAAATGTTCGGCTAATCGGTTGCGAGGCGGCGGGCAGAGGCGTTGACACCTTTGAGACTGCGGCGACAATCGCGACGGGTCGAACGGGAATTTTTCACGGCATGAAGTCTTACTTTTGCCAAGACAAATACGGACAAATCGCGCCCGTTTATTCAATCTCTGCAGGACTTGATTATCCCGGCATCGGCCCGGAACATGCGCACTTGCACGACATCGGACGAGCTGAATACGTGCCGATAACCGACGCCGAGGCTGTCGACGCCTTTGAATATCTGTCGCGCACGGAAGGCATTATTCCCGCGATTGAATCGGCGCACGCGGTTGCTCACGTCATGAAAATTGCTCCGACCATGAGCCGCGACAAAATTATCGTCATCACGCTTTCGGGACGCGGCGACAAAGATTGTGACAGCGTTGCCCGATACCGTAACGAGTGGTGAATTCAATCCATAAAAATTAATGACCGCCCGATAACGGACGGTCTTTTTGTTTAAATGACGGTCACCAATTTTCAAAACGTTGTCCTTTGTCCAATGCGCGGAGCCGATTCATTTCGTCGACGGTCAATCGGAAGTCGAACACGTCAAAATTTTCCGCAATGTGATTCGGATTCGACGAGCCGGGAATTGCAACGTAACCTGCTTGATATTGCCAACGCAAGACAATCTGCGCGGGAGACTTGGAATATTTTCGCGCGAGCTGTTGAATCGTCGAGTTGCCGAAAATTTTTTGAGTATTGCCGCGACCGCCGAGAGGATACCAACTTTCAATGACCGTGCCGAATTGAGCAACGTAAGCTTGTAAGTCCGCGTTCTGATAGAAAATGTGATTCTCATTCTGCACGACTGCGGGAACAATCGTTGCGGCATTGCGAATCCTGTCAAAATCGCGCGGCGTGTAATAATTCGAGATGCCGATTGAACGAACTTTTCCGGCTTTAACGGCGCGTTCGAGTGCGTGATAACTTTCAACGTCGTTATAACCGGGCTGATGAATCAACATCAAGTCGACGTAATCGAGCGCGAGCGACTTCAACGACGCGTCAACAGCCTTATCGGGAGAAGTGCCGGGCAAAATCTTCGACGTTACGAAAATTTCTTCGCGCGTGGCAATGCCGTCGTCAATCGCACGCCGAATCCCTTTGCCGACGCCGACCTCGTTGCCGTAATAACGCGCCGTGTCAATCAATCGACAGCCGACCTTGAGCGCGTGATAAACGCACTTTTCCGCCGCAGTGTCGTTAAGTGTCCATGTGCCGAATCCGATTCGCGGCATTGTGTAACCGCTGTTTAGTACAACGGTATCTGCGAAAAAATTTTTGCTCATTTGAACAGCCTCCTTTGACTGACTTTGACACGCGCCGATAAAAATCACGATGCCTAAACAAATCATTGCCGCGAAAAATTTTTTAATCATGATTCACCTCACGCGGTTAATTTTTGCGGCAAGAACGCCCGCACCGAATCCGTTATCGATGTTGACTACACTAACGCCCGCCGCGCAACTGTTGAGCATAGCCAAAAGTGCGGCAAGTCCTCCGAACGATGCACCGTAGCCGACGCCGGTAGGAACGGCGATAACGGGACGCGATGTCAAGCCGCCGACGACGCTCGCCAATGCTCCTTCCATGCCCGCAACGACGATTATCACATTGGCGGAAACAATTTCGTCCATGTGCGCGAAAAGTCGATGAATGCCCGCAACGCCGCAATCGTAGCACGTCGAAACAACATTGCCCCAAAGATAAGCCGTCAATCGCGCTTCTTCGGCAACAGGAATGTCGCTCGTGCCCGCCGTCATGATTAAAATTTTTTTGTCAGCGTCGCGCGTCAAAGTTTTGTCGCGGTCAACGTAAATCATGCGTGCGGTCTCGTCAAAAATCGCGTCGGGAATTTCAGCGTGCAGGAAGTCGAATTGTTCGCGAGTGGCTCGACTTGCGATTAAATTGCCCGCGCTCCTGTCGTAAAGATTTTTGAAAATGATTTTGAGCTGCTCCTTAGTTTTGCCGGGCGCGTAAACGACTTCAGGAAAGCCTTGCCGCAATTCTCGACCGTGATCGATTGACGCGAATCCGAAATTTTCCACGGCGTCCGACGAAAAATTTTTCAGCCGCGCAAGAACTTCCGTCTCCGAAATTTTATCCGATTTGTAGCCGCGCAGGAGTTCAAGCAAATTTTTTTCTGTCATACGATTCACCTCGCCGCTACAATAAATCATGAATCAAACTCTAAGTCAAATCAAAAAGCTCTCCGCGTTTAGAGAGCTTTTTAACGTTTGGCGGTAAATTGCATTCGGCGTTTAATTTTTTTTCATGTATAGGATCTACTTTTTCTTTGCTGCGCCCAAAGAAAAAGTAGCAAAAAGAAAGGGCGTTTTTCCGGCAAAGGTGCATCCGTGCACCTGTTGCCGGCGGTCGACATCCCTGTCGACCGGGTCTCCGCTACCCGAAACGATACTTTGGTGACAGCTCAAATATCAATTTGCGTTGGCGTCGAGCATACTCAAAAGATAGCTTGCGGGAATTCCGATTATCGGTTTCTTCGGCGCGAGTGAATCGGGCAAACCGGCTTCCGCACGTTCAATCGCCTCAAGTTGCGCTGATTCGTCAAATGCCTTCTGCAAAAGCTGTTCCTTCTCAAAAAGTTCCTGTTCCGCATTGAGCCGAGCCTTCAAACGTTTAAGCCGCAAGTCCCAATAAGATTCTTCTTCGACGTGCCGAGAATCGCGCTTGTGAATCGCCGACATGTGCCCGCGAAAATCTTCCTTGGTCGCGTCGAATTCCATAACGTCATAGCGACCGTAAGTGCCCGGGTAGCCGCAAAGATAATCGGGAAAACTCAACTCTTCGCGCACGCTGTCAAGTACCCACGCCTCATAATCGGGATCGTTCTGCATTGCAATAAAGCCGGCGTCCGAAATGACAACCGTAACTTCGTCGCGGTGCCGAGTGATGTTGCGCGGAATGTTCTGCAATTTGCCTTCGATGTAGTCTTTGTACTCGTCAAGCGTCATTTCCTGCGGAGAAATTTCTTTAAGCCCGTCGCGAATTTCGGAAAGAATCTCGTCGTAAGTGCGCTCTCTGTGAAAATTTTCAACGCGCCGTTCCAAATTCTCCAGATAATTCACTGCGCCGCCGATGAAAACGTTGTCAAGGTGAATCTCTTTGCCGTTCATGCGAATCACTCCTTTGCAAGTTTATCGGCGATTGGTTCGTGTTGGTAAATTGCTTTTGGCTTGTAAATTTTTTTGTTTATAGGATCTACTTTTTCTTTGCATGCCCAAAGAAAAAGTAGCAAAAAGAAAGGGCACCGCTACGCGCGGAGCGATAGGGTTTATCGTTATCCGTAACGTTGCGCCTCTGATGTCATTTGCTCATTTTTATTTTCACAGCAGACGATTGCCGTTGTCGAAGTCGTACATTGATTCGGCGATGTCGATAATTTCGGCAAGCTCCTCGCGTTCGGAAAAAGTTTCCACGTTGCGATAAAAATTTTCGCGGTGCATGACGACCGACCTGATAAACGCCGCCGCATAATCCGTGAAAATTCCTTCCGCGTCAATGAGTTGCCAAAATTTTTTCACGCTGTCTGCCGTAGCAACGTCGTATTCGATGCGGTGAAGAATTCGCGATAAATCTGCGCGGACTTCGGGCGTGAACATTGACTTCAAAAGCGCGAGTTCCGGCATTGAACGATTTGCACGCACGAGCCAAAATTCCGTTTGCAAGTCGTCGTCGAAGTTATCAAAACCTGCGTTTATCAGCCGTTCCAAAATTTCGGGCGGCGAATTTTTTTTCAGCGGCAACAATCGCACTTCCTTATAAAACGACGCGTAGAGCAGCCGTTCAAATTCCGTGCGCGTGTAAAGTCTCGAAACGATTCCGCCGAAAACTCCGCGCATCAATTTTTCCAAAACTTTCCAGTGGCGAATGTTGCGGAAACTCGTCAGCCAACAGCCCGTTTGCTTGAGAAATGTCGAAAAGCCCGCCGCGATGTCTTGCGGATTCGTGACGACTTCCAAAGTTAAATCACCGATAATCGCGTCGAAAAAT
The DNA here is from genome assembly GCA_905234395.1 of uncultured Selenomonadaceae bacterium. GTDB lineage: Bacteria > Bacillota > Negativicutes > Selenomonadales > Selenomonadaceae > Quinella. The sequence continues at coordinate 27,569 of CAJOHG010000016.1, forward strand.
TCAGCGTCAAACGGCAAACGTTCCTCGCGATAATCCAATCGGAAAGTTTTCACGTCGGGAAAGTCAACGTTGTCCGCCGTGACAAAAAAAATTTCAGCCGCCGGAAATTTTTCGCGCAACGGTTCAAGATACGCAAAACTCTCGACGACCAAAATTTTCTCGAAAAAATCTTCGCCCGATATAAATTCCGTCAAGCATGTTAAACCTCCGGGTTAAGCTCGTCGCCGTATTCATGCACGAAAATTTTTTGGTAGCGGCGATATCTCGGATCAAGCGGCTTTTCTTTCGGGCAATGTATGCACCAAAAATCTTGCGACTGATTAGGCACAACGACTTTGTAACCTGCGCGGCTCATCTCTTTGCAAAGCGAAGCGTCATACATGTGCCAACCGTCGAACAAATCTTCGCGCCACGGCAAATCGTACTGCGTCGCCAAAAAAAGTCCGTCAACCGATTCAACAATTTGATAATCGCCGTCGGGCTCGTCGCAATGAGAATCAACGACACTCTCCGGTTCGCAGGCGTGCAAAACTCGTCCGTAAGTTCTCATACCGTCCCACCAAACGCCCGTTGCAGGCAGATTGACGCAACCAATCACTCCGACGACGCCGATTGACTTATCGCTAAAAATTTTCAGCAAGTCGGCGACAAGATTTTTATTAACGATAAAAGTGTCCTGGTGCAGATAAATTTTGTACTTCGCGTCGGAATTTTTCATGGCGCGATTGTAACCGGCAGTCATCGATTCGGCGTCGCGCACGTCAATAAATTCAGCCGTCATGCCGTCCGGGATTGTCAAGTGTTCGAGATACAATTTGCATTCACTGTACCACCAATCGCTGTTTACGCAGGTGATGAACGCAATTTTTTTGTCGTCAAGCAAAATTTTTCCCTCCGTTCTTCGCGACGTAAATTTATCACGACGAGCCGATAACTGCAAATGGCACGGGCTGATTGTTGAAAATTTTTTCGTCGACAAATATAATCGATAAAAAATGCGCGAGGTGATTCAATGCACAAAATTTTGGAAGAGGCTCTGCGCGACGAATTGATTTCAAAATCGGCACGACGATTTTCCAAGCGCGGCGAGTTTTTGATTTACGGCGTGGCGGGCGCACAAAAAGTTTTGCCGTTGGCGGCGGCGTTTGAATTAAATCCGCGATCAATGATAATTTTGCTCAGCGACAGAGAAAAAATTTCTCCGTGGCGCGACGATTTGTCGGAACTGTTGCCGGGCGTTGAAGTCGTCGAATTGCCCGAACTTGACTTAATCGACGTGAACGCGTCAACAATCGGCATCGAACGGCAAGCAAAACGTCTGGAAATTTTATCACGGCTTCTGCGCGGCGAAAAGTTAATCGTGTTGGCGTCGACTGTCGCGGCGGTGAAAAAAGATTTTTCGCGGCAAGATTTCTTGAAGTCTCAACTCGGCATTGAAGTCGGACAAAATTTATCGCTTGAAAAATTTTTGGTTAAGCTTGACGAATTCGGCTACGAACGCGCGGACGAGATTGACGCGATTGGAAAGTTCAGCGTGCACGGCGGCATTGTCGATATTTTTCCCGTCAACGAGCCGCAACCTTGCAGAATTGAATTTTTCGGCGATGAAGTTGATTCGATTCGCGGCGTCGACTTCAACACGTTGCGCTCCGTAAAAAAAATTCAGTCCGTGACGATTCTGCCGATAAAAATTTTCACGAAGACCAGCGAACCGTTTCTGAACTGCGCGGGCGAAAACGGCACAATCATTTTCGACGAGCCGGCAAGAATTTTCGAGGCGATTCGCACGTTGACTGCCGAAAATCCCGAACTCAAGAAAAAAATTTTCACATTCGAGCAACTCGTTCAATCGTCACGTGCGGGAAGTTTGATTTACTTTGAACTGCTGCTGAAAAAAATTCGCGGCGTCGAACCGGCGGAGACAATCGGCATCACTGCGGCGAACGTCACGAGCTTTCAAGGGCAGACGCAATTTTTTATGGAAGAACTCTCGCGATTGACGGAGCTTGAGCAAAAAATTTACTTCCTGTTCACGAGCCAAGCGAAACTTACCGGCATGATGAAACTTTTGGACGAACGCGGCTTGACGGGAATTGAACTGCGACTCGGCAACTTGAGCGACGGTTTTTCATTGCCGAACATCAAGCTGACCGTCATGACGGAGAAAAATATTTTCGGCGGACAAAATCATCATCGGCGCGCGAAAAATTTTTCGGACGTCGGCGACAAAATTCGGCACTTCAGCGACATCAAGCCCGGCGATTACGTCGTGCACGTCGATAACGGCATTGGCAAATATCTCGGCGTCGAGACGTTGGAATTTGACGGCGTGCGCAAAGATTTTCTGCACATTCAATACGGCGGCGCGGATAAGCTGTTCGTGCCCGTCGAGCAGGTGCGTTATCTGCAAAAGTACATTTCCGATGACAACGCTGTCCCGAAATTGTCGCGGTTAGGTTCAGGCGATTGGGCGCGTGCAAAGTCGCGAGCCGCCTCCGCAGTCGAAGACATTGCCGAAAAACTTTTGGAACTTTATGCCAAACGCCAACAAGCTCCGGGTTTTGCCTTCGACGCTGACGACGCCACTCAACGCGAATTCGAGGACGCCTTCCCTTACGAAGAAACTGCAGACCAGATTCGCGCCGTTGAAGAGATTAAACGCGATATGGAACAGCAAAGACCGATGGACAGATTAATTTGCGGCGATGTCGGATTCGGCAAAACTGAAATTGCGATTCGTGCGGCATACAAGGCGGCGATGAACGGCAAACAATGCGCAGTTCTCGTTCCGACGACCGTTTTGGCTCAACAACATTATCAAACGTTCTCGGAACGATTCGCGGGATTTTTGCCGACAGTCGACGTTATCTGCAGATTCAGATCGCCGCGTGAACAGCGTTTGACATTGCAGAAAGTCCGCGCAGGTCAAGTGGACGTTTTAATCGGCACGCACGCAATTTTATCGAGCAGGATTCAGTTCAAAGATTTGGGCTTGCTGATAATCGACGAGGAACAACGTTTCGGCGTCAAACAGAAAGAAAAAATTCGCGCGTTGAGTGCCGGCGTTGACGTGTTGACTTTGAGCGCGACACCGATTCCGCGCACGTTGCACATGAGTTTGGTCGGAGCACGCGATATGAGCTTGATTGAGACTGCACCGGCGGAACGTTTTCCCGTGCAAAGTTACGTTATCGAGGATGACGACACGATAATCGAGGAAGCAATTCGGCGGGAAATTCGGCGCGGCGGACAAATTTATTTCGTGTACAACCGCATTGAAACGATTGACATCATGCGCGACCGATTGTTGCAACTCGTGCCCGAAGCGAAAATTCAAACGGCTCATGGTCAAATGTCGTCGGACTTGCTTGAACAAATCATGATGGACTTTTACGAGGGCGCGTTCAATGTGCTGTTGACGACGACGATAATTGAGAGCGGGCTTGACGTTGCCAACGCGAATACGATTATTGTTTATGACGCGGACAATTTCGGGCTTGCGCAACTGTATCAAATGCGCGGACGTGTCGGACGTTCGCACAGGATGGCTTTTGCGTATTTTGTTCACCGCGCCGATAAAATTTTGGGCGAGACTGCGGAGAAACGTCTTCAAGCCATGCGCGAATTTGCTCAACTCGGTGCGGGCTTTAAAATTGCGATGCGTGACTTGCAGATTCGCGGCGCAGGAAATTTGCTCGGTGCTCAACAACACGGACACATTGCGGGCGTAGGCTTTGAAATGTACTGCAAACTTTTGGAGGACGCCGTTAACAAACTTCAGCACAAGAAAGTTGAGCGCGTCGACGAGCCCGACCCGATTATCAGCTTGCCGACAGAGGCGTTTATCAACCGTGAATACATTTCCAATTCCGGCGACAAGATCGAAATTTATCGGCGATTGGCAGTCGTGCGCGAAGATGTCGAGGTAAAAGATTTGCGCGAAGAATTGACTGACAGATTCGGCAAATTGACGGAGCCCGTTGAAAACTTGTTGCAGGTTGCGCGAATTCGACTTGCCGCGAAAAATTTGGGCGTGCGTTCGATTCGGGAACAAAATTTGCGCGTGGAAATAGTTTTCGCCGACGTGAAAAAAATTTCGACGCAAGGCTTGCTTGAGCTGTCTAAAATCTTCCGCCGCGATTTAATGTTCGATGAAAGAGAGCAACGAATTTTCGTAACGTTTAAGACAACAAAAAATCTCCTCACACGAATTTTGAACGTGTTGAGGAGTTTGACGCCGCGTTGAACTTTAACGCGCACGTTCTAAAGTTGCAATGAGTTCTGTCGCGCTGACGGTGCTGGTGCCGAGTTTTCTAACCGCAATGCCCGCCGCGTAATTTGCAATTTTCGCCGCAAGTACAGGTTGAGCACCCGTCGTCAACGCCAATAAAAATGCCGCCACGCAAGTATCGCCCGCGCCCGAAACGTCGTAAACTTCGCTCATGTCGCTAACCGGAATGTGATGAGCCGCGCCGTTGCGTTCAAATAAACTCATGCCCATTTCGCCGCGAGTTATCAACGCACCGTCAACGTTTAGCTTTGTCAAAAGTTTGGTGCCCGCGCCGATTAAATCTGTCACGTCGTTTAATGGATAGCCGACAAATGCGCCGAGTTCCGAATCGTTTTGCTTGACGTAGCCGACGCCTTCAAAGTCCGCAATGTTGTAACGTGAATCGACAATGCTCGGAATTTTTTTCTTGCCCGCAAATCGAGTGATAAGTTTTCGGGCGTTAGCAGTCACGGTGCCGGAGCCGTAGTCGCTCATGATGATGCCGTCGACTTTCGGCAGAATCTTATCAATCTTTGCGATTAACTCTGCCTCAACTTTTTTGCTAAGCGGTTCCTTACTTTCGCTGTCAATGCGGACGATTTGTTGACTGACAGTCGCACGACCGCCGGCGATTATGCGCGTCTTTGAAATTGTCGGACGAGATTTATCGCGGACAAGTCCCTCGATATGAACGTCGAGTTCCTTGAAAATGTTGCGCAAACTTTCCGCGTGAGCATCGTCGCCGATAATGCCGACAGCGTAGACTTCCGCGCCGAGAGTCGCCGCATTTGCAATGACATTTGCCGCGCCGCCTGCAACGACACGTTCACCGGCCTTTTCAAGAATTAAAACGGGAGCCTCGCGCGAAATTCGGGAGATTCGTCCGTCGACGTAAACATCAGCGACAATATCGCCGATAACCAAAATTTTTTTGTCGCGCATTTTGTTTGTTATGCTGATTAGTTCTTGCAAGTTGCCAACCTCCTAATCTTTGAATTGTTTGTAAACGGGCTTCGGGAAATTGACTTTAAGCAGCGAGCGGAAGACGGGATTTTGTATGAGATATTCGCCTTGTTCCAGTCGCGTTAAAATATTTTTGTACGTCGCGGGAATGGCGGAATAATCTTTGGTCGTCGTCTCAAGAACGTTTGTGCGCCCGAAAGCAAGCGTCGAACAGTTGCCGACAACGCGCCCGTGAATGTTCGAGCGAAATTGCTCCGCGCCGAAAAGAATTATTCCCAATGACCGCCCGCGTTCCGCCACGTCCAAAATCTCGCGCAATATCGGTGAACTTTTGGCTGTGTCTTTCGACGCAAATTTGTTCATCTCGTCGACGAAAATCACAATCTTTGACGGCGGAACAAGGTCGTATTCGCCGAGCTTGAGCTTGTAAATCGTCTTGAGCACGTCGCCGAAAACAAACGCCTGCTTGTCTGAGCCGAGCTTTGCAATGTCAATCACGCTGACGGAACCGTTTGCAATGTGCTTTAGTTCGTCTTCAAGGCGACATTCCAATTTTTCATGAACTTCGCGCCCGACAAACATCGGATCGGTTTTAATCGCCTTGTTGACGATTCGCTTAAATTTTCGCCAGCTCAAAACGGAAATTTCTTTGGAGCCGCTGCCTTTCTGCGCCAAATCGTTGACTTTAGCCAAAAAGTTTTCCCACGTCGAAATGTCTTTAAAGTCGTAATCGGTCGGGTCGATAATCTTGCTGATGATTGAGTCCATGGTTTGTGTCGTGTCGTCAATGTCGGCGAAAAGCATTTCCAACGACTCGCGGTCGTCCTCATAAACATAGACGAAACGTTTCAGCAAATCGGCGGCAAGATATTCGGCAACGTCCTCTTGTGGCAAATAGCTCGTGACTTGATTGTCGCAACGATTTTTCGGCGCGTAGTAGCGGACATTTTTAAACGGTGCACTGCTCAAGCCGAGTCGTTCATAAATCTGCGCGGCGGAAGTGTCTTCGTTCGGCTTATGAAGTGCAAGCAAATCTTTGCCCTTGACGTTGAAAATTACGAACGCGCAATCCGAAAATTTTTCTTGCACGGACTTCATAAGGAACATTGCATAACTTGTCTTTGCCGCCAAACCCGAAATTCCCGAAATGTTCAAATGTGCGCCTTCCGAACCCAAAATAAATTGCGAGTCGAGATTCACAGGCAAAAAAATTTCCCGCGAGGCGTGACCTTCGTACATGCGCAAGTAGCCGCAGGGCAATTTGTTTTTGATTTTGTCAAGCCCAAGTGCAATTTCAATCTCCGTTGAGCTTGCCAACATGACGGGCGAATCATTTTTGACGGGCGTGTAAATATTTTTCGTGTTGAAAGAAACGGCAACTTCGACGCAGTTCATGCCGATACGCAACGTCGGAGCCTCAATCGTCGTGTCGCCGAAATCGCAGGAAATGTAATTCGTCAGCAAGCTTTTCGCGTCGGTGATGTGAAAAATATTTTCCACCGTGCCGAAAGAATACGAATCTTCAATATGCGCGACCTTCACCACGTCGAAGGCATTCAACCGAAAATCCGCGTCCGTCCAAAAATAAAATTTATCCATCGTCGCAGGAAATTTTTCCGTCGCCGCAACACGCCCGATAACTTCGCTCATGCTCTCACCTCAAAACAAATGCAAAAAAGTTTCCGCAGAAATGAATCGCGACTTAACAAAACTCTCCGTCAAAAAAATCGGGTAGATGTGATTCGCCCAACGGCTGTCGGTGCCGCAGCAGACGGGATTGCGTTCGTTTAGCAAATACGCGCTCAAAAGATTAACCTCGTCGCTGTCGATACGTTCACTTTCACGCTCGGCATCCGTAACCAAAATTTTTTCCACCTTGACAACGCCGTCGAAGGGAGAATCGCTGTACTTTTTATCGTGCAGACGAAGATACCACACCGCAAATTTGTTGCCGCCGTGAAAATTGTCATCGCGCTTAAAAATCGTGACGGGCGTGCGACAATACAACGGCAAATCGGCGACGATACCGGGATCGCTTTTGTCGGAAGAGTCTTTAACCAGCAGAGGATTGAATTTCTTCGACACGCCGATAACGAAGCTGTAATTCTTTGCGTTGAATTTTTTCTTGTCGTTCGGCAGAATACGATATTCCAACGAGCCGTCCTTGACGAGATAATTTTTCTGATCAAGTTTGCCGCGTCGGACGAGTTCGGCGACCAAATTTTTCTCGGCGTCGTGCATGTGAGCCATTATCAAAGCAACTGCGCGATCTTCAAATTTTTCGGCGAGATTGTGATTCGTGTTGTACGGCAAAATTTTCGCGAGTTTTATCGGCAAATTTCTTTCGGCAAGGTGCTCATTAATTTTGTTGAGAAGGTCGGGGAAAAAGCCGGGATGTCCGTCGAAATTCGCAATATCGGGCATTGCGAGGACGAGTTCGGACAAAAAATTTTCTTCGCGCAATTTCTTATCGACACGCCGACAACAGCCCGCGATAACTTGTCCCGCAACAATCGGGTAAATCAATTTACGCGAGCCTGTCCGATAAGCAATGTCATCAACTTTGTAAATGCGCCGCGAGCCGTCCAAAAAGTAACTCAAAATCTGCAAGCCGTCCGAAGAAATTTTGTCGGCAAATTCTTTGAGTGAGACGTAATTTTTTGTCGAACGAGTTTCGCCCGCATGTTTCAAGACAATTTCCGCAGGTGCGTCGTATTCAATCTGCGCGGCGGGAATTTCGGCGTCAAGTTCAACCTTCGACGTGCGATAACTCGTTCCATAAGTCGTCTCGGCGATGAATTTCAATATGCTGTTCACGACAAATCCTTTCCGAAAATTTTTTAATCAGAGGTGCTTGTTGATTTGCAAAATTTCTTCGTAACCGTTGCGATAGCGATAGAATTTTCTTTTGCGGTCAAAGGTCGGGTTGGCGGCGTGAATGATTCGATGATGATTCGGGCAAACGATTAGAAGATTATCCGCATCGTTGTTCAAGCTGTCAATAAAATAATCAATGTGATGACACTCGACGACGTTGGCATTATAATTCGCGCCGATGTTTTGTCCGCAAATTTGACAGCGGAAGTCATAAAGCTCCTTCAAGCGGTCGCCGATGCTCCGATTCAGCTTGCGAATTTTTGTTAAGCGATATTGTTCAATCAACGCGGTTTCAACGTCCGTCAAATTCGGTAACTCTAAAATATTTTCCACAAACAGCTCGTTGCGGTCGGGCAACAAAATTTCGCGATTGAGAATCGGCTCGAAGTAAAAAGTATCCTGCAAGTCCGTAGCATAAAGAACAAAATATTCCTGCTCATTGAGCGGCAAATTGTTTTGAAGATTTTTGGCGGAGGACGCGAAAATTTTTCTGACGGCGTCGGCTATCGGGCTGTTCTGCGAATAAATTATTTGCCAAATGTCGCGATGGGCGGGAAATTTTTTTAGGTCAAAGTTTACGCTCGTAAGCGTCGCGTTGAAAGTCTCTCCGTTCAAAATAATTTTTATCGAACGCTTTTCGCCGTGCCGAAGTTCACCGCCGCTTAAATGCAACGACAAAATTTCTTGCACTTTGACGGGAATTGCAAAGCCGCGATTGAACAGGGAACGATCGATATTTTTCTTAAGCAAAAAATTTCCGTCCATGATTTTTCTCCGTCAAGCGTTGTCAATTTTTCGGCTGAATCGTTCCGTTCTGATACGCGAGCAAAAGTTTGTGCAAGCCGGTAATTTCATCGCGAATACCCTGCCCGTGGTCGGTGTCGCCAACCGTCATGTGCCGCGACAAAATTTCGACAGTCTCCGCAGTCGATTCAATGTCTTTGTTCTCCGCGAGTGCAAGCTTAACGTCGGCGATTTTCTGGTGGCGCAAAAGTCTGAAGCCGCGCGAATTTGAAATCAACGTGTAGCCCGAAATGCCGGTTTTCTCGTGATAAGGCGTGCTGAATCCGCCGTCAATGACCACAGCTTTTCCGCCGGCTTTAATCGGACTTTCGCCTTGCCGCACGCGAACGGGAACATGACCGTTGACAATGTGACCGCGCTCCGTGTCAAGACCGAATTCAGTTAAAATCGCGTCGCAAATTTTCACGTCGTCAATCAAATTGTAATACGGATCGGCAGGCTCCTTTTGAATCTCCTTGTCGTCGATAAAGGCACGTTCAAACGTGCGGAACTCTCTGCCGGCAATAGGCGACAATAAACCGCACCAAAGGAAATACATGAAATCCAAATCCTCCAAATTCCTGTCGAAGTAAGCGCGACGTGCACGGCGGTCAACGTAATCAAAATAATCTTTGCCGCTGAAAGTCTCGCCCTCGAACGAAATTTTTTTGAAGGTGCCGTCATCATTGAGCGGAACATTTGCATGAAAAAGCAGCGTGCCGTTGTGGCAGGTGTACGCGCCGCCTTTTTTGTACAGAAAATCGACGTGAGCTTGAAGATTGACGCTCGCCAAAAAATTTTCGCGCAAGCCGGAAATAACTTCGTGCTCTTCCGCCGTCAAGCGATAAATGTCGTCGGAATTTCTGTCCAGCGTCGGAAAGTTCATGGTCTTGAGCGGATAACTCTGCCCGTTGATTGAAACGGTGCCTTCGTCGAAATTTATCTTGTCGAGCAAAAGTCGGCTGTCCATTCTGAATTCGGGATTGCGACGAATCATTTGACCTTCGAGCTTGAACATCATCATCAAGCTTGCAAGTTCGGCGGCGCGCAAAGGATTTTCATCGGGATATAGTTTTGACGCGAAGACCGTCAACGGACGCAAGCTTATGCCGTAGCCGCGCTCCAAAACATCGGTGTTGTTGTAGTGCAGAGAATTGCGCACGACGGTCGCGATACAAACTTCACTGCCGAGAGCCGCGCCCATCCAAACCACGTCGTGATTGCCCCATTGAATGTCAAGTTCTTCAAAATAATTCATCAGCAGATTCAAAATTGCGTCGGGTCTGTCGCCTCTGTCAAAGAAGTCTCCGACAAGGTGCAGTCGATGAATTGCGAGCCGTTTAATCAGCACGGTGAACGCGTGAATAAAATCTGCGCCGCTGTTTATCTCGACGATTGAGCTCAAAAGTTTTTCGTAGTAAGTTTTCTGCGCCTCGTCGGATTCGGGATGAGTGTTGAGCAATTCCAAAATGACGGTTTCGTAGCTGTTGGGAATGAGTTCGCGCATTTTGAACGACGGATATTTGAAACTCATGAACTTTGCAAGCCGGACGAGTCGCGCCAAATTTTTACGGTACCAAGCAGGCGTATCGCGTTGTTGAGATTTTATCTGCGTGATTTTTTCTTTCGGGTAATAAATCAGCGTGCAGAACTCCGCAATTTCTTCCTCGCCGAGCAAATCGCCAAAGATATAGTCAACTTTCTCGTGAATGACGCCGGAGCAGTTGTTGATGATGTGCAGAAATAAATCGTATTCGCCGTGCAAATCGCTCATGAAATGTTCGGTGCCCTTTGGCAGAGACAGCCGCGACTGCAGATAAATCAGCTTTTCGTAAATGGATTCTTTCGTCGGATATTTTTCCGAGAGAATGCGCATTAAACTTGCCGCGAAATCGTAATCTTGTTTCATGACCGTCAACTCCTTAGCCGATGAATTTTTCAACGCGTCCTAATGCCGTCGAGCAAAATTTTTACTTTGAGCCGAATGTTTTCTTGAAACGGCAGATTGAGTTTGCTGAACGCCGTCGTCTGATAAATAGAGTGAATCATTTCCGAAATTATATTCGGCGGCACGTCGGAGCGAAATTCTCCGCGCTCCTGTCCGCGCAGAATTATTTCCTCAAACAGTTCACGGAAGCCGGGCGAAAGACTTTGCGGAATTTGTTCGGGCTTATCGGAATGTTCGCTTGCACTTATGAACAGCGGCAGAATAAAGCGATTCTCGTCGATTAATCGCGCCGTGCAAATGCAACACAGCTCCAAAAGTTCCGGCGAGGATTTTTCTTCCGCACCGAACGCCGAAAGATTTTTTTCGACTTCCGCACGCAAATTTTTCGACAGCGTTAAAAGCACATCATCTTTCGAGCTGAAATAATTGTAAAAAGTTCCGACGCCCAATCCCGCCGCTTGCATGATTCCCGCGATTGACGTGTTCGCAAAGCCGTGCAGTTCAAATTGTCGGGCAGCAGCGTTCAGGATTGTTTGTCGCGCCCGGAATTTTTTTTGCTTTCTCAAGCCGAGTCTCTCTGTCATCGCCGCACCTCCTTAGCCGTTTACAAAAAATTCTTGCAGAGATTTTAACTTTTTACGGCGATATTGTCACGCTTTATTTTTATCGAATCTCCGTGGCGAAATTGACAATGACGCCCGCGCGTGATATAAGTAAAAAAATTTTAGCTGTGCGCTCCAAACGCCGATAAATTATCAAATCGAAAAATTTTTGGGGAGTGAACAGCATGGAAATTTGGGAAGTCACAAATCCTGTGGCGAGTTTGAAAAAAGATGCGTCGCAGTCTTCATACAGGAGCGGCACGAACGTTGCTTCGGAATATTCCAAAATTCTTGCCGAAAAAATTTCCAACGTCAAAGCCGACGTTCAGCAGATGTCAGAGATTCGTGAACAACTCGACGAAATTTGCGATCTGCAAGAAGATTTGACCGGCGAAGTCAAAATCAACGAAGACTCCGGCAACGCCAATCGTGACAGCTCCGGCGCGGCGACAAGCAAATCCACGGAGACGATTAAGCGTTTTCTGCCCGACGGTTCGATTCTTGTAACAACTTACGAGGACGGACGTATAAAGGAACAAGTAAAGCATAAACCGCACATGACGGTTGTCCCGGACTACACCGCGCCGCCCAATCCCGACGGCACCGTTGCAACAAAATTAGAGGCGTCGTCAAGTATCGATTTGGCAATGCTCTTGATGATGTAACTCGTTGCAGTTTGTGATCTTTCAACTTAAAGGAGGTTTTTAACATGGATGTAAGCAACATTTCCAGAGTGGCTCAAGGTTTCGCGCAATACGCAACGCAAGCCAAGAGTACCGCAGAAAAGTCGAACGCGAATTCGGCGGCACAAACTCAATCGGCGGAGGCAAAATTCGGCGCGGCGTCCGAAGTAGAAATTTCCGACGCGGCTAAACAGGCTCAACAGGCGACATTGCAACCCGATCTTTCCGTCGACGAAGATGCTTCGCAAGGTACAAAAGGTCTCACCGCCGACCAAGTCCGCTATCTTGAAGAAAGTCTCACGATGAATGAGCAGACGATGCTCAACCTTATGATTCAAGCTTTGACCGAATCGAACGACAAACTTCAAGGCTGGCTCGATGACGGCGTCGGCATTTTGAACTTTGACGGAACTCAGATTGACGCGGCAAGATTTGGTCTGCCCGAAGTTGCGACCAATGCCGAAGACGCGGCTAAGGCTGTCGGCGAAGGCGGCGACTGGTCTGTTGACGCGGTGTCTTCGCGCATTTTCGACCTTGCAACCGCAATAGCCGGCAATGACCCCGAAAAACTTGCCACGATGCGTGCGGCTGTCGAAGAAGGCTTTAAACAGGCGGGTGCGACGTGGACAAATGCAACCGGCTTGCAGAACATGCCCGACATCACGAAGAACACTTACAACGAGATTATGAGCCGTTTCGATCAGCGCGCCAATCAACTCAACGGCACATCAACAGTCGAATAAAATTTAATCAATCGCATAAACGGAAACTGCCCCGCTTGAACGTGAGGCAGTTTTTGTTTGAAAAATTTTTTGGCAACAGCGGAATTCGGCGGCGGTTGTTGTAAAAAAATTTTGCGCGTGCTAAACTTCATAACCAATAATTATGATATTAGGAGGATAAATTTTTATGGCTACGATTATTGCTCCGTCGATTCTCTCGGCGGATTTTGCTCACCTTGCAGAAGAAGTTAAACGCGTCGTCGATGCGGGCGCGGAATATGTTCACGTCGACGTTATGGACGGCTCATTTGTCCCGGAAATTACAATCGGTGCCGGTGTCGTCAAAAGCCTGCGCAAATGTACCGACGCCGTGCTTGACGTGCACTTGATGGTTGAACATCCCGAAACGCACATCGAAAATTTTGCCAAAGCCGGTGCGGACATCATAACTTTTCACGTCGAGGCAACTCATCACGCGCACAGATTGATCCAAAAAATTCACGAACTCGGTTGCAAGGCAGGAGTCGCGCTCAATCCCGGCACGTCTCTTTCCGCCATCGAAGAGCTTGTCGAATTCGCCGATATGGTTTTGGTTATGACGGTCAATCCGGGCTACGGCGGTCAAGAATTTATCGACTCAATGCTCGGAAAAATTCACATGCTCTATCACATGATTGACGAAATGGAAACGACTTGCGACATTGAAGTTGACGGCGGCATTAACGCTGAAACTTCCGTTGACGTGCGCGAGGCAGGCGCAAATGTTTTGGTCGCGGGCTCGGCGATTTACGGCGCAAGTGACGTTGCTCAAGCTATCAAAGACATTCGCGGGCAGGAAATTGTTCATCATCACCACGACGACGATTAAACTTTTGGAGACGCGCTGATGAAATATTTTTTTTCGGAGATCGACGAAGTCACCTTGACTTTCAGCGACATTCACATCAATCAAAACGGCATGGAATTCATACGCATTTACTTCGAGCATCCCAACGCGAACGGCTTTGATTTTCTGGAGTCGTCGTTGCCTGCGCTCAACGTCAAAGATTCTGCCGGCTTCAGTCAAGACGATACCAAACGCCTTTTGAATTACGCGCGGACAAATGCTTTTCTGATTTGGGACATCGCCCGCGAAGGAGCTGACCGAATTGCCGCAAGTGTGTAGACTGCTCGGTTATCTGATTTTCTTTTGGTCGAACGAGAATAACGAGCCGATTCATGTTCACGTTTGCAAAGGCAAGCCGTCCGCCGACGCAACGAAAATTTGGCTTGAAGACGAGCCGCGCTTGGAACATAATAAAAGCCACATTCCCGCCAAAGATTTGAATCGAATCATGCTCTGGCTTGCAGTCAACAAAAATTTTGTCGAGGACAAATGGAACGAGCACTTTAATTGATTGGAGACGCCAATGGTTAAACTTTTCGACACGAGCGGCAACGGTTATATCGAAGTCAACGTCAGCGATTTTTATTGCAACGATTTTCCCTGCTACTTTGCACGAACAGGCAAGAAAACTTATCTGCGAGACTTCAACGAGCCTTTTTACACCGTGCCCGCAATGATAACCGGCAATCGTCCTGCCGACGGCGGTCACCTTATCATTGAAGCTAAAGACTACGACGACTTCATCAAACGTGAACCAAAAGCTAAGCAATACATTAAACGACTTATCGGCTCCAAAGAATTTATTCAGAACTTGCCGCGTTATTGTTTATGGTTGGTTGACTGTCCGCCGAATGAGTTGCGCAAAATGCCGCTGGTTTATCAACGCGTTCAGCTTTGCAGAGAGGCTCGTTTGAAAGGTGCGCCCGACCGTCAAAAACTTGCCGCAACTCCGTGGCTCTTTCGCGAAACTCGAAATCCCGATAATTATTTGGTTGTGCCTGAGACTTCTTCACAACGCCGCGAATATGTTCCGATTGATTATATGAATTCCGATACAATACCGTTGAATTCATTACACCTTATCCTCGACGCAAAGCTTTGGCATTTCGGAGTTTTGACAAGCTTGCCGCACATGGCGTGGATGCGAATGGTTTGCGGACGACTTCGCAACGATTATCGCTATTCCGTGAACGTCGTGTACAATAATTTTCCGTGGCCGCCGTTCAATCGTGAAGTTGAGCGCACTGCGTCAGAAATTTTGATGGTGCGACGAAAATATCCCGACGCGAGTTTGGCAGACCTTTACGACCCGCTACTCATGCCGAAAGATTTGCGCAAGGCTCACGAGAGAAACGATCGCGCGGTGATGAACGCTTACGACTTCCCCAAAAATATGACGGAGGCTCAAATGCAAATCGCCTTCATGAACATGTACGAAAGCACGGTAAATTTGTTGAAGCTGATGAGCGGAAAGGAGATTTGATTTTTTGCGAGACGAATATTTGACGCAGGAACGCGCACCGATTTTGGAAGCATTGACGCGCATGAAAGTCGCTCGATTAGTTCCATTCGACGTGCCCGGACACAAACGCGGTCGCGGCAACAAAGAGCTTGCGGAATTTTTGGGACAGGCGTGCCTTGATGTTGACGTGAACTCGATGAAACCGCTCGACAATCTCTGTCACCCGATAAGCGTAATTCGTGACGCGGAAATTTTGGCGGCTCAAGCATTCGGCGCGGCGCATTCGTTTCTGATGGTCGGCGGAACAACTTCGGCGGTGCAAGCGATGATTCTTTCAACGTGCAAGCCCGGCGATAAAATTATTTTGCCGCGAAATGTTCACCGTTCGGCGATAAACGCGCTGATTCTGTGTGGAGCCGTTCCCGTTTACGTCAATCCGCAAGTCGATGAACGATTGGGAATTTCGCTCGGCATGAAAGTTGCTGACGTTATCGCGGCGATTGAATCGAATCCCGATGCAAAGGCTGTGCTCGTCAACAATCCGACTTACTACGGCATTTGCTCGGACATAAAAACGATAACGCGCGTTGCTCACTCTCACGGCATGAAACTTTTGGCGGACGAGGCTCACGGCACGCATTTTTATTTCAGCGACAAATTGCCCGCGTCGGCGATGAGCGTCGGTGCAGATATGGCGGCTGTTTCCATGCACAAATCCGGCGGCTCTTTAACGCAAAGTTCACTGCTTTTGACGGGCGCGAATATCAATGCCGGCTACGTTCACCAAATTATCAACCTCACGCAGTCGACGAGCGGTTCTTATCTGCTTATGGCAAGTCTCGACATTTCGCGGCGAAATTTGGCGTTGCGCGGCAGTGAAATTTTCGACAAAGTGATTGAGCTCGTTGAATATGCTCGCGACGAAATTAACTACCTCGGCGGCTGGTACGCTTACGGCAAAGAGCTTGCGGACGGCGATTCCGTTTACGACTTCGACACGACAAAATTATCGGTCTTCACGCGTGCAGTTGGACTTGCGGGCGTTGAAGTTTATGACATTCTCCGCGACGAATACGACATCCAACTTGAGTTCGGCGACATTGCAAACATTTTGGCTTATGTGTCCGTCGGCGACCGCGTCAAGGACATTGAACGGCTAGTCAGTGCTTTGGCGGACATTAAAAGAATTTATCGGAAAGATCCTTCGCGCTTGATGAAAGTCGAATACATTGATCCGATTGTTGACGCCGCGCCGAAAGATGCCTTTTACGCCGAAAAAATTTCTCTGCCGATTGAACAGACCGTTAACAAGACTGCTGCGGAATTTTTGATGTGCTATCCGCCCGGCATTCCGATTGTCGCTCCAGGCGAGAGAATCACGCGCGAGATTTTGGATTATGTCCGCTACGCCAAACGCAAGGGCTGCCAAATGACCGGGCCGGAAGACATGACGATTAAACGCTTGCAAGTTATGGCGTGAATTCAAGGAGGCGATTTCATGAACGACGACAACCGATTTGAAAAGGAGCCTGCAAAGACCGAATACCGCGAAGGCGACGCGCGCTTTGATGTCACTTCGCTTGATGATGTCAAGGACGAGAACGGCAACGGAATTTTCCACATGACGACGCGTTTCAAATGGATTCTCGGTTTGTCGCTGTTGCTGTTGATTTTGGTCGGCGTCTTGATTTATTCGGTCTACAACGACGCGCTCACCGCTGAAATTTGGCAACTGGCGATTTGGTGCGTCTGTGCAGTCTTAACGTTTTATTCCGTCGCGAAAAAATCCGTGGCAACTCTCGTGCTGAATTACATTTTATTTTTCGGCGTGTCAATGATACCGCTGTGGCAGTCGGCGCACGAAAACTTACAATCGATAATCAAACTGTTCTTCGGCTGAAAAAAAAATATCCCGCTGAAAACTCGGCGGGGTAGCTTTAAAAGCGACGGAACAATTTGTTATGCTTTGCAAGCGTCCGATAACCGCAACAATCATTTTGCAACGTGACGGAGTGTCAAAAGTTTCAAGTCACACTTGATTTGAGCTTGGCGATCTCGTTCATGATGTCTTGCGCAAAATTTTCGAGAGCCTCTTTATCTTTTGTGGAGCCGGAAAATTTCATCGGCGCACCATAGACGACGGCAAGACGCGGAAACTTCACGGCGCGGGAAAAAATTTTTTCGGTGTCGACAATCGCGGCGGGAACAATCGGAGCTTTCGTCATCGCGGCAATTAAACTTACGCCTGCCTCTGCCCTGCCGAGTTTGCCGGTTTTGGAGCGTGTACCTTCGGGAAAAATTCCCAAGCACTTTCCGTCGCGCAAAATCTTCACGGCGGTTTTAATGGCAGTCTTATCGGCGGCACCGCGTTTGACGGGAAAAACGTACAAGTGTCGACAAATCCACGCCATCACGGGATTTTTGAAAAGTTCTTCCTTTCCCATGTAACAAACTTCGCGCTCAATGAACGTGCCGAGAAATGGCGGATCCCAGTTGCTCACGTGATTCGCCGCCAAAATAAACGCGCCGCTTTTGGGAATGTTCTCCGCGCCGATAACTCGCGTCCGAAAAATTATTCCGTACCAAATGCGACAGAGAGATTTAAAAAATTTATAGAACATGTTCAAACTCCTGCGAGCCGCAAAATTTCTGCAACGACCTGTTCAATCGTCAAGTGCGTCGAATCCAAAAGTATGGCGTCAACGGCTTGAGCGAGCGGCGCAATTTCTCGTTCGGAGTCCTGTTTGTCGCGCAACGTGATTTCTTTTTCAATCTGTGCCAAATCTGCGGCGAGACCTTTTGATTTCAGCTCCGCGAAACGTCTGCGAGCACGTTCTTCAACCGTTGCCGTCAAAAAAATTTTCAAATCGGCGTTCGGCAAAACCTGCGTGCCGATGTCGCGACCATCCATTATCACTGAACCTTGAGCCGCCATTTCCCGTTGCAACTCCGTCAACTTTTTGCGCACGAAGCCGAATTTTGCCACGTCCGATGCTGCGCGACTGACTTCGGGCGTCCGAATTTCTTTTGTGACTTCGCGACCGTCAAGGAAAACTCGCGCCGAATTATCCAGACGAATATCAATGTCGCCGATTAAATTTTCGTCGACGGATTTTCCGCTTAGCAAACATTTCAGCGCGACTGCCCGATACATTGCGCCGGTATCGATGTAAGTGTAACCGAGTCGAGCCGCGCAGATTTTCGAGACGGTGCTTTTGCCTGCGCCCGCCGGCCCGTCAACCGCAATAATTTTTTTCATTCGACAATCCTCCTTAGTGCTCAATAATCTATCACCGGCGAAGATTTTTTGCAACGTCGTGTTACTGCAGGGATAAGCACTCGCGGCGGCGAATAGTGGCGCAAAGATTTTGAACGGAGGCGAATCGTTTTGTTGACTTACACTTTTTACGGACACGCATGTTTTCTGCTAGACGACGGCGCAAATAAAATTCTCGTCGATCCATTTTTGACAGGCAACCCGCAGGCTTCAATCAACGAAAAAGACGTTCAAGCCGATTATATTTTGGTCACGCACGCTCACGGCGATCACGTCGGCGACACGCCAAACATTGCCGTCCGCACCAATGCGACTGTCATCGGAATTCCTGAAGTCACGGATTTTGGAGGACAACGCGTTAAAACAATCGGCATGAATCTCGGCGGCACCGTCAAAACAAAATTCGGCTTCGTGCGCATGGTTCCGGCTCTGCACTCGTCGGGAATTGCGGGAGGCGTGGCTTGCGGCTATGTTATCGGCGTCGGCGGCAAAGTCGTTTACTTCGCGGGCGACACGTCACTTTTCAGCGGCATGAAGTTTATCGGCGAGCGCGACAAGATCGACTACGCGATTCTGCCAATCGGCGGACACTACACGATGGATCCCGTCGACGCGGCAAAAGCTGTCGAACTTCTCGGCGCGGCAAATGCAATTCCCGTCCACTACAACACGTGGAAAGTCATCAAGCAAAATCCCGAAGATTTTGTTAAACTCGTCAAGGGCGCGAAAGTTCACGTCGTCAAGCCCGGTCAATCAATCGAGCTGTGAATTCAATCGCAATTTAAAAGGGAGCGGGCGAAAA
>CAJOHG010000016.1:46959-50600 GCA_905234395.1 uncultured Selenomonadaceae bacterium
CGAAAATTTTTTATCATCAAGCAGAGTCCACAAGACTTGTTAAACTCGTCAAGGGCGCGAAAGTTCACGTCGTCAAGCCCGGTCAATCAATCGAGCTGTAATTTCAATCGCAATTTAAAAGGGAGCGGTCAAGAAAATTTTTCCGTGACCGTTCCCTTTTTATGTTGAAAATTTTTTATCAAGCGTAGTCGATAGAAATTCTTCCGCCGCCGCGAGCAAGTCGTTCTGCAAGGTCGGGATCCATTTTGTCTTCAAGCGTGAGTTTCTTCGGAGCCGCCGCGTAAATCGGCAGACGGTGTTTTATAAATTGCGTGTCGATGTTGCCGGTGCAGAACCATTCGTCGTCGAGAATCTGTTGATGCAGCGGGACGGTCGTCTTGACGAAATTATCTTCGCCTTTGAGCATGAACTCATTCAACGCACGTCGCATGATTCTGATCGCGTCGCCGCGTGTCCTGCCGTGAACAATCAGCTTTGCAATCAATGAATCGTAATAAGGCTCAATCGACAAGCCGGCAGTCACACCGCTGTCAAATCTGACTCGCGGACCGGAAGGCTCGTGGAGGAATTCGATTTTGCCGGGCGTGGGCATAAATTTTCTGTCGGGATCTTCGGCGTTGATTCGACATTCAATCGCGTGCCCGGTGAATTTAACGTCTTCCTGCGTGAAGTTGAGCGGCTCACCCGATGCAACGCGAATTTGCGTGCGAACCAAATCAATGCCCGTGACAGCTTCCGTGATGCCGTGTTCGACTTGAATGCGCGGATTAATTTCCATGAAATAGAATTCGTTCGTCGCAAGGTCAAGCAAAAATTCAACGGTGCCGATATTGGAATAGTGGACGCTCTTCGCCGCTTTGACCGCCAATTTTCCGACGTGTTCGCGCATTTCGGGTGTTAAAGCGATTGACGGAGACTCTTCCAAAAGTTTTTGATTGCGCCGTTGAATTGAACACTCGCGCTCGCCGAGATGAATCACGCTGCCGAAATTGTCCGCCACGACTTGAACTTCAATGTGCCGCGAATGTTCGATATAATGTTCAAAATAAAATCTGGTGTTCTTAACGTCGACAATTCCCAACACTTGATGAAGTTCGTCTTCACTGCGCACAATGAACATACCTTTGCCGCCGCCGCCTGATACAGGTTTGAGAATGACGGGATAGCCGACTTGAGCCGCCGCCTTAATCGCCATATCGTTATCGGTCAAAGGATCGGAGCCTTTAGCCATTGGAATGCCCGACGGAACCATTGATGCGCGAGCCGCGTCTTTGTCGCCGACGAGTTTAATCGTTTCGGGCAACGGCCCAATCCACGTCATGCCGGCATCGACGACCATTTGAGCAAAGTCAGCGTCTTCCGATAAAAATCCGTAGCCGGGATGAACAGCATCGGCTTCAGTAGTTTTGGCGGCGTCGATAATCGCCTCGCGGTTCAGGTAGCTGTCGAAAGCGTCTTCAGTGCCCACGCGATAACGAACGTCGGCAAGTTGCGCATGAAGGGCTTCTTTGTCGGCATCGGAATAAATGGCGACGGTCTCAATGCCCAGCTCTTGACAGGTGCGAATGACGCGCACAGCAATTTCTCCGCGATTGGCGATTAGAATTCTGCGTATCATAAAATTTCCTCCTTCAAACAGGAAAACATCTTGCGCAGGAATTTTATCATAAAGAAAATTTATCTTCAACGCGTGCAGGAAAATTTTTGTCAAATTTTAGCAACAGCTCCTAATTGAAATTTGCGCACGGGTGCGGCGGCAATGCTTGTAAATGCAAAAAAAGCATGATAGAATTCGGGCGTCTTATGAAATTTTTTTGCGCGTTGGCAGAAAGGAGTTTTGCGAATTGTTTTTTGGAATGTCAATGAGCGTCGGAATAGATTTAGGTACAGCAAACATTTTAGTCTACGTCAAAGGCAAAGGCATTGTCCTGCGCGAACCGTCGGTCGTCGCCGTGGACAAGGATAACGATAAAATTTTGGCGATAGGGCAAGAGGCAAAAGATATGATTGGTCGCACGCCCGGCAATATCGTCGCGATTCGTCCGCTTAAAGACGGTGTCATTGCCGATTATGAAATGACCGAGTCAATGATTCGCCACTTCCTGGAAAAAGTTATCGGGCGGTCATTTTTATTTCGCCCAAAAGTGATGATTTGCGTACCGACGGGCGTCAATGCTGTTGAAAAGCGTGCGGTGCAAGAAGCGGCTGAACAGGCAGGTGCCAAAAAGACAGAGCTTATCGAGGAGCCTATTGCTGCGGCATTGGGCGCGGGAATTGACATTTCCGAACCGATGGGCTCAATGGTTATAGACATTGGCGGCGGAACGTGCGACGTTGCTGTAATTTCACTCGGAGGCATTGTCGTCGGTGAAAGTCTTCGTGTGGCGGGCGACAAATTCAACAGCGACATTGAATTTTATATCAAGCGCGAATACAACTTGATGATTGGCGAACGCACTTCCGAGAACATTAAAATTGAAATCGGCGCGGCTTATCCAAATGCGCGGAACAAAACCATGCAAGTGCGCGGTCGTGACGTTGTAAGCGGCTTGCCGAAAAATATCACGGTCAGCTCCGACGAAATTGCCAATGCTCTGCACGATTCGATTGAAAGTATCGTCACCTGCGTCAAAAATGTTTTGGAACGCACTCCGCCCGAACTTGCGGCGGACATCATGGATCACGGAATCATTTTGACAGGCGGCGGCGCAATGCTCTACGGGCTGGCTGATTTGATTCGCTCCGAGACGAATATTCCCGCCATGCTCGCCGACGACCCGTTGAGTTGCGTGGCTATCGGCACCGGCAAAGCTATCGAGTTCAGCAAAACGCTTTAACAACAAGGAGGCACAAATTTGAGAGTGAAAAAATTTTTAGCGACAATCTGCGCGGCGGCATTGCTGATGACGGGTTGCGGCGGCGAACAACTTGCCGATAAGCCCGGCAACAATTTTTCCGGCGAATCCGTCAAGCTCGGCATGTTGACTCCGCTAAACGCTGACGAACAGAAATTTGACGGCATCCTCACGACGATTGAAGAGAAGACCGGCTTAAAAATCGCGCACCATCTGCCGAAATTCTACGACAGCTTGAAGACAATGCAAATGGGCATTGAATCCGGACAAGTCGAAGAAATTTCTCTTTACAGCAACGTCGCGAAATATCTCGTTGCGACGAACGACAAATTTGAAATCGTCCAAGATGACGCGCTAAGCAAAATCAATTACTCGTTCTGCTTCGCCGTGCGCAAAGACGACGCTCAACTCAAAGCCGATTTGGATAAAATTGTCAGCGACATGAAGTCCGACGGCACGCTTGATAAACTCGTCGACGAATACATCACCAACGTTAAAGCCGACAATATCCCTAAAGTCGACATTCCGAAAATTGACGGCGCAGAAACGATTAAAGTTGGCATCACGGGTGACTTGCCGCCGCTCGATTTGATTCTGCCCGATAATTCGCCCGCAGGTTTTAACACGGCAATGCTCGCGGAAATCGGCAAACGTCTCAATCGAAATATCGAAGTCGTTCAAATTGAGAGCGGTGCTCGCGCCGCCGCATTAAATGCAAATCAAATCGACGTGGTATTTTGGGCAATCGTTCCTGCAACGGAAGGCGTGCCCGCCGACATTGACAAG
>CAJOHG010000017.1:0-6341 GCA_905234395.1 uncultured Selenomonadaceae bacterium
ACTGATTCAGACCGGGCCGCCTGCCGATTATCCGATTATGCTCCGCGTCACGGGCACCGACGTTGAAAAAGTTCACGCACTCGCCGCGCAGGTTGCCGAACGTGTTGCCGCCGATTCAAATGCCGTTGATGTCAATCTTGATTGGAACGAAAAATCTAAAGTCGTGCGAATCGATCTCGACCAAGATAAATTGCGTGCGCTCGGCGTTTCAAGTCAAGCCGTCAAGTCGACGCTCTACACCGAAATTACCGGCGCGAAGGTTGCAGAATTTTACGCGGGCGACAGAACGATTGCCATTGACCTGCGACTTGCCGCCGCCGACAGAAATAATCTCGCCGCGCTGAAAAATTTGCCGATATATCTCGGAGCCGCCGGTTACGTTCCGCTTGAACAGCTCGCCAAAATTTCTTACGCCGCCGAATACGGTTTGATTAATCGTCGTGACCTCAAGCCGACAATCACGGTGCAAGCCGAAATTTTATCGGGCACTGCCAACGACGCAACTAAACGGGCATTGACGGCGACAGAAGACTTGCGAAAAAATTTACCGCTCGGCTACTCGATTGAACCGGGCGGCGATTTGGAACAGAGCACTAAATCAACGGCACATCTCGTGGCAATGTTGCCGCTCGTCGCGTTCGTGATAATGACGCTTTTAATGTTGCAACTGCACGACGCAAAAGCAATGGTCTTGACGCTGTTGACGGCACCGCTCGGATTAATCGGCGTAATTTTCGGGCTGGTAATTTTGAGCAAACCTTTGGGCTTCGTGGCGGAGCTCGGAGTTATCGCATTGAGCGGCATGATAATTCGCAACTCGGTTATCCTAATCGATCAAATCCAACAGCATTTGTCGGCGGGCGAAAATCTTCACGACGCGATAATTGATTCGGCAGTGCTGCGTTTTCGTCCGATAATGTTGACGGCGGCGGCGGCGATACTCGGAATGTTGCCGTTGATGTTGAATATTTTTTGGGCACCGATGGCAGTTGCGATTGCAAGCGGCTTACTCGTGGCGACGGTCTTAACGCTGTTGGTGTTGCCCGTCATGTATGCAAGCGTTTTTGGAAGGGAGACAACTCAATGATTGATTTTCGAGACTTCGACTTTGCAGACAATGATCGTTACGCGAAATATCTCAAGCGTTGCATTCAAATTCCCGCAATTTTTTCGACGCATGTGCTGATAAGTTATCGTGAGCAGTTCAAAATTCAACGAGGCTATGCGGCGGATTTGTGTTGGCATAAAGCGATTGACAACGGCAAAGAACTTTGGACACCGCCGGCGGGCGATTGGGACGAAATTGATTGGCAGGAAGTTTTCGCTCAACACGTGCCGGAAGATACGACGTTTATTTGCGTGCCGGAATATTTGGTTAAGCTTTGGCAGCAGCAACTCGGCGCGGCGATTGAAGTTGACGAAGATCGCGACAACTGGGATTATATTTTGCACATTGACCGCATGAAAAAACTTCAGGGAAAAAATTTTAAAACCTTTCGCAACGCCGTCGACACGTTCGAGAAAAATTACGCTTACACCGTCGAAGAAATCACGCCGAAAATTTTTGACGAGTTGCGAGCGTTTCAAGGTTCGACTGAAAAAAATCTTCAAGCCCGCGTCAAAAAGTTAGCGGATGCCCGCGACGACTACAGAAGTTTTATCTTCGCGCCGGAGCATTGGGACGAGCTGAAAAATCTTTTCGGATTCGTCGTGCGCGTGGACGGAAAAATTGTCGCTTACTGTTTGGACGAGCTGATTGACGAAACGTATTCCGTCAGACTCTTCGCCAAGGCAAATTACGACTTCAAGGGCGCGAATCAGTTTGCCCATTGGTATGACGCGAAAATCAATGCGGAGCGCGGAGTTTTGACGCAAAACATCATGGCGGACATCGGCGAAGAAAATTTGCGGTTCTTCAAAGAGCATTTATATCCGCTCGTCATGCTGAAAGAATACGTCGTGACTTACAGACCGTCGGCGGCGCAACTGACAATTCAAACGCTTGAACAGCACGGCTTAAAAATTTCGTCCGAACGTATCGGAAAAAATTTGACGGTGAAATTATCGGGCAAGCTCAATGCCGACTCGGCGAATTGGGCAACGGAAACAATCTTGTCATCATTGAACGGCGCGGAAAAAGTTCTCTTCGACTTAAACGCTCTGGAGCACACCTCGTCTTCGGGCTTGCGAATTCTCGTCGACGCGATGAAAAAAATTCGTGCGCAAGGCGGAATATTAAAGTTCGTTCAAACGCGGGAAGACCATGCGTTAAAAATTTCTTTGGATCGTCTCGAAAAGGATTTGACGATTTCACTTTCGGGCAAGCTCAACACGGACGCGGCGAATTGGTCACAGAATAATATTTTGGCGGCACTGGACGGCGCGGAAAAAGTTATATTCGATTTGGACGGGCTGAATTATATTTCGTCGTCGGGCTTGAGAATTTTCGTTGCCGCATTGAAAAAAACTCGTGCTCAAGGCGGAACGTTGACGCTTAAACACGTCGGCGAACAAGTCCGCGAAGTTTTGGACATGACGGGCTTTGCGCAGATTTTCAACGTGGAGGCTTGAAATGCGACTGATAGATTGCTCCGCATTATTGAACTTGACTTGATGTCAACTTTATGTGGTAACTTCAAAGCGTAAAAATTTTTTTGGAGGTTGCCGACATGAATCGACGAGAATTCATCAAGCTAAGCGGCGCAGGATTTTTGGCAATGACTTTTGGAGGTTTGAACATGTCAACGGACGCGGCAGAAAAATTTTCGCGAATCGATTTTCACGCTCACGCAATACTTCCGAGCTACGTTGACGCGCTGAAACGATTGAACATTGACGCGGCGGCGATTGAAGGTTTTCCTTTGCCGAAATGGTCTGTCGAAGAACATTTGCAATTCATGAGCGACGCGGGCATTGACTTCACGATACTTTCACCGGCGACACCGCACATTTCCGATTGCAAATCTGCGCGGGCGATAAACGAGGACTTTGCTCAAATTTGCCGACGTTTCCCGGAAAAATTTGGTTTCGCGGCGACGTTGCCGTTTCCGAACGTCGAAGGCTCAATCGAAGAATTTCACTACGCGACGGAAAAATTGGGAGCATTGGGCGTGAAAGTTGCGAGCAATTCCGACGGCGTTTATTTGGGCGACAAACGACTTGACCCGATTTTTGCCGCGCTCAACGAAAAAAATTCGCTCGTGATAATTCATCCGAGTCCCGCACAATTTTTGCCGCGAGAAAACGTCGTAACCGGAAAAGTCATGGCGTTGTTTGAATATCCTGCCGACACCACCCGCGCAGTTTTGAACATGTTGGCGAACGGAACGCTTGAAAAATTTCCGCGCTTGAAAGTCGTCGTGCCACACTGCGGCTCATTTTTGCCGTACATGAAACAGCGTGCGGGCGCAATGTTCCAAATGCTCGCGGCGATGAATTTAATGGAGCCGATGAATTTCGCGGCGGGCTTATCAAAATTATTCTTCGACACGGCAGGCGACCCGATGCCCGAACAATTCGACATGCTGTTAAAAATCGCGTCGCTCGACCAAATAATTTTCGGCACCGATTATCCATATGTGCCCGCGCCCGTAATTTTGCGCAAGAAAAAACTTTTCGACGACGAACTTTCAAGACGCGGCTTGATGGAAAAAATTTACGTCGACAACGCGAAAAATTTATTGGAGTGATGTGCATGAAAAAAATTTTGCTGATGTTGGGAGTGATTTTTATGCTGACGGCGACGGTTGACGCCAAATCGATTCGCACGCCCGAAGGAAATATGCCGCGCGTTCAATGGGCAACAGTCGAATCAACCGCAGGAGCAATGCCGCAAATCATCGACATGGGCGCGAGAATTTTGGCACCGACCACCGCGAAAGAATCAGGCACCTATGCACTTTACGGCGCGATTGAACGTGACAATCCGAACGTCATGCGGCTGCTTGAAATTTACGAGAGCGATGAGGCTTATCGAATTCACAGCACAAGCGAAGCGTTTCAACAGTACAGAGCCGAGCGTTTGCCGATTTTGAACGGCTTGAAAATTTTGCCCGTCAACGGAATTGTTTTGGAGCAGAAAATTCGCGGCGTCGGAACTGTCGTTCAAACTCGTCGCTTTGAAATTGCGCCCGTCAATCTCGCCAAGTTTCAGCAGATAATTTCCGCCGAAGCTGTCCGCGCAGTCCGTGACGATTCGGAAGTTTTAGGAGCGTTTGTCACTGCCGAATTGCCGCGCCCGAACGTTTTGCACACGATGATTATTTTCACCGATTCAAATGCCGCGCAGATTTATTTCACGTCCGAAGCTTACAAAAATTTTCGCAAGCAAGTTGAGCCGTTGATTCAAGTCGAATTGACGATTGACTATGCACCGACGAGAATTATTTTGAGTGAAAAATTTTGATTGGAGTGATGTGCATGAAAAAGATTTTGTGTGTCGTGACGAGCAATGACGTTAAAGGCGCGACGGGCATTCCGACGGGCTTTTGGCTGAGCGAATTGACGCATTCGCTGGAAAAATTTGTTGCGGCAGGTGTCGATTACGCGTTGGCATCGATTAAGGGCGGCAAACCTCCGATTGACGGCGACAGCCTCGACTTCAACGACGCGACCAACAAAAAATTTTGGGACGACGAAAATTTTCAAGCCAAACTCAACGACACGCTTAAACTTGACGATGTGAACTCTGACGACTTCGACGCGATATTTTTTGCGGGCGGACACGGAGTTATGTGGGATTTTGCTGACAGCGCGGCGATTGACAAGGTTACACGCGAAATTTACGAGCACGGCGGAATTGTCGCGGCGGTCTGTCACGGTCCGGCGGCATTGGTCAACGTCAAACTTAGCGACGGAAAA
The DNA here is from genome assembly GCA_905234395.1 of uncultured Selenomonadaceae bacterium. Taxonomy (GTDB): domain Bacteria; phylum Bacillota; class Negativicutes; order Selenomonadales; family Selenomonadaceae; genus Quinella. Next base: position 4,861 of record CAJOHG010000017.1, read on the forward strand.
TTTCTCGTCGACGGCAAAAACTTGACGGCATTCACCAACGGCGAAGAATCTGCAGTTCAAGCGACGGACATTGTGCCGTTTTTATTGGAGACCGAACTCAAAAATCACGGCGCGATTCATCATGCGGCGGCGAATTGGTCAAATCACGTTGAAGTTGACGGACGACTTGTCACGGGACAAAATCCTGCGTCGGCAGCTTCTGTCGGCGAAGAAATTGTTAAACTGTTAAATTGAGGAGTGATTATCATGCCGATTATTTCAATCGACGCGGTTCATCCGACTAAGGAGCAAAAAGAAAAACTCATTGCCGGGCTAACGAAGACTGCCAGCGAAATTCTAAACGTCGACGAGAAATTTTTCTACGTCCTCATCAAAGAAAACGACCTTGACAATTGGGGCGTCGGCGGCAAGACGTTGACAAAATTCCTGGAGGAGAACAAGAAATAATTTTTGAGCGAGGCGATTTTCATGGCGACTTACAGCAGCTGTCCGCGTTGCGGGCGCACAAATTTCGGCGAGCTTTATGAATGCAAACGTTGCGGCTTGATTTTCTGCGACAAATGCACAGGCAAACGTTCATTGCCCGACGGCACCCAATATGAATGTTGTCCGCGTTGCGCCGCTGAAATCGACGAGGACGAAGACACTGTCCGCATCATTGCCAAACAAAAGCGTTAAGGAGGAATTCACATGGCGAATAAAATTTATGCCTTCCTCGGCCCGCACACTTCCGGCAAATCCACGATGGTTTCGCAGCTCATGTCCATGGGCATTCATTACATTCCGACCGTCACCACGCGCGTTTTCGACGACCGCTACGCTTACAAACGCAAACTTTATCAGACCGTCAAAAATGCCGACTACAAGAACGAAAAATTTATCGTCAACAACACCTATCAAGCTCACTCTAATCCGACGTGCTCAACGCCTATCAACGCCACAAAATCAGCATCGCCATCATGCAGGACGTTGCGGGCATTAAACAGCTTACCAAGTTCATCAATCAAGACCTTATCACGATTTTTCTCATGATTGACGACCAGGTTTTTGTTGACAGAATGTTGCGCGCGGGCTGTTCCAATGATGAGATTCGCTACTACGTTGAGACTGCCGACGAGACCGGCGAATTTGAACATTGGCGCGACACTGATTTTGTCGTCAAGAACACTTCGACTGCTCGCGCGGCTCTTGAACAGATTTTGGCGATAATGGGACTGGTCACACTCGTTCCGCAAGCCGACTTCGATAACCTTATCAAATAGCGGCTCATTCAATCAAATTAAAGGGATTGTCCAATCGGGCGATCCCTAAATTTTTACAATTCAAAAGTCAAAGTCACGGGACAATGGTCACTGCCGAAAATTTCACTCTCAATCGTGGCGGCTGCAACATTGTCAATCAGTCGTTCCGAAATCAAATTAAAGGGATTGTCCAATCGGGCGATCCCTAAATTTTTACAATTCAAAAGTCAAAGTCACGGG